>CAYRJN010000126.1:0-10944 GCA_964424545.1 uncultured Calditrichaceae bacterium
TATTATACAAATCCGTTCACCTCGGATGCTTCTTACCTGCACTTGTTTCAAAACTCCGAAATTATTGTTGGAAAGTATTTGACGCAAAACTTATATTTGACCTATACAGGAAGGTTGGTATCGATTTATAATCAAAATAAAACGGGTTTTGATTTTAACCATTCAATCGGCTTGGAATATCGCCTTTTTCGCAGTATGTTGTTGGAGCTTCAATACGACAGGGAATCGATGGGGATTTATAATCTTTCCCGTCCAAATTATTATATTCAGGATTTTAAAGTACGATTACGTTTTCAACATCCAATATCTTTTTTCTAGAAATTATGGAGGCTGGCTTGCAAAAATCTGTTTTTCTTATTGTTTTAATTTTCCTTATATTTATTTCGGAATCGACGGCGCAAACTAAAAAAGTAAGGATAAATTCAATAACCGTAGAAGGAAATAAAAAAGTTGATGCGAGTTCGATAAGATTTAATTCGGGCTTAATGGTTGGCTCTCAAGTTAACGGCGAAGACCTGCAAAGAGCCGTTAAAAATTTATGGGCGTTAAGAATATTTTCCGATATTCGTCTTTATATAACAGGGCAAACGCTGCAAGGCCTCGATATTTTAATTAGAGTAAAAGAATATCCTCGCGTTAATAACATTATTATTAAAGGAACCAAGGAAATATCGGAAAAAGATATTAAAGATGAAATTAATGTTTATCGGGGAATGGTTATAACGCCTTATAAAATTTTTAATATAAAACGAAAAATTCTCGATAAATATCATGATGAAGGTTATCTACTCGCAGTTGTCAATATCGACACATTAAGAGCAAAAGGCGATAATCGTGTTGATCTCTTAATTGATATTACCGAAGGCGAAGAAGTGCAGGTTGAAAAAATCACTTTTCATGGCAATAAAAATATTGACAGCGATGATTTAAAAGGCGCTATGGAAGATATTAAAGAGGATCGTTGGTGGCGCAGCGCCGATTTTGATCCCAAAAAATTAAAAGAAGATGAAAAAAAGGTTATTGAGTTTTATAAGAATAAAGGTTTCAGGGATGCCGAAATTATAAAAGATTCCCTTTCTTACAGTGAAGATAAAACGGATTTATATATTGATATTTGGGTATACGAAGGAAAAAAATATTATTATGGCGAAATAACCTTTGAAGGTAGCGAAGTTTTTGGTAACGAGGAATTAAGATCATATTTTGAAATCGATAAAGGGGAGCCTTTTAATCAAGAAGAATTTAACAAGGCCAGACAACGAATACAGGATTTGTACTATAATCAAGGATATCTCTTTGCTAATATTCAACCACATGAAATTCCCGTAAGCGATGATACCTTGGATATAAAATTTACAATCATCGAAGGGCATATCGTCCATATTAACAAAATTATTATAAAAGGGAATACGCGAACCAATGAAAAGGTTATTCGCAGGGAGCTTAAAATTCATCCGGGAAATGTTTTTAACAGCGCTAAATTACAGCGTTCGGCCAGAGACGTTCAAATGCTCAACTATTTTTCCGATATTCAACCGAATGTCGAGTTAATCCCCGGAGAGGAGAGTAAAGTTAATCTCACCTTGACGGTGGAAGAAAAATCAACCGATATGGCCAATATGTCGGCAGGATACAGCCAAAGAGACGGTCTTATCGGAAGCTTAGGTCTTACTTTTAATAACTTCTCAATGGCGCATCCATTTTCAGGGGGAGACGGACAACGATTGGATTTTAACTGGCAATTCGGAACAATATACCGCTCTTTTTCCATTAGTTTTACCGAGCCATGGCTTTTTGATACACCGACGCTGGGCGGTTTTTCCATCTTTGATACGCGAAGCGGCGGCGGTTATTATCCATGGGATCAGGCATCGCGGGGCGCAACCCTAAGAGTAGGTCGTCGATTTTATTGGCCCGATAATTTTTTTAGAGGAGATTGGATCGCCCGCTATACTTTATCCTCTATAACGAATATTACAGATCCGAGCTTGTTGGCCTATTATCCAAGATACACCGCAGGGACAACCGCACAAAAAAGTATAACGCAGATCATTAGCCGCGACAGCCGCGATAATCCCGAATTTCCCACTCACGGATCAAATAATTCTCTTTTGGTTGAATTTTCCGGAGGTCTTCTTGGTGGAGACAAACATTATGTCAAATCTATATTTTCAAGCGAATGGTATATGCCCATGCCCTTGGGCCTTGTTTTATTCTCCAGATTTAAGATGGGAGTTATAAATGTAGCTGCGAATAATAAAGCGCCGCTTTTCGGGGAATACTTTTACATGGGAGGTTCCGGTATGAGCTTTTCGGAAGCCTTAAGGGGGTATGACGATGGTCAGGTAGGACCTGTTTCTAAAAACGGCAGCCCGATCGGGGGGTCGGCCATGGGAAAAGTAACGCTCGAAGTGCGATTTCAAATCGCTCCGAATCCCACAATTTTCGGTTTATTATTTGTTGAAGGGGGAAATGTATGGTCAAAATTTAAGGAAACTAATATTTTTGATTTTCGTCGTTCCGCAGGCGTGGGCGTAAGGATGTTTATGCCTATGATTGGCATCATCGGGATTGACTTTGGATATGGTTTTGATTATTACGACTATTTCGGTCAAAGAGACGGACAATGGAAGGTACACTTTGTATTTGGAAAATTCTAATAATTTTTATAAATTATCATCTTATATAAATTTGCATAATAAAGCGGATACGTTATTATATTTTTTATGACAACCGCCTTTTGTCAACATACAAATTTTTAACAACAACAAAATAATAAAGCAAAGATAATTACTCTAAGGAGGAAAAATTGAAAACACTAAAATCTTATCTGTTAACGAGCAGTTTGCTCATACTTTTTACTGTCCCCGTACTTGCACAGAAATTTGCCTTTGTACATTCACAAAAAATTCTTTCCGAATATCAAGAATATATTGATGTGCAGAAAAAATTGAATGATATCCGTAATGCTTATGATTCCGAATATCAATTGATGGTTAAAGATTATCAAGATCTATATAGTGAAATTGAATCTCAAAGTTTGCTTTTAAGCGAAGAAAAAAAACAAGAAAAGATGAAACAGCTTCAGCAAAAACAGATGGAAATCGAAAAATTCAAATATGAGAAACTTGGCCCTGAAGGCGAATTATATCAAAAGAGCGTGGAGTTTTCCAAACCGATTCTTGATAAAATCAACGCCCTGATATCTAAGATTGGCGAAGAAGAAGGTTATGACTTTGTATTTGACGCCGGCACAGGAGCAGTTGTTTACGCTTTACCCAAATACGATATTACCGATCGTGTTTTGGATGAGTTGAATAAAGGGCAAAAAAAGTCGACGACTAAAAAAGGGTCTAAATAATCCATGAAATTAAAGGAAATCGCCGAAAAAATAGGCGGTAAATTGGTCGGCCCTTCCGATTTGGAAATCATTGGTCCTGCTAAAATTGACGAAGCAGGGCCGGATGAGATAACCTTTTTGTCTAATCAAAAATATAAAAAGTTCTTACAAGAGACTAAGGCAGCCGCCATATTGTTGGATAAAGAAATTGAAGGACTTGAAATTCCTTATATTTTGGTTGATAACGCCTATGTTGCCTTTGTTTTTACCCTAAATTTGTTTAATACGCAACAAGAATCCGAATTCAGCGGCGTATCCGAAAAAGCAATTGTTAACGACAGCGCCCATATCGGTAAAAATGTAACCATCGCTCCTAACGTTTATATTGGTGCGAATGTCCAAATCGGCGATAATACGGTTATTCATCCCGGCACGGTAATATATCGCGACGTTAAAATCGGCAATGATTGTCTGTTGTATTCCAATATTTCCATTAGAGATAACTGCGTAATCGGAAATCGCGTTATACTGCAGAACGGCTGCGTAATCGGCAGCGACGGTTTCGGTTTTGCGCCTGTCGGAGATAAATATCAGAAAATTCCGCAACTCGGCAACGTAGTTATTGAAGATGATGTGGAAATAGGTGCCAACACAACGATTGACAGAGCGACTCTCGGCTCCACTTTGATCGAAAAGGGAACAAAAATTGATAACCTTGTTCAACTTGCTCATAATGTTACTATTGGAGAAAATACGGTTATCGTTTCTCAGGTTGGCATCGCCGGAAGCAGCAAAGTAGGCAAGCATGTTACACTTAGCGGACAAGTGGGGGTCGCCGGACATTTAAAAATCGGCGATAACGCTGTTATAGCCGCACAAAGCGGTATAAGCAAAGACGTTCCCGAAGGCTCCATTCTCTTCGGTTCGCCTGCGCTGCCCATTATGCAACAGAAACGCATTGATGTTTCCTTAAGACATCTGCCTGATATGAATAAAAAATTACACGCTTTGGAAAATGAAATTATTGAACTTAAAGAGAATTTAAATAAAGAGTAAATGATTTGGAAATGACAAAAAAGCAGAGAACAATAAAAAAAGAAGTATCTCTTGAAGGCCGCGGCCTACATACCGGTAACGTAACTAAAATCACTTTTAAACCTTCCGAAGAAAATAGCGGAATACGTTTTTTACGAACGGATATTGAAGGCGCGGAAGAGATTCCGGCTAATGTGGAATATGTTATTCAGGATACATCCACCGATAGTTTGCGAGGAACAACATTGCAAAACGGCGAAAGTATTGTGCACACCGTTGAGCATGTTCTTGCAGCGTTGGTGGGGCTGGAAATAGACAATTGTCTTGTGGAATTAAATGCCAACGAACCTCCTATCGGCGACGGTTCTGCCATGCCTTTTGTTAATAAATTACTTGAAGCCGGCATAGAAGAGCAAAATGCTGATAAAGAGTATGTTGTTATCGATGAACCGATTTCTTACGTCGATGAAAATCGCGGCATCGAATACGCGGCTTTACCAACAAATGACTATCGTCTTACCGTAATGATTGATTATAAAAATCCCGCATTGGGCAGCCAGCATTCCGGTCTTTTTTCCATGGAAAAAGAATTCGTTTCCGAATTTGCGCCGGCTAGGACCTTTTGTTTCCTGCATGAAGTTGAAGAATTGTATAATCAACAACTGATTAAAGGCGGCGACCTTGATTCCGCTATTGTTATCGTTGATCGCGATTTGGATAACAACGATATTAAGCGATTAAAGAAAATGTTTGATATTGATGAAAAAGTATCTCTCGGCAAAAACGGAATTATTAATAACAAAGAGTTGCGTTATAAAAATGAACCCTGCCGCCATAAATTATTGGATTTAATCGGCGATTTAGCGTTAGTCGGTGTTAATATTAAAGCACAGATTCTTGCTGCGCGTCCGGGCCATCAAAATAATATCGAATTTGCTAAAATTATTCGCAATAAATATAAAAAGCAGAAAATTACCCGTAAGTATCAGGATATCGACAAAAAAGGCGTTATATTCGATATAAACGCCATAAAGCGCATTTTACCGCATCGTTATCCCTTTCTTTTAGTGGATGCCATAATTGATTTTGAACCGGGTAAAATGGCTGTCGGTATTAAAAACGTTACGACAAATGAACCGTTTTTTCAGGGACATTTTCCGCAAAGACCGGTAATGCCAGGCGTTTTAATCGTTGAAGCTATGGCTCAAGTGGGCGGAATCCTTTTGTTAAACGATCAACAGGATATGGAGAAAAAACTGGTCTTTTTTATGGGCATTGACGGCGTGCGCTTTAGAAAAGTCGTTCAGCCGGGGGATCAGTTGGTTATGGAACTTACTATGTTGAAAAATAGAAGAACAACATTCAAAATGGCAGGTAAAGCTTATGTAAAAGGAGATTTGGTATGCGAAGCCGAAATGATGGCTGCCATAGCGGATCAATAGTAAAGGGAAATAAATATGGCTGATATACATCATAGCGCTCTGGTTTCCGGTAAAGCTGAAATAGGGAATAATGTAAAAATCGGACCATTTACTATTATTGAAGACGATGTTATTATCGGAGACGATACGATTATAGGGCCCCATGTTCTTATTGCCGACGGCGCTCGTCTCGGCAAAAAATGTAAAATTCATAACGGCGCCGTTCTTGGAACAATTCCACAGGATTTGAAATTTGGCAATGAAAAAACATACCTTGAAGTAGGCGACGGTACGACCGTAAGAGAATACGCCACATTAAACCGCGGGACAAATCACATCATTTATACGCGTGTTGGAAAAAATTGCTTTTTAATGGCCTATTCACACATTGCTCATGATTGTCAAATCGGCAATAATGTGGTTATTGCCAATTCTGTAAATATGGCGGGACACGTCATCATAGAGGATCATGTGGGTATTGGGGGGATGACGGCTATACATCAGTTTGTGCACATCGGCGAACACTGTTTTATTGGCGGTCTTTCCGGCGTAAGTAAAGATGTGCCTCCATATGTTTTGGCTAAAGGCGATCCCACTCTATTTTATAATCTGAATTTTATCGGTTTGAGGAGAAAAGGTTTTGACAATAAAACGATAAAAACTATAAAAAGCGCCTTTCGTATTATTTATAATGAAAATCTTTTACTTAAGGAAGCCCTCCATAAAATTGATAAGGAATTAGAACATCTTCCGCAAATAGAACATTTACTTAAATTTCTCGGCAATTCCGAAAGAGGAATAATCCGGACTTCAAAGGATGAAAATTAATTCGCTTAGGATAATTCCTTACGATGTAAAGACGGGTTTGCAAAATATGGCTATAGATCACTATTTTGCAAAAAAAGAATCAAAGGAATTGAGCGCAGTATTTCGTTTTTACGGTTGGGCGCCTTGTTGTATTTCAATAGGTTATCATCAGGATATTTCTATTGTTAAAAGAGATTATGCATCATCCAGGAATATAGACATCGTAAGACGGCCAACTGGAGGCAGCGCGGTTTATCATTGCAATGAATTAACCTATTCGGTAATTATTTCCAAAACTATATTGGACCATCGGAAAATCTATTCATTAGTACATAAAATTATTGCAGAAGCGTTAAATCGGCTTGGCTTTGATGTTTATTTGGAAAATTCACAGATTGTAAAACGAACGGATATTTGTTATAACCGGGCAGCTGAATCCGAAATAAAATATAATGGTAAAAAACTTGTAGGCAGCGCACAGAGGATTTATCCGGTAAATATACTACAGCACGGTTCAATCTTATTTTCAAATGAACAAACGAAGCTTTTGCATTACTTAAAATATGACGAAGAGGAAATAGGAGAATATAAAAATCAGTTAAAAAATAAATCTATCGCTTTAAATGATATTATTGAATCGGTTCCGCAAAAGAGCGCCTTAATTGATAAAATCATCGAAAATATAGAGAACTATTTTAACGGTTTTATTTATTTTCAATATTTGACGGACGCAGAGAAAGCCGCTGTCGGCAATTTAGAAACATTATTTTTTGTAAAATAGGAATAAAATATGTTAACATTTTTTTCAATAATTTTTGTTTTCGGCGTCTTGGTGATTATCCATGAATTAGGGCATTTTTTGGCCGCAAAATGGATGGGCGTCAGGGTAGAAAAATTTTCTATCGGTTTTCCGCCAACCATTTTTACTAAAAAAATAGGGGAGACAAACTTTTCGATAGGCGCTATTCCCCTTGGCGGTTTTGTTAAGATGTCGGGCTTTGTCGATGAAAGTATGGATGATAATATCACCGGCGCCGAGTATGAATTCAATTCAAAACCGATATGGCGACGCATTGTTATCATTTCCGGCGGTGTAATTATGAACCTAATACTTGCAGTGATAATATTGGCTTATCTGAATTTCTCACAAGGCGAACAAATATTACCGTATACGACGGTCGGCGTGGTCGGAGAAAATGGGATTGCTCAAAAAATAGGCTTCCAAATCGATGATAAAATTTTATCTATAAACGGCGTTCCCGTGCACTCATGGAATGAGGTGCAAGAACAGTTTGTCAATAATCTTAACAGCGATATTACTTTCAAAATATTGAGAAACGGAAAGGAAAAAATCCTTACGTATAAAAAAGAGTGGTTTTCCGACGAAAAAGGCGAATATCTCGATATCGACCCGCTTATACCGGCAAAGGTGGGTATGGTTCAAAGCGATATGCCCGCGTCAAAATTAGGGTTGCAGAAAGCCGATGAAATTGTGTCGCTCGACGGGCATACTATAAAAAGGTGGCAAGAAATGACGGAGATAATCCGCTCTCATCCGGGGCAGGAAATTAGTATTGCCTGGATTAGGGGACAGGATACGCTAAAAGGTTTAATCGTTCCGGATATCGTTGAAGAGAAAACAGCAAAAGACAGCGTTGTCGCTATCGGAAAAATAGGCATCGGTTATTATTACGATCATAAACAAGTTGGAGCGGGCAGAGCGTTCGTTGCCGGAATTGAAAACACTTACAACCTTATTCTTTTAAACGCAAAAGGATTATGGTGGGTTATTTCAGGTGTTAAATCGGCAAAAGAGGTTGTAGGCGGCCCGATTATGATTGCCAAGATGGCCGGTGAAGCCGCTGCGGCCGGCTGGGCGCAGCTTTTATACCTAATTGCCGCATTAAGCGCTATTTTGGCTTTTTTTAACATCTTGCCTATTCCTGCGCTTGACGGGGGACATCTCGTTTTTCTAATAATTGAGGCCATTATCGGGCGTCCAATACCTCTAAAAGTTAAAATTAAAGTACAGCAAATCGGCATGGCTATTTTACTGGCCTTGATTATTTTTATTTTTTATGTCGATATTAAGCGGCTTCTTCTTTAAAATATATAATTTAATGTTTAATATTATTTATGGATGGAAATATCAATAATCTTATACACGATATTGGGGAATTTATTCGTCAAGGATTGTTGCATAGAATTAATAATATTCCTATTGCCGCCAATATTGATGTCCGTTTTTCCGAAACACAATATTGTTGTAAAAATAATTTGGTATCAATTGATAGTAATATTCCCTTTAATTCTTCCACTACTCACCTTCCGCAAACGCGTATTTTTGTCACAACTATTGAAAATGAATATATTCATTTTGTTTTAATTCAATATTATAATATAACCGTTTTGATTGTAGAAAAACTTTCCAATTTTTCCGGTTTAACATTAGAAATTCATTCAAGTATTAATAATATACATAAAATTGAAGAACGAGATATCAATGTTTTCTGCATCGATAAAAATTTAAATAATAGAAATATTCTTAGTTATTTTAACGAAATTTATGAAAAAGAAAAAGAAATCCATCCTTTAAAAAGCATAAAATCCCGTAATGCTCAATTATTTAGCAATATTGATAATTTTTGGGCAAATATAGACGCTATTTCATTTGATGGGAAAATTCTCGAATCAAGCAATTTCTTTTGGATACAGGAAATCTTTTTACATTTTTATAAAATTAAAGAGTTGCAGGAATTTTACGTTAATAACACGCAAAATAAATCTTTGTCTATAGATAAATTACGATTATCGCAAATGCGTTTTGATGCGGTGGTTAATAAAAAATCTTCAAATAATAATATTAATTTACAAAATGAAGATATATTAAGAGAATATATTTTTAATCAAACGGAAAAAAATGAATTATATCTTTTAATTCAATCATCATGGCGAGATATTGCTTATCCGGCAAAAGACTTCTTTTTTGCAAAAAGATTAAATGATAATCCGGATGAATTTATTTCCCTACTTTTTCTCGCCGTTAAAGAAAATTTCTACTGGCATTCCTTACTTTTTAATAAAATAAAACGTTTTTTAAAAAATAAGGATTTAATAAATATAGTCTCTCTTCTTTATATTTTAAAACAACATAGTAATTTATGGATTAAAAATGATGTTTATTATTTTTCAGCACACAACAGAGATATAATAAATGATACTATTTATATACCTTCGCGAAGACTTTATTTTTCATTTTCCAAGCAATACGGTAAATATTTAACAAAGTTATCCTTTGATGAGGAATCCCATTTTTTTAATATTGATAAAAATGTTGTAATTTCTTATCGCGTAACTGAAAAGATTCTAAAAGTTGACGCGCTTATATATCATCCGCCTATAAAACCCATATCCTTTAAAACTGTTGAAATAGAAATAAAAGGAATTATTTTACTTATTCCCTTGATATGGCGCCGTTTTACTATAAAATTAAATTCGTGTAGAATTAAATTTATTTTAAAAAAGAAAAAATGGCAGCTATCTTTCAAATTGGATGAAAACGTAAAAAATATTTTTATCGATAAAAAGAAAGTAAATATTAATAATAAACGCTATTTTACCATTTTAATTAATAACAAGAGAGAACAGAGTATTTCGGAATTATGTTTTACTGATAACTTTTGTATTCCTTTGTCTGCTGTTTCAAAAATCAATAAACCAATTTTTTTAAGGGGAATAGGCCTCGATCGCAACGGTACTCTATTGGAAAAATTTAATCTCTTAAAAAATAATTCTAAAAAATCCTTATCCGTTTATAGTAATAAGTATATATCCGAAAGTATTAACCAAGCTGAGCCGACAATTAATTACATTGTAACGGCTTCAAAATTTAATTCTGAAAAAAAATTCATAAACAACGAAAGCGGTATTATTTCTGCTATTCGTTATACTCCAACTGCCATATTAAAACATAAACTTGTTATTTTAACAAATAATAGTGATAAAAATATGATAAAAATGATCAATAATATGTTTTTTAATTATTTAAATTTTTATCCTATAATAAAGCCTTTTAATAGTAATAGTTTAAAAAAACTTCAATTTTATATAGTTGTAGATAAAGCGACCAATCATGTTGTTAATAATTACACATGCGGGTTGCCTGTAATTTCTATAGACAAAAGCAAAATGGCCGTATTATTAAATCATGATAATTTTGAAAAAGAAATTATTACATTTTTTACTTGCATTTAATTCCACACTTTAATTATTTTAAACCATTAAATTAATTAGGGCTTCCTTAAAAAGTCATAACGCATGAAAAATATTGAAATTATATAC
>CAYRJN010000127.1:0-10934 GCA_964424545.1 uncultured Calditrichaceae bacterium
ATTTTTCATTTTACCGTATTTTTCAACCGTTAGGGTTTTAAGCAATTCGCCGTCTTCGTCGTAAAATTCTTTCTTTAATCCGATCCATTTATCTTTAATTACCCAGGTAACCGTACGTGAATACATATAATCGGGGTCTTTCGGCGTACTTTCAACAACATAGCAATTTTCACCGTTAACGGTTTCTTCTTTTAATATTTTATGATTATCCGCGGACGGATGACGGTCGCCGAGATCATCGTAGGTAAAATCGGAACCCATAAAATAATCGCTTTTGCTGTCGCTGGAAATACGTTTTACTTTTTTTAAAGCTGGAAGGTAGATCCATTGGTCGTCGTCTTTGCCTTCCTGATCGTAGCTCCAGTTCATAAATGACGTGTTTTTTACATCAGCCGGTTTTACAAAAAACATGATTTTCTTTTCCACTTTACCAAAGTCCTTAATAAACTGTTTAATGGTGCGGACGCGTTCATCGCCGCGTGAATTAATCAATGTCATTGTTAATACGCCCTCTTGATCTTTAGGGGCGGGACGGTCGTAAACATTTTGGATGACTTGTAATCCGCTGATTTTATCCTGCGCATTTGCCAAAAAAGCCGTTGAAAATATCAGCATGGCGATGAATAGATTAAGTGTTCTTGCTCTCATTTTAATTCTCCTTTGTTAAATAAATGATCTAAACGATTTAAAAACTTATCCATATATTCGCGGCTCATTTTACCGCTGTGATTGAATAGAACGGCGCCGTTTTTATCGACTATCAACACATTAATTTCATTGTCAATGAGGTTCCATTTTTTTACAAGCGTCCTTCGTTCATCCAAAACATAAGTAATGAAAGGCGACTGTTCGGCTTTCTTTTTCAACCTGTTGCGAATAATAAAATTAGGAATAATCGTTGCTTCCGTATTTAAAATAAAGGTTACGCTCAAAGAATCATGGATAGAGTTTAACAACGAATCCAGTCTGTTTACCAATGGTTCCGCCGCGCCTTTTTTATCGGGATCGACATAGAGCACCAGATTTATTTTTTTGTCTAAGTCGTCGCTGCTCCAGATTCCGCCGTTAGGCAATCCGCCGTCGTCGCCTTCGATTTTCACCAAAGGCAGAACGGCGGCGTTTGAATTGAATACCATGCATAGAATCATGCCGACAAACCCTATCAAATAAAAGCTCTTATTCGTTTTTGTTAAATACATTATTTGCTCTTACTTTTTTTAAAATAAATGTTAAAATTATATAATAAAATAAACATGATCGTTACGGTACCGAGAAAACTGGTGAACATATTCAAAGA
This sequence comes from uncultured Calditrichaceae bacterium, assembly GCA_964424545.1. Taxonomy (GTDB): domain Bacteria; phylum Calditrichota; class Calditrichia; order Calditrichales; family Calditrichaceae; genus JAUVIB01. The sequence goes on from CAYRJN010000127.1 coordinate 1,298, forward strand.
AACCAACGCGCCGAGCGAACGATTTGGCGGAAAAACCGAGAACAAAAGTACAAGAAAGCCAGCTATAACCACAATGGCGTTAAAAATGATTGCTCGTCCCGAATGGTGCATGGTTAAACGAACCGTTTTTAATTTATCTCCAGTTTGAGCGGCATATATTTTATAGCGTTCTATAAAGTGAACGGCGTAATCGATGCCGATACCGATGGCGATACTGGAAATTAAAGCGGTGGTTGTGCTTAAAGGAATATTTAACATCCCCATTACGCCGAAACCGATGAGCGCCGTGATCAAAATAGGAACCGAGCCGATAATACCGACCGATATTTTCTTAAACATAAAGGACAACAGAATCACAATAATAATAAGAGACATGATCAGGCTGGTTATCTGCCCTTCAAGAATCAAATCGGTAAAAACAAGCGCTTTATATCCCGAACCGGCATAATTCAGTTCAACGCCGTGCTTTTTAAAATCGTCTTTGTATCTGTCAACAATGGCGATCGCCGAGTTTAGCGCTTTGGAATTATCGCTTTTAAGCTGAAATGTAATATTGGCTTTTTTGTAATCTTCGGTTACAACCTGCCATAAATTTTCCGGATCGCCCGACATTTCATAGAGCAGTAAATATTGCGCTATCAGATCCTGATTATTTGGCATGGCATCATATTTAGCGCTGTCCGCATGCATCACTTTGTTCATGCGTTTTAAATAGTCTGCGATGGAAAAGGAATTGCCGACAACCGGCAATTCGGCGACGACATCCGTCTGCATTTTATTCAAAAGGTTAAGAATTTGCGGATTCTTCATTGCATTTTCCTGATCGTCTTCCAAAATAACATTAAGCGTGCTGGTGCCGCCAAAATGTTCGTTGATAAATTTATCCGTCAAAACAATATCACTGTCTTTCTCAAACTTTTCCAGAAAGCTGGAATTAATCCATACCTTAGTCATACCGTAGATGGAAACGACAATAATAAGAATCGTTAAAAAATAAACAAAATTCTTGTGTTTTAACGTACCTTCGGCAAAACGATAAGCAAGATGATCGGTTTTGTTGTCGTCGATATCATCGCCCTCTTCCATGTTAATTTTTTTCTTAACATGGGGTAAGCCGAAGACCAAAATCGCCGCCGGAATCAATAACAAAGAGAATACCATAGCCGCCATAACGCCGAATGACGTAAAAATACCAAAATATTTAATTGGATAAACCTGCGATGTAAGCAGGGAAATAAATCCGACGGCCGTAGTTACGGAGGTCATAACAACCGGTTTCCACATCTCTTTGAGCATATCCTTAACGGCGTCGCTGCGCGAGGCCTGCGGATTATCTTTTAAAAACATATACAAATGGCTGTATAGATGAATGCCGTCCGCTACGCCGATTGCAATAAGCATTACGGGAATCATCGTGGAAACGGCATAGACCGGAATATTAACCGAGGCCATCAAGCCGAATGCCCATATTGTGCTGAAAACAACCACCATTAAGGTGAAAAAAGTGCTTTTGGCATTTCTCAAAACCAAGAACAGCACAAGGATAATAACTAAAATTACAATGGGCACCATTCTTTTCATATCGGCCGGGCCCAACAAGGCCATAGTGCCTTCCACAATGGGCCGGCCGGCTACGTATATCTTTTCCGGGCCTTCATATTTTTTAGCCGTATCGAGTATTTTTTGATAAAATTCTTGCGAAAACACATCATCGCCGATGCGCGCGATAACGACGGTAACCGTTTCATCCGTAGAGACAATACGACCGAAAACCATATCGTTTGTACGCACCTTTTCTCGTAATTCGGCCAGTTTGGCGGAGTCTTTCGGTACGCGCTTATAAAAAGCCTTTACATCCATACCGTCTTCCGTTCCAACAATATTATCCGCCGTGTAGAGGGACGTTACGTCGTTTTTCTCGATCTCTTTCATTTTTTGCAGCTCTTTGGTCAAATCTTTTACTTTTTGCAGAGTACCGCTGTTATAAATACCGTTCTTATTTTCAAGAGCAATGATAATTCCGTCTTTAATATCAAACCACTCTTCGGCTTGATTACTGTAGATGAACGCCGGATGTTGCTCGGGCATATACTTATCCAAATCCGTTTCCATGCGCGTGTTTTTTTTCATAGCCACCATAAAGCCGGCGGAGATAATTAAAATCGCCAGCAGAATAGATTTGGGATACTGTAAAAGTCGTTCTAAAAGCGCTAACATCTTAATCCTTTCTCAATAATTTAAGTGAATATTTACTTTATATAGGGTAAAATTTTTATTTTTTAATCATTATTTCCAAGGTTTGCCAAACATTACGACCTTCGGCCACCAAATCGAATTGGAATTCAGATAAGCGCCATTGAGTTACGATAAGTCTTAAGGCGCCGGTTAGGATAAAGGCAACTTGTTTCGCGGAAAGATCGTTGCGGATTTCGCTCGATAATTGTCCTTTTTTTACGATATCAATAATGATAGATTGATTAATCTGCATAATTTCATAAACCATTTGAGACAGTCTTTTATCATTACGGAAAAAATCTTCAGAGAAAATAACCGAAGCAATGGCCGGATTATTTGAAAAATGCTCAAAACGTTTATAAAAAAGAATACGCAATTGGGCAAGAGGAGAGTCTGATACTTTTGAAATAGCGTCGAATATCTCTTCTTTATTCTCTTTGAAAATATTTAAAATTCCCAATAAGATATCCTGTTTGCTTTTAAAATGGCGGTATATGGCAGATTCAACCAGTCCTATCTTTTGCGAAAGATTTTTGATGGTCAGCTCCTGTACGCCTTTTTGGGCCATCAATTCAATGGCGATTTTGATAATTTGCTGTTGTCTTTTCGTATATTGCGATAACATTTCATTCCTTCGTACTTTTTATTGTGTGTGAATGTTCGCTCACAATATACGCTTTGTATTTTAGAAAATCAAATTTTTGTGATATTTTTTTATTTCATCCCCGACCATTCCTTTTAAAGAAGGCGAAGGGATAAAACGCTACCCGCTCAACACGAGAAGGAAGCAAAATCAATTTAGCTAAAAAGGAATTTGCATTACGGGAATTTCTTTATCAAAATATCGTTTTATACTCAAAACAAGTGATTTCAACAACCGAAAAATAATTGTTGACTTGTTTTTGTCTGTAACGTATATTGTGCGCTCGAAAATACGACAAAATAAGTCGGGTTTTAAAATATTGCGGATATAATTATGTTGAGAATGAGTAAAAAAGTCGAATATGCCTTAATCGCCATGGTAGAGATGACCGATCATAACGATGCGGATTTGATTACGGCCAAAGAGATCGCCAAGCGCTATCATATTCCTCAGGAAATTCTCGGAAAGGTTTTGCAAGCCCTATCCAAAAAAGGTTTGATCGAATCTATTCAAGGCGTTCGCGGCGGTTACCGCGCCAGCCGAATGTGGGATGAAATAACCATATCCAGTATTATAGAAACGGTTGACGGTCCTATTGAATTGATGGCCTGCAATAGCGGCAATTTTTGCGATTGTGATCAAATATCGGTCTGTAATATTAAAGCGCCGATGGAAATATTGCAAAACGAATTACGCGCATTTTTTAATAACATAACATTGAAAGATATTAAACAAAAGTATGATGTGATATTAACACCGTTTAATAATTAAAGAAGGTTTTTATGGATAAAGAACAAGAAAAGATTCAATCGCTTGTTGACCAGGAGTATAAATATGGTTTTGTAACCGATATTGAAAGCGATTCTCTGCCGCCGGGTTTAAATGAAGATGTAATTCGCATAATTTCCGAAAAAAAAGGCGAGCCGGAGTTCATGCTGCAATGGCGTTTGAAATCTTATCGTCATTGGTTGAAATTAGAGGAACCGGATTGGGCGCATATACATTATCCGTCTATTGATTATCAAAGTATCGTTTACTATTCGGCGCCTAAAAAGAAAAAAGCGTTGAAAAGTCTCGACGAAGTCGATCCGGAATTATTGGATACCTACAATAAGCTCGGCATTTCGCTGGATGAACAAAAACGATTAGCCGGTGTAGCGGTAGACGCTGTATTCGACAGCGTTTCAGTCGCTACAACTTTTAAAGAAAAATTATCCGAATTGGGGATTATCTTTTGCTCAATGTCCGAAGCTATCCGTAATCATCCTGATTTGGTGGAGAAATATCTCGGTTCGGTTGTTCCTCCGTCGGATAATTTTTTCAGCGCGCTTAATTCCGCCGTTTTCAGCGACGGTTCTTTTGTCTATATTCCCAAAGGCGTGCGCTGTCCTATGGAGTTGTCTACGTATTTTCGTATAAACGCAGCCGATACGGGTCAATTTGAACGCACTTTAATTGTAGCCGAAGAAGGCGCTTACGTAAGTTATTTGGAGGGGTGTACGGCGCCCATGCGCGACGAAAATCAATTGCATGCCGCCGTTGTCGAAATTGTTGCCCACAAAAACGCTTATGTTAAATATTCTACGGTACAAAATTGGTACCCTGGCGATAAAGAAGGTAAAGGTGGTATCTACAATTTTGTAACCAAACGCGGTTTATGCGCAGGCGATAACTCAAAAATATCCTGGACACAGGTGGAAACCGGCTCTGCTATAACATGGAAGTATCCGGGAGTTATTCTTAAAGGCGATAATTCGGTTGGTGAGTTCTATTCGGTGGCTATGACCAATAATTATCAGCAGGCCGATACGGGTACAAAGATGATCCATATCGGAAAAAATACCAAAAGCACAATTGTTTCCAAGGGTATATCGGCGGGTAAAAGTAATAACTCCTACCGTGGGTTGGTTAAAGTGGCCAAAAGCGCTGAAAACGCCCGTAATTTCTCGCAATGCGACTCGTTATTAATCGGCGACCAATGCGGCGCGCATACCTTCCCTTATATGGAAGTAAATAATGCCACCGCTCAAGTGGAACATGAAGCTACCACTTCCAAGATCGGCGAGGATCAGATTTTTTATTTGAATCAAAGAGGAATTTCCACTGAAGACGCTGTTTCCATGATCGTAAACGGCTATTGCAAAGAAGTTTTTAGAGAGCTACCCATGGAATTTGCCGTAGAGGCGCAGAATTTATTAAGTTTAAGCTTGGAAGGTTCGGTTGGATAGAATAAAAGAAAATGATAATAAAAAATAGAGTTATAGCTTTAATATGACAAAATGAATTGAAATTCGAGATCGGGTTTATCAGGAGAAATATAATATGTTGGAAATAAAAAAGTTACATGCAAGCGTTGAAGGAAAAGAGATATTAAAAGGAATAAATCTAACGGTAGCGGCGGGCGAAACGCATGCTATTATGGGCCCGAACGGTTCCGGTAAAAGTACGCTGGCTAATGTTTTGGCCGGAAGAGACGGTTATACCGTTACAAAAGGCGAGGTCTATTACGAAGGAAAAAATCTTTTGGAGCTCTCTCCGGAGGATAGAGCGCGCGAGGGATTGTTCCTTGCTTTTCAATATCCGGTAGAAATTCCCGGTATTACGAATACTTACTTTTTAAGAACCGCATTGAATGAAATCCGCAAATATAACGGATTGGAAGAGGTGGATGCGGCCGATTTTCTCGCATTGATTAAAGAAAAAATGAAAATCTTGGATATTAAGCAAGAACTTTTGAGTCGTCCCATAAATATGGGCTTTTCGGGGGGGGAAAAAAAACGTAATGAGATATTCCAAATGGCCGTACTCGAGCCGAAACTGGCCATACTTGATGAAACCGATTCGGGTTTGGATATCGATGCTTTGAGAATCGTATCGAACGGTGTAAATAAATTGAAAAACGAGAATAATGCTTTTATAGTGGTTACACATTATCAGCGTTTACTGGATTATATCGTGCCCGACGTTGTTCATGTTCTATATAACGGGCAGATTATTAGATCCGGCGATAAAGCGCTGGCTTTGGAATTGGAAGAAAAAGGTTATGATTGGTTGATCAAATAATAAACAGAAAGTATGAATTCAATGAAAATTAATGATATAAATGCATTAGGCGCTCTGCAGAATAAAATTATTGCCGATGTTTGGAATAGCGACGGTAAATTGTTAAAAGCTGGATATTCCGCCGCTATTGAATCCATAAAAAATACGGGTTTCCCTACGTCTAAGGCTGAGGAGTGGCGTTTTACCGATATCAAATCCATATTGCAGCAGGATTACGAACTTGCCCGCGACAACCGAGAGAAAGATTTGCCGATAAAATCGGACCCTACGCTCTTACATGCGGCAAAAATCGTAATTGTCAACGGCGTTTATCGAGCCGATTTATCGCAGATACCCGAAACATTAAAAGAAAAGATAATTATCGGCAATATTAACGAGATAATATCGGGGAAAAACGATAAACTAACGCAACGATTGACGGAAATTCCTCAATCGGTTTTTGCGGCGCTCAATGCCGCCCTTTTTAACGGCGGCGTGGGCATAATCGTGGCGGATAACGTCGACGTAGATATACCCGTTCACGTATCGTATTATACTGTAAACAACAGCGGTCGGGCGATAATCGACACGCCGAGAAATATTTTGGCGCTCGGTAAAAACAGCCGGTTGCAACTGCTCGAGAGTTATTTTTCCGACGGTAATTCTTTTTCTTTTGCCAATATTTTAAATCAATTTTGGATTGGAGAAGGCGCAAACCTTGCTTATTATAAGATACGGCGCGCATCGGCTAATGGTAGTCATTTACATAATTTGTACGTAAATCAGGAAACGGAGAGTCGGGCGGATTTATATACCGTTGATTTCGGCGGGAAATTAACGCGCAATACGCTGGAAGTGAAAATGGAAGGTCGAAATATAAAAACGTTGGCAAACGGCGTATATTTTGCTAAAGACGACGAATTGGTTGATAATCACGTGTTTATTGATCATGCGCAAGAAAATGGCGTCAGCTCTGAATTGTATCGAGGCATTCTGGCCGATAAGGCGCGCGGCGTATTTCGTGGCAAGATACTGGTTCGGCCCCATGCGCAGAAAACCGATGCTGATCAGAACAATAATTGTTTGCTGCTTTCCGATACGGCGAGAATTAACACCATGCCTCAATTAGAAATCTATGCCGACGACGTCAAATGTACGCACGGCGCCACCGTGGGCGAATTGGATGATGAGTCGGTATTCTATTTACGTTCGAGGGGTATCGGCTTAGAGCAGGCTAAAAACATTCTAATCAAGGCTTTTATCGCCGAAGTTTTGGAGACTGTGGAAAACGGGGAAATAAAATATTATATTGAGTCGTTTGTTGATGAATATTTAGGCTCAATAATTTAAATGAACAGGCTATATTCCCCGGAAAAATAAGATTCGGAGAACAGGTTTTATGGATAATGAATTCAGAGAGCTGTATCAGGAAATAATAATGGATCACAACCGTCATCCGCGGAATTTTAGAAAAATGGATGATGCAACCCACGTGTTGGACGGTAGAAATCCCGTGTGCGGCGATCATTATAAAATATATTTAAAGGTTGAAGATAATAATGTAGAAGATGTTAGTTTTGAAGGGGACGGTTGCGCTATTTCCAAAGCTTCGGCGTCGGTGATGACGCAGGTGATAAAGGGAAAAACGGTTGAAGAGGCTAAACATCTTTTCGATATTTTTCATGAAATTGTTACGGGACAAAAAAATATCGAAGATTTTGATGAGGATGTCCATAAAATTGCCGCCTTTGCGGGCGTATCCGAATTTCCGGTTAGAGTGAAATGCGCCACGCTTTCATGGCATACGATGAATATCGCTTTGGATCAGGATAGCAAAGAAGCTACAACAGAATGAGAACATAGCCTGAAAATTGATTGAAAAAATTATTACTTTTTAAAAGTTCGGCACAATAAATTTAAGGTGATTAAGATGAGTATTAAAATACAGGAAAATGAGGTAAACGATGTATTAAAAACCGTGTATGATCCGGAAATACCGGTAGATATTTTTAATCTCGGTTTGATTTATGATGTTTCAATAGATGATTTTAACAATGTGAAGGTATTGATGACCCTAACTTCACCCGGTTGTCCGGTCGCAGGCTCATTGGTGGAAGAGGTAAAAAATAAGATCAAGAATATTCCCGGAGTAAACAGCGCCGATGTGGAATTAGTCTGGGATCCGCCTTGGTCGCCGGATTTGATGTCCGATGCCGCTAAATTGCAGCTGGGATATATGTAAAATAAAAGTATCTCCAAGATTGAATATTAACTTATAACGGATTATATTATAAAAAGCGGATAACGCCGAATAGCGCCAAGAAAAACGAAGAAATCTGTATATAGGCCTAATCGGCGCTCGCATAAATAATATTAAGAAAAGAATAGCTGAGCTCGTCTAATAATTTACCATAAAACCTTCGGAGTAGCGCGGATGGATACGGAGTTTGACGTTCAAAGATACAGAAAAGATTTTACAATTTTAAATCAACTGATTCACGATAAATTGCTTGTCTATTTTGATAATGCAGCTACCACACAGAAACCGGAAACGGTAATCGAAACGCTGATGAATTATTATCGTAAAGATAATGCTAACGTTCATCGAGCTATCCATCAGCTCGGAGAGAGAGCAACGGCGCAGTTTGAAGCGGCGCGTAAAAAAGTGGCGGATTTTATCGGGGCAAAATCAGAAAAGCAGATTGTCTTTACGCGCGGTACAACCGAATCGATAAATCTAGTGGCAGCAGGCTGGGGACGTAAATTTATCGGTAAAGACGATGAAATAATTTTGACGGAAATGGAACATCACAGCAATTTGATTCCTTGGCAGTTATTGGCAAAAGATGTCGGCGCCAAACTGCGTTTTATTCCTTTTCTCGAAGATGGTACATTGGATTTTAACGAATTTGAAAAAATATTGAACAACAAAACGAAATTAATTTCCGTAACGCACATGTCCAATGTATTCGGCACTATTAACCCCATCAAAAAGATAATTCGAATGGCGCATGACCGCGGCGTGCCCGTGTTGCTTGACGCCGCCCAAAGCGTGCCGCATCTGCCCATTGATGTGGAGTTTCTTGACTGCGATTTTATGGCCTTTTCCGCACACAAAATGATTGGTCCGACTGGAATCGGAGCGCTTTACGCTAAGTCGCAAATATTGCAAAATATGAACCCGTATCAAGGCGGCGGCGAGATGATAGACGCCGTATGGTATGACAGCGCGACATGGAATGAAATTCCCCATAAATTTGAAGCGGGTACGCCCAACATAAGCGGCGCCATTGCCTTTGGCGCGGCGGTTGACTATCTTAGCGCAATCGGCATGGAAAATATTACCCTTTATGAGCAGGAATTGACAACCTATGCGTTGGAAAGGATGTATAAAATTAAGGAAATAAAGGTCTATGGCGCGGCTCCGGAACGTGGTGGCGTAATTTCTTTTAATTTGGGTAATATTCATCCCCATGATCTGTCCCATTTTCTGGATCAACAAGGTATTGCCGTGCGCGCCGGACATCATTGCGCCCAACCCTTGATGCGTAAACTTAACGTTGCCGCCACCACGCGGGCAAGTTTCTATTTTTACAATACGGTTAAGGAAATTGACTATTTTATAGAACAGCTACAAGCCGCAGGGGATTTTTTCCTATTTTAAAAATAAATTTAAAACTTGGATTATTTGAAAAAAACTAAGCGGGAAGAGGGTAT
>CAYRJN010000128.1:0-10904 GCA_964424545.1 uncultured Calditrichaceae bacterium
AGTACAGTTTTACGGGAAAGGATACCACCTCTATTAGAAATAATGAGTTTTGGCTGCCGATGATTCATTTAAAATATGAACCGATCAATTGGTTTCAATTAAGACTGGCCTATACAAAAACATTAGCGCGGCCGAATTTTACCGATATTATTCCGAATATGTATTATGACAATGAATACATTAACTTGAAAAATCCTTATCTTCGTCCCGAATTGGCCGAAAGTTATGATGTCTATTTTTCGTTTAGCGAAAATCATCTCGGACTTTTTACCATAGGCGGGTTTTGGAAAAATATACAGGATAAAATATTTTCACGGGGTAACAGGCTCTTGTTCGATCCGGCAAAATTTAATTTACCCGACTTTTATAAAGGACGTAGATATTCAACCCAAGAGAATAATGAAACGATGTCCTACAGCAAAGGAATTGAAATCGACTGGCAGACTAATTTTTGGTACTTGCCGTCCTTTTTAAAGGGATTTGTATTTAATATTAACTATACAAAAATATTTTCCGAAACCACTTATCCGAAGTTTAGGATAGAAAGAATGGGAACGCCCTGGGCTCCGATAGATACGGTTATCGATGAAAGCTACGACGATAGATTAATCGGGCAGCCGGAAAATATATTAAACATGGCTATCGGTTATGATTATAAAGGTTTCAGCGCTCGGCTTTCTATGAATTATCAATCGGATATTTTTGACGATGTTAGTTTTTGGACGGAATATCGCTCTTTTTCCAATGCATTGACGTTATGGGATATCCAAATTCAACAAAAATTGCCATGGAAGGGATTGTTGGTTTACTGTAATGCTTCAAATATAACCGGTTCTATTGAAAGAACGCATTTCTATGCCGGAAAGCCGCGCTCCGAAAATTATTACGGACAAACCGTAAATGTAGGTCTTAAGTGGATAATTAATAACAAGGATTAATGTATAAAGGAAGGAGGTGTGATATTTATCAAATCGCAGAAAAAAAAACGTTCATTAAAAGAAAGGAGGTAAAGACGTCTAATCGCAATAATTGAATTTCTTGAACTTAAAGAGAATTAATATTAACAAAGAAAGGGTAGATTATGAAAAAGCTGAGTACAATAGTATTAAATGTGTTATTACTGGCAATTTTGCTACCGAGCATGATTTTTTCACAGGACAGGGGCGAGGTTATCGTTGTACCGCCCGTATATGAAGGAAGCGCTTTCGGCGTACTGAATCGTTTTATTATGGGTGATACTATCGCTGGCGGTGAAAGAGCGCATCCCAATGCGATTTACCGGTTGCAAAGAGGGCAATACTATGAAGTTAATTCTAAAATGGTCATTGATTTTAATATAACCATCGACGCGGAGGCTGAAACTAATCCGGCAAGTCCGACACGCCCGCCGATGATTATTGTTGGTAAAGATGATCAAGGAAACAAAATTAATCCAATATTTGATTTTATAGGCGACAGCACATATATAGAATTCAAAGGTGTGATTATTAATGCTTTTGATCCTACAGGCCCGCTAACTGAACAACCTGGGAGATGGGGTATGTATTTTTACGGCGCTTTTCATAGATTCTCCATGGACAGTTGTATCGTTTTAGGTTATGAAGCCGCCGTTACGAATCCGAGAGCTACCGACAGATGTTCTTATTTCTATACGAATAATATTTTCTATAATAATCTGTGGATTCATGGCGTCGGCGGCGGCGGCGTTATGAGCAACACGGTAAAAACGGCTTATAATGATTCGGTCGTAATTGTTAATAATACTTTTTTTAATATGGGCGGCAATGTCTTTTTAGATTGGGAATTTGTAGATTATTACGAATACAGTCATAACACCATGTATAATACAAGTATTAACGGTTTATGGCTTCCTAATTTTACCAATGCCAAATTTAACGATAATTTATTTGTTGATTATCAAACGGTAGGCGAAACGGAATGGGAGTATCATAGCGGACATTGGGATAAAGGTACGCCAAGGCACGGCCATGCCAGTATCTTAAAATTAAATTTATGCGATCCGCAAATATTGGCCGATCATAGAATGGAAGAATCGGATCGTAAAGTGGAAGCTAAAAATAATGTCTATTATTGGTCGGAAACACTTAGAGACTATTGGGAAAACGAAACAAGTCAAAAAGATATAAATATGGGCAACACGGGAGAAATTTATCCGACAACATGGATCAATAGTATGACCGATTCTATGTTTAAAAGTCTTGGCGATTATCAATATCCCCATTTGGTTCAAGAAAATAATGTGAATTTAGATCCGGGATTTGACGCACAAATGGTGAGCGATGTATTAGCTAAAGAGATACCGTTTGTTCAAGAATACCGTAAATACGGATGGACGACCTTGGACGATGCCGTAGAGCGTTATTATTATAAAGATGGCACCGGAGCAGAACTTTTTAATGTACCGTGGCCGTTAAACTGGTCATTGGCCTATACCAATGAAGCCGTGTTAACGCACGCGCAAGGCGGTTTCCCTGCCGGCGATTTAAACTGGTTCCCTGATAAAAAAGCCGAGTGGGAAGAATGGGTAAGTGATATAGAAATTGAAAATAATTATAATAATAATATGCCGCGAAATTATAATCTATCCCAAAATTATCCGAATCCTTTTAATCCAACAACGGAAATTAATTTCTCGATTCCCAAGAGCGGGCTTACATCCTTGGAAGTTTATAATCTTTTAGGTCAAAAAGTGGCCACGCTTGTTAATAAACAATTGGCGGCCGGTTCTTATAAATATAAGTTTGACGGCAGTAATTTAGCTTCTGGCGTCTATTTCTATAAATTGCAGGCTAATGATTATGCTAAGGTTAAGAAAATGATGCTGATGAAATAGATATAGAGATAACTTACTAAATTGAGCGATTTTTCTTATAATCGCTCAATTTAGATTTAGAATTTAAGAACCTTCCAAATTAAAAACGAGGTAAAATAATGAAAAAGATATTTTTTGCCATAATGTTTTTGGCGTTTAGCTTTTCGATGAGCTTAGCCCAAACAGAAGTGGAGTTAATTGGAAATAACGATTTTGAAGATGGCTTAGATGGCTGGTCTTTTATGGTTGATAGTGCATCATCCGCCGTCAATGCCAGTTTTGAGTTAGATACGAATAGTGTTATTTCCGGTAAAAATAGTGTTAAATGTACCATAGATAGTTCTGAAGGCGGCTCTCCAAGTGCAAAAATTGCTCTTTATGTTACAAATTTAAACATAGAGGAAGGGAAAGATTACAATGTTAGCCTTAAAATAAGATCTACTAAAGCGTTTCCGGAAGAGTGGGATAGCCCTTTTGCCAGCCTTTACAGATCTCCATTAGCACCTGAATATGCTAGTATTGGTTATGCTAGTATACTGGTAGCTAAAGAGGATTCAACGATACAATTTGAGGGAACAGTGACTGCTGAAAAAACAGATAGCAATGCTATCTTTGCAATTGATTTTGGTTACTTTCCCGTTGATAGTACTGTAACAATATGGATTGATGATGTTAGCGTTACTACGACGGCTCCGAATCCACCGGTTGAACATAAAATAGTTGGTCAATGGGATTTTAATGATCCAAGTGATTTAGGAAAAGCAACAATTGGTGATGATCTTGAATTATTTGGAAATCATCCGGTTGTGGATGGTCCTAAAGATGGCGATGGTGCCGTATTATTAGGCCTTAACGATTATTTAAAAGTTCCAACTAATATTGCAGCAAGTGGTGCAGGTTCATTAGTTAATACCTATACACTTAGCATGGATATTAAAGTTGATGTCCAAGATGGTTATAACAGTTTGTTGCAAACAAATTTAGCTAATACAACTGATGGTTCTTTATTCATAACAGCTGCTAAAACTATGGGATGTGGTTATCTTGGTTATTCTAATCCTATATTTACAGAAGCCGAATGGCAAAGAGTGATATTGGTTGTTGAGGAACACAAAGCCGATTCAGTTACAGTTAATATATACATAAATGGGTCTCATGGTTACGAAGGAAAGTCCCAATCGGTTGATAGTCGTATAGCATTTGCAGATAGCATCTTATTATTCCGTGATAATGATGGTGAAGAAAAACCTACAGATGTTGCACAAGTTGTGTTGTATAATTACGCATTAGATAGTGCAGAAGTTGCCGAATTAGGTACTCCTATGATGAAAGAAGACATACCAATGATTGTTGGTCAATGGGATTTTGAAGATGCGGATAATTTGGGAAAAGCAACAGTAGGTGAAGACCTTTTATTATTTGGAAATCATCCGGTTGTGGATGGTCCAAAAGATGGTGATGGCGCAATATTATTGGGAAATGATGACTATTTGAAAGCAGTTACTAATCTTACTCCTATAGATACAAATTCGTATGCAAATACATATACATATAGAATAGATATCAAAATGGATGTCCTTGGTTGGAGTAGTCTGTTGCAAACAGATTTAACTAATAGTATTGATGGACGTTTGTTTGTAGGAAGTTCCGGACAAGTTGGTAAAAGTACTATTGGCTATTCTGAAAATGGAGTAATTAAAGCAGGTCAGTGGCATAGACTTATAATGGCAGTTGAAGAAGATACTGCTTTAAATGACTTATCCATTAAAGTATATGTTGATGGAACTCAAGTTCTTGAAGGTACACATCAACCGGTTGATGGTTGGTATGCTTTAAGAGATAGCGTATTCTTTTTCCGTGATGATGGTACCGAAGAGCAGCCAATAAATGTAGCGCAAGTTGTGTTGTATAATTACGCATTAGATAGTGCAGAAGTTGCCGAATTAGGTACTCCTCTGATAAAAGGAGAAATTGAAGATCCGCTGCCGGAGGGAGAGAAATTAATTGCCAATCCCGGTTTTAATGATGGTTTAAACGGTTGGCTATTCAATAACGCCGACTCGTTAGCCAACGCCACATACGAATTGGATCAAAGTTCCGTAATTAACGGTCCAAACAGCGTAAAGGTGCACATAGATACGTGCACCGGCGGCACTTCGAGTTGGAATATTGCTCTTTATACTCAGGTTCCAATTGAGGAAGGTCAAAAGTATTATATTACTTTTAAAATAAAAGCAACTGAGGCCGTTTCCGACTGGGATCTATATTGGGTTTTTTACGATTCGATAGAAACGGGCAACTATTATAATCCTGTGGGTGGATGGGGTGTAACGACCTGGTCTATGGAGAAAGACAGCGTATATAAATTTGAACTAAATTATACGCCGGATTTTTCAAATCCCACAACGGATTTTTCAATTGATTTCGCATATATGAACACTGGTCCTATTGATTTTTGGCTTGACGATATACAAATAGTAAAATTAAAAAAAGAAGCGCCTGAAAACGACTTATTGGCTAATAACTTTTTTAACGACGGCTTAGATTATTGGGATCTGAATAAAACCGTACAATCCAATGCCGATGTAAGCATAGACCCCAATGGTGTTTTAGAAGGCGATAACAGCGCTAAAGTCCATATAAACGGCGTAGGAACTGAAGATTGGAATACACAGTTCCGTCAATTCCCCATAAAAGGCTTGATAGCGGGTCATAAATATCTTATACAGTATATGGCTAAAGCCAATAAAGATGTAAGCGGAATTGCCGCTGTTATTCAGAAAAATCATTCACCTTTTGATAATCTGTATGCAAAAGATATATCCCTTACGGCCGATCAGGAAATTGCCGTAGAAGATACATTTATGTGTAATATAAGCGATTCGGTTATCGTTTGGGCCTTTAACCTTGGTACGGCCAGCGTAACCGATGTGGATATTTGGTTTGACGATGTACATATCGTTGATCTTGGCGAAGCGACAAGCGTTGAAGAAGGAAGCGGTATTCCTACAGTTTACGCTTTGAAACAGAATTATCCTAATCCCTTCAACCCGACGACAACCATTAATTTTGCCTTACCGAAAGCCTCTGATGTACAGCTGACGGTATATAACCTTCTCGGGCAAAAAGTAGCGGAATTGGTTAATAATAAAATGGTCGCCGGTTATCATACCGTTCAATTTAATGCGGCTGATTTAGCAAGCGGCGTGTATATTTACAGAATTAAAGCCGGTAGTTTTGTTTCGGTTAAGAAAATGATGTTATTGAAGTAAGACAGGTCTATATGTTCCCTCGGATTTCATTGAATTGGATCCGAGGGACATTTTTACAATTATTTAAATGAACGATTCTTTGAATTTCATTGCTCTTGTTTGTAGGGATCTGCCAAGAAGAAAGTTAACGGAGCCGCAAAAAAAATGGAATGAACCAACCGATCTCCTTAGAACCGAGAACAACCCGTTTGTGTTGTCATAATAGTTATATTTACAACAATTTAAAAAGGGGATCAATAAAAAAAGAGGTATAATAATGAAAAAGATGTTAGCGGCAATGTTATTTATTGTTATAAGTTTTACATTAAGTTTTGGGCAGTCCGGAGGAGATGGAACCGTTGACGATCCGTATCAAATAGCAACGTATGCTGATTTGCAGTGGATGGATACTACTTCTGCAGAATGGAATATGCATTTTATACAAACAGCAGATATAAATGCTGCGGCGACAGCTGTCGATGGATGGGCTCCAATCGGATTAAATCCTGTTTTTGCCGGCAGCTATGACGGCGGCGGATTTACAATTGACAGTTTAACTATTACCGGCGGTAATTATGTCGCTTTTATTGCGCAAACAGGCGGTACCGCTTCCGTTAAGAACTTAGGATTAACAAATGTTAATTTCACTTGTACGGGCGGCGATTTTGTGGGCGCCCTTATTGGATATATGAACGGCGGCACGGTAGAAAATTGTTATTCTACCGGTAATATTAGTTCGGAAACAAGTTCTATAGGTGGGACTGGTTACGGCGGATTAATTGGACGAATAGGTGATAAGACTAATTATCCTATAGTAACCGATAGCTATAGCGAAGTTAATATTAGCGGCATGTTACCGACTGAAGTGGGCGGGTTTGCCGGCTTAATGGTTTTAAATGGTTCAATATCTGATTGTTATAGTACAGGCAGCGTTGAAGGGGAAGACCAAATAGGCGCTTTTATAGGTTTGTTAGAAAAGGGTTCAGTTATAAAAAGTTATAGCACAGGTAACGCAACGGCAAACGATAAAAATGCCGGTGGATTTGTTGGTTATAATTATAAAGGTTCAATAAGCGAATGTTATAGCACCGGCGATGCAGCCGGCGGCAGAGTAACCGGCGGCTTTGTTGGGCAAAATAATGGTGATGTAGCTACAATAAGTAACTGTTATAGTTTTGGCTCGGTTAACCCCGGCGATGATCATTCCGGTGGGTTTTGCGGTAGAAACTATAAGAGCGCTACAATAGAGAATTGTTATTCCACCGGTACGAATAATGGTTATGCCGATAGAGGTTTTGCCGGTACTTCGTATGGCAACGGTGACGAAGTTATTGCAGGATGTTTTCTCGATACAACAGCGTCCGGATGCACAGATGTGTATGCAACCGGCAAAACGACAACCGAAATGAAAACAGCCGCTATATTTACGGATGCCGGTTGGGATTTAAATAACATTTGGCAAGTAGAGGGCAATTATCCTAATTTAAGAAATAATCCAAATTCCGATTTAGAGCCTCCGGAAGATATTCAAGATCCGCTACCTGAAGGAATGGAGTTGATTGCCAATTATAATTTCAACGACGGTTTAAATCATTGGGAATTTTACAGTCAAGATCCCGGTTATGCCCATTACGAGTTAGATGGAACAGGCGTTATTAACGGCCCCAACAGCGTTAAAATTACTGTCGATACTACCTACAACGGCTATCCCAGCGGAAGAATCGCCTTGTTTCAAAATGTGCCCATTGAAAACGGCAAAGAATATTATCTCACTTTTAAAATCAGATCGAGTAAAGTAATTGATGATAAAGCTATCTGGTGGTGTATGTATGATTCGCTTGAAACACAAAACTACTATTCCGGAATGTGGGGACAAGTTACTTTAGATAAAGATACAACGATAAAATATGAATTAACCTTTAAAGCTGATTTTTCAAATCCCACAACGGATTTTTCAATTGATTTGGCAGGAATACCAAGCGACAGCACTATCCTTTGGCTTGACGATATCCATTTAATTAAACTGGGGGTAGAAGATATTCAAGACCCCTTACCCGAAGGAACGGAGTTGATTGCCAATTATAATTTCAACGACGGTTTAAACGGTTGGCTATTCAACAACACTGACTCATTGGCCGGCGCTACATACAGTTTGGACGAAAATTCTGTGATAAATGGTCCAAATAGCGTAAAAGTACACATGGACACCTGTGCGGGCGGTGGTCCGAGTTCAAGAGTTGCTCTTTTTACCGAGGTTCCGATAGAGGAAGGCGAAGAATATTATATTACTTTTAAAATAAAAGCAACTAAAGCCGTTTCCGAATGGGATCTATATTGGGTATTTTACGATTCGATAGAAACGGGCAACTATTATAATCCTGTGGGTGGATGGGGTGTAACGACCTGGTCTATGGAGAAAGACAGCGTATATAAATTTGAACTAAATTATACGTCGGATTTTTCAAATCCCAAAACGGATTTTTCAATTGATTTCGCATATATGAAAACCGGTCCTATTGATTTTTGGTTAGACGATATTCATTTAATTAAAATAAAGAATGAAGAACCTCCTACTGAATCCAAATCGTTAACCTTTAATCTAAGCGATCCGAGAGATGAATATGTGATTGTATCGGATACTTCAAACTTTGGGTTAGATACAACATGGACAATGGAAGCCTGGGTAAACTTTGCCAATTTTGACGCCCCGGGTGGAGAAGATCATATAATGCGTCTTGGAGCGCAATTGTTTGTAGATGATAATAATAAACTTAAGGTGCAGGCAGACGGGAACTATGTCGAAGGAACGAGTGAACTCGTTGCCGGTAAATGGTACCATATCGCTTATGTACGTACTCCAAGAGAAGTAACTGTCTATTTAAACGGCGTTAAAGAAATTGTCGCTCCGGGAGCAGACGCAGGCGCCGCGGCGGATAGATTTTTACTTGGTTCCTATGGCGATCCAAACATTAACTATAATTTTGCCGGTATTATGGACGAAGTGCGCCTTTGGAAAGTTGCAAGAAGTGCGGAAGAGATAAACGAAACGAGATTTACCGAACTGACAGGAACAGAAGATAGTCTGGTAATTTATTATGACTTCAATGACGGAAGCGGTAATACGGTTGTAAATAGAGCCGGAGACAATTATAACGGCACGCTCGGTAATATGGATGAGGGTAATTGGTGCGTTAAAACGCCGTTGGATACGGTTATCATTGATGAACCCACCCTGCCTGAAGGCGTGGATTTGATAAGCAATAATTATTTTAACGACGGTTTGGATAAATGGGATTTGTATAAAAATGTTCAAAGTTACGCAACCCTATCCTTAAATAGCGACGGAATGTTAGAAGGCGAAAAAAGCGCTCAGGTACATATTAACGCTACAGGCGATGAAGACTGGAATATCCAATTCCGTCAATTGGAAATAAAAGGTGTGCAGGAAGGTCATGAATATCATGTTCAATTTATGGCCAAAGCTAATAAGGATGTAAGCGGTATCTCCGCGGTAATTCAGAAAAATCATGGCAACTTTGCAAACCTATATGCTAAAGAGTTATCGCTGACGGCTGATCAAAAGCTTGTTGTTATTGATACATTTATGTGTAATGTAACGGATTCGGTTATCGTTTGGTCCTTTAACCTTGGCACGGCAAGTATAAATGATGTGGATGTATGGTTTGACGCGGCACATGTGATAGATCTTGGCGTACCTACGAACGTTGAAGAAGAAAACGCTCTTCCCGTTGTATTTGCTTTAAAACAAAATTATCCTAATCCTTTTAACCCGACGACTACAATTAGTTTTGCCTTGCCTAAAGCATCCGATGTGCAGCTATCTGTTTATAACATACTTGGGCAAAAAGTTGCAGAACTGGTAAACAGAAAAATGGTTGCCGGTAACCATACGGTTCAATTTAAAGCTACTAATTTATCCAGCGGAGTGTATATATACAGGATTAAAGCCGGTAAATTTGTTTCGATTAAAAAAATGATGTTATTGAAATAGCGTTATATGACCACAGGATATTGTAACCTATTAACAAAATATCTTTAAATAGGTGGAGAATATGGGGAAATTAGAAATCCCCATATTCTTTTTTTACTGCGTGCCTACGTTTTTTTTTTAGTATTTAACTGCCCTGTCTATTCGGAATCAAAAGATGTGCGCCGAATTACCGGTTTATTCAAAATAATTATAATTAATAGTATGTTTAACGGTTTAATATGCAATAGAGTTGCATATTATAAAATTATTAGGTTAGTTAGAATTCCTCGCAAAATATTTTAACGCATCTGACTGATCTGAATAATTAAAGGAGTATTAGATGAAACAAGTCACATCTTTAATATCGTTAGTGTTTTCCATTTTGCTGTTAGTTCAATTTGGAAATCTTTATGCTTCCGAAATAGGAACGGTTCCCACGTTTCAGAGCATAGGATTGTATTGGACTCCGGATGGAGGGTCGGCCGATAAAAAAGTTTTTGTTAACTTTCGTGTCGAAGGCAGCGAGTCTTGGAATGAAGGTTTAGCAGTGAAATATAATCCAGTTGATAACACAACGGAAGATATTGCTCCCTATCGGGGAAGTATTGTAAATTTAACGCCAAATACTACCTATGAGATTAAATTAACCTTAGAAGGAACGTCTGCATCGGACACCATTACGGCAAAAACGTGGACGGAAGATTTTCCCATAGCCGAAACAATAACTGTAAACGATAGAAATACTATGCTAAATATTTATGATTCGGGCACTAAGGATGGCTATATCCTATTAGACGGAACGAATGCCACTATTGATGTAGAAAAAAAT
>CAYRJN010000129.1:0-10902 GCA_964424545.1 uncultured Calditrichaceae bacterium
ATAACGATATTAGTTTACGTTTTAGATTTGATATCGGCAGCGGTATAAAAAGCTTAATATTTGCACAATTATTATCAACGATTTCTTTAAAAAAAACTAATAACAATGAATACGGTCTAAATATATGCTTAAGCTTTAATACAGGGGTTCCCGAATTTCACAACAAAGGGTTAATTGAGGACTTGCATAACATCATAGAAGAATATGCTGAGAATATAATTATTGGTAGTTATATCAAAGCAGAAGGATATACATTATTTACTATTAATAAAATATCTATAGGTTTTTCAATTGGTTTTTCATATCCGATTGATGGATTTATTTATTCGGGGCCGCAATACTCAAGCTTAAAGTTTCAAACGGGTTTTTTGGTAAAGTATGAATTTTAATATATTATAAAGGATGCACTAATTTAAAAAAAAACGTAAGAAAGTATATCTGAAACGAAGCAACCAAGCTCCTGTCAATATTTGCAATGGGTCTTCTGTTTAAGCCTGTGATGTTTAATAAAGGGAAAAAGTGTTGAGATGAATAACTTGTCCTCTATGGCTTAGATTCTGGATACAACTTGGTTTTCGGCTTTAGCCCATTCCCGTAACGTTAAAGGCTTAGTATTATCAGAAAAAGCATTTGATATGTTTACACAGAGAACGATAGATAATTATCATTGCGCCCTCTTTGTTGTTTTTGTAAACGGTATGATGTCTCTTGCAGCAAGCATTCAATGTCTACTGTTTCTTCCTTACGGCCGTCACCGTCATCACAAAAAAGAGCAGTATGGAAACCCCGTTCAAAATTCCGCCCCACAAGCGGCCTTCGTTCCACAGAAAAACATCGGAAACAACGCGCAGCAGCAGCGTGATATGCAGCATATAAAGATGGATATAGAAACGTTTTGCGAATACCATATTGACATCCAGGATGGCCGGGAAAATCAGCGGCGCATGGCCGAATATCATGGAAAACACAAAACCTAAAAGTACGGAGTGCAGAATGGCGTCATAATAAAATCCGGCCGGCGCGTCACCAAAAAACAGGGCAAGGATACCTCCCACCGTCAGCCAGACATAACCGATAATCAGCGACTGGGCGATAAACTTCGGCAGACCCGGCTGTTTTACGGAACGTCGCGCCAGATCGTAGCGCAGCAGCCAGTAGGAGAGCGCCAGCAGAGCGATTCCCGTAATTTTCATTCCCATAGGGAAATTAAATGTGGCAACAATAATTCCCATAAAATAGATGGCGTTGCCACCGATAAAAAAGGATTTTACGCCTTTGGTCATTTGTAAAATGCGGCTGAGTTCCAGGCGTTCGCCCATTATAGTTAAAACGAGGAAGGACGACCACCACATGGCGATATGGAAAATAGGAACATTGTTAAGCCATAGAATATTGCCAACAAAAAACGATATGGCGCCGAAAAACATAATAGCCATGTGCATGGAGGGATGTTTTCGCAGCAACTCAAAATTGATAATCAATAAAACCAAACTGCCGAAGGCAAACAGTAAGGCCGCCAGACTGCGTTCCACGCCGATGATGGTTAAAAGCGCGCCCAGGCCGTTGAAAAACGGCGCCAAATATTGCCAAAGTTTGTTTTGGGCGACGGCCCGTTCCATACCGATAACCGTACCGAGAAATCCGGCGATCATTAACGGCCCGTGCAGCAGCATCAATTGTCCCTCAAAGCCGGGGAATTGCCAGCCCATTCTTTGCAATCCCACCCAAATACCCACGAGAAGAGTAAAAATCCCCACCGCAAGAATGGGGAAACGTATTTTTAGTTTAAATTCCATTTGTTGATCCTATATATATTTTTTTATAAACATAATAATCTCTGAAATCCAAATCCTTCCTTTTCAGCGTTCAACTTTCTGTTTTCATTTGAATTATATATCATTGAAAAAATTCATCTAAAATAAAAAAGGCGTTCTATTAGAACGCCTTTTAGCAAGAAAAATATTCCTAAATCGCAAATTATTTTATTCCGGCAATCTCTTCCAGCATATCGGTTGTGAGAGATTTGGGACGTTCGATAGGATAACCGAGCGCGCGATCCCACGTTATATTGGCCAAAACACCGATGGCGCGGCCTACGCCGAAGAGCACCGTATAGAAATCGTATTCCGTTAAACCGTAATACCATTGAATAACGCCGGACTGAGCGTCGACATTAGGCCATGGGTTTTTGGCTTTGCCGTGCTCGCGCAAGATGTCGGGAACGACCTGATAGAGCATGTCTACATACTTGAACAGCGGATAATCCGGCAAATGTTTTAAGCAGAATTCACGCTGCGACATATAACGCGGATCGGTTTTCCTTAATACGGCATGCCCATAACCGGGAATAACCTGACCGGAGTTAAGCGTATCCCAAACAAACTTTTTCATCAATTCGGGAGTCGGTTCTTCGCCGCCGAGTTTTTCCATAACGCCTTGTAGCCAGCCGAGCACTTCCTGATTAGCCAAACCATGCAACGGGCCGGCTAATCCGTTAATGCCTGCGGATAGAGCGTAATAAGCGTCGGAAAGCGCGGAAGCTACCAAATGCGTTGTATGCGCCGACACGTTACCGGATTCGTGGTCGGAATGCAGAATAAAATACATTCTTGCCACATCGTCATAAGGATTATCGATACCCATCATATGCGCAAAATTCCCGCCCATATCCAAAGAGAAATCGGGGTCGATGTGTGTATCGCTTTTATATTTCATTCTGTAAATATAAGCCGCTATATGGGGTAAACGTGCCAACAAGTCGGTGGCGTCTTCATACATATACTCCCAGGCGTCCATTTTGTTGAATTTACCGCTGGAATAATATTTGGCAAACTTTGATTCGCGCTGCATAGCTAAGATAGCCGATGAGAACATTACCATGGGGTGAGAATCGCGCGGCATACTTCTGAGAATATCAATCACATATTGCGGAACCTTAGAACGTTTTTTAAAGTCTTCTACAACTTCTTCAGCCTGCTCTTTGGTGGGAACGTCGCCCGTTAATAGAAAATACCAAAATCCTTCGACATAGGGATAATCTTTACCCCCGGGTTTCGGCAATGCAGCCATGGTTTCGGGAATGGTTTTTCCTCTAAAGCGGATTCCTTCCATCGGATCAAGGTATGAAATATCGGTTACAAGACTCTTAACGCCTCTTGCGCCGCCGATTACCTGAGCGATGGTGACTTCGCCTACTTTAACATCGCCATACTCTTTTAACAGTTTTGTCGTCCGTGGACGATGCGCTTCTATCTTCTTTTGAAGCGTCTCTTTTAAGTTAGACATAATTTATCCTTTCAAATTAAAAAAACGTTATAGTAAATTATAGAACTATTATTCACAAATCTTGTTCTAATTTAATACATTAATAAATAAAATGAAAAGAAATTTTGCTAACTTGCCTTTTTTTGTGATTTATTTTTACTTTTTTCTTGAGGCTTATCTTTTGAATCGGTTTTTTTCGCTGGTGAAGTCTGTTTTTTCTTATAATCGGTAATATAAAAACCGCTTCCTTTAAAAATTAATCCTCCGCCGGCGCTTATTTTTTTCTCAACTTTTCCCCGACATTTGGGACATACGCTAATGGGGGGGGCTGTAATACTTTGGAATTCCTCAAATTCATAGCCGCAGTCACGGCAAATATATTCGTAAGTTGGCATTTCTGTTTCCTCCGTTACGCTAAAATACTGCAAATACAAGCTACATTGATGATGTCCTCAACGCTGCATCCGCGGGATAAATCGTTATAAGGTTTGGCAAGCCCTTGTATTGTAGGCCCGATGGCTTCCGCGCTGCCAAGACGCTGGGCGATTTTATAACCGATATTAGCCGAATTCAAATCAGGGAAAATAAAAACATTGGCTTTTCCGGCAACGGGACTACCGGGCGCTTTTCTTTGTCCCACCGAGTCCAACAAAGCGGCGTCAAACTGAAGTTCGCCGTCGATATTGATTTCCGGAGCTTTTTGTTTTACAATATTCAGGGCGTTTACTACTTTATCCACAGACGGATGAGACGCGCTGCCTTTGGTGGAAAAGGACAACATAGCTACATTGGCTTCCGTACCGATTAATCCCCGATGTGTATGCGTGCTGCTGATAGCAATACTGGCCAGTTGCTCTTCATCAGGATCCGGGATAACGGCGCAATCGGCAAAAGTAAATTCACGGCCGTCTTTTAGTATCATGGCAAAGG
The DNA here is from genome assembly GCA_964424545.1 of uncultured Calditrichaceae bacterium. Classification (GTDB taxonomy): domain Bacteria; phylum Calditrichota; class Calditrichia; order Calditrichales; family Calditrichaceae; genus JAUVIB01. Next base: position 4,195 of record CAYRJN010000129.1, read on the forward strand.
AGCTGGAGACCACTTTTATCCCCTCAGCAAGACCTACAACCTGAATAGCGGCCCGTAAAACATTTCCTGTAGCGTTGATTGAACCGGCTACGGCGCTGTCAATCATACCTCGTCTGAGCATAAAAGCGCCGAAAAAGAGCGGATCCTGCACGGTCTTTTTTGCCTCTTCGGGCGTCATCCCTTTGTGTTTGCGCAATTCATAATATTCGTCGGCAAACTCTGAGATTTCCGGAGCTTTTGCCGGTTCAATAATCCTTATATCCTTTATATCCGCTTTTAGCTCTTCCGCTTTGTCGGAAATGATCTGTGGATTGCCGAGAAGAGTCGGCGTAACCAGTTTTTCTTTATGTAAAAAAGCGGCCGCCTCAATCATGCGCGGCTCTTCGCCCTCCGGCATTACGATTGTTTTGAGATTCTCTTTGGCTTTAGCGCGTATTTTTTCTATAAAATTCATTTTATCCGCCTTTAAGATTTAAACTTACTTATTAGTTTCTCCGCTACAAATTTAGTTACAAATTTTTCTATATTTCCCCCGAATTTTGCCACATCTTTTACAATGGTCGAATTAAGGTACGTATATTTTTCATTAGGCATTAAAAAAAGCGTTGTTATTTTCTCCGCAAGATGTTGATTCATCAAGGCCATCTGAAATTCATATTCAAAGTCTGATATAGCCCGTAATCCTCGTAAAATAACGCTAGCTTTTTGTTGTTTTGCGAAATCAACCAACAATCCGTCGAATTTTTCTACGCATACATTATCAAACTTTTTTACGGCATCCTCAATCATTTCGATCCGTTCATCGAGCGAAAATAAAGGCACTTTGGATTGATTTACGGCAATGGTAACAATCACGCGGTCAAAAAGATTGCTTCCGCGCTTTAAAATATCAAGATGACCTAAAGTAATGGGGTCAAAGGTCCCCGGGTAAATTGCGATTTTTGTATTATTCATGATCTTTATTTCCTAAAACGCTAATTAAACTTCTGCCCATTTTCTTTTGCCGCAATATATCATAATAAACCGATCCGTTTTCTATCGGATTCGATACTTCGTGTTCAAGAACCAACAAACCCTGAGCGCTTAAAATATGGTTTTCAAAGAGACGATTAAGCAGTTTCTGGATGGGTGGATAGACAAACGGGGGATCGAGAAAACATAACTGAGCCTCGATAGCGGCATTTTTAGAAAATTGAAGGGCGTCCATCTTTATAATTTCGTATTTATCCGCAACGATATTTAACGCGGAAAGATTAGTTTTTAAAACAGCGATTGAGGAGAGAGCGCTTTCAATAAAATAAACTTTATGCGCGCCTCTGCTGAGCGCTTCTATTCCCAGATTACCGCTTCCGGAGAACATATCGATAACGGTCTTTTCCACCGGGAAGTCTTGCAGAATATTAAAGATATATTCTTTAACCCGATCTGTTGTCGGACGAATGGAATGATCGTTACTGCTTACAATTTTTCGCCCTTTGTATAAACCGGAAATTATTCTCATAGATACAAACGAATAGTAAAGCCGATTTGATATTTTTTGCTACTGAATGTTTTCAGATTACGGGCATTTACGGTGATTTTATGAAAATTTATATTTCTTCTTTCCGAATTAAGAGAATTTATCAAATTAAAGCAACTTTGGAAGTCGCCGTTTACAGCAGCCTCGTACTGTATAACTCTAAATCCGTTATTGGTAAAAGAATTAGCTTGCTTTAAAGTAATAAGTTTAAGCTTGTTTCGGGCAACTTTTTCGGAAAACCAATTTTCAAACGCGCTTCCGGAATTGAAATTAACGGTACTGTCGCGTGAACCGCTGCCGTCGCCAATCGCAATGGTATATACGCCGAAAATACCGCCCTTGGTTCCCGGACGGACTTGCGATGTTTTGAGAATTACGCTTTGATCGGGGTATTTTTCTTTAATATTCATATTAAATTTACCCAGTACATCTCGTGATGAACAATAGACTTCAAAAATGAATTCCTCGCCGTATAAATAAACGCTGGTAATTTTGGTTTTACTGCTATTAAGGGAAAGAATGTCGGCTATTTTAGATAGATTTTTGGCTGTTTTGTTAGCAATCCCGCTCAGAAAACTAAGTTTGCGCAGCTCTTCCGGTGACGGTTTTTTTACCTTTTCAACGACAGGCGGCGTTTCTTCTTTTTCGTTGTCGGAAAAAACAGACCAAAGAGCAAAGCCGATTATCGATAGAAGAATGATAATACCTACCGTAATTAATACGGGTTTAATATTAACTTTTTCCTGTTGCGCATCTTCATAATAGTCATCTACAAACCCTGTCGCAGGCTTTCCGTCAGTCGTGCCGGGTTCTTCCGTTTCTTCGGAAAGCTCGGCCTCTTCGGGTGGTATTTCATTGTCAATTTCAGGAGTTTCCTTAATTTCCGGCTCATCCTGTAGTATTTCAACGGAGACATCCTCCGTTTCTTCGATAGGGGCTGAATCCGTTTTTACCGTTGTTTCATCGATTACCGTAAGATCATTTTCTTCAACTTCATCGTCTATATTGACAATCAATTCTTCCGGTTCTTCGCTTATTTCAGGTTTTTCGGACTCATTAACAGTGTCGTTTTCCTGCTTATCGTTCGTTTCTTTTTTTTCCTCTTCTTCTTTTTTCTCTTCTTTATCGGAACCGAGTTGAGAAAAGAAATCATCCGCGTCTAATAGGTTAAATTTATCCATGAGTCCTCTCCTAATTTATTCACTCTCCTGAGAGTAAGAATAGATAATGCCCAGCGTTTCTATAAATGCGCTGTCGGATTCCGGTGTATCGGTTATTTGTTCCGCGGGCATTTTTTCAATCTTATCGGAAAAATTATCGGAAATTAATTTATATATTTTATTATTTAATCCGTTTCCATAAATAAACGCGTTTAATACTTGATTTGTTTTAAAAGGTATTTGATCGATAAGATTAAGACATTTTTTATGACGATCTTTGGTGAGCATTAGTATTCTTTTTATTTCATTTTCATTTCCGCTGTTAAGATTGTGGAGGGTATCGGTAAAAGATAAATAATAATTACCCCCAACATACAAATAGGTATCGAGATGATATTTACCAACTTTAAAAATTAGTTGATTTTCCGTTTCGTCGGCCAGTTCATTGGCTTTTAAATAATTTTCCACAGAAAAAATATTGAGGCTTAATAAGTTCAATTCCGCTCCGAGTTTCTTGGCCAGAATATTGATGTTTTCTATTAAGTCTTTTTTTATGGCGATCATTAAAATTTCTTTGTAGTTATCAAAAGAAACTTCGTTTTCCGTTTTAATAATTTTATATTCGTTTCTAACGCTGCCGAGATAATTATTCAGTTCCCATTCAATTTGAGTATGAAGCACATCCGGAGCGGCGTTTAAGGGTATTGCAACGCGTTTTGTTTTGGCAAAATTAACCGGTATGGTAAAATTGATCGTCAGTTCGGAAACATGGTTTTTATCTTTATAATTGAGAATAATATCTGAAATATGCGTAAGGTTTTCAGGATTAAGAGCATTGTCGAATGCCGTATTGGGTAGATAAGGATAATTTTTCAAAGATTGTAGCGTTTTTAAATTATCGTCTGCAAATACATGCACCAGTTGAAACTCGGTATCTGCAAGAGAAATTCCAAAAATATCTTTCATAAGCCCGACAATGGTTTAATATTGATTATATCTGAAGTTGTAGGTTGCTTAACAGCTGTATTACGGCTATTATTAAATTATTTTGTGCATAAACTAAAAGACGGGGAAATCAAAAGATATCCCTGTCTTTAAAAAGCGAATAAAATTATTCTTCCCAGCTTTTGGAATCTTTATAAATATAACCGAAGTTTTCTATTTTCCTGGTAAAAATGCCATAGGCGGGAATTGATTTACCTTCTTCGGCAAAAATAAAAGCGTCGCCGAGTATGGCTTCCAGCGACTTTAAAGTACCTACGACTTTATCTTTGCCCTCGGGGTTTTTAATTTGTTGCAAAGCATTATCAAGCCCCGTTATTTTGTCTTCAAACGGCGTTATTCCTCTCGGCAATCTGCGTATTTTTGACATAATTGTATTGTAGTCTTTTAAAGCGTCTACGAGATTAAGGTGCAGCGAATCAAGATTGCCGAAAAAATTATCCTGATAGGCTTGTTTAAAAAGTCTGGCGCCGCTTAATGCGTTTTCGATATTCGACTTTAAGTCGCTATAACTTTCGGTTTTAGGCGCCAGCCCGGCTAATTTATTGAGATCCATATATGCCGAATATAAACTGATATCGTAATACTTCTTAATAAGCGCTTCAATTTCTTTATGTTTAAAGAAAATATCGGAGTTTCTTTTCAATTTTGTTTTAATCTCTAAAGATTTATTGAGAATAGAAGTCAAAGAATCGAAATAGGCTTTATATTTAGGTAAAAAGGATAAGCCTTTAATTAAATCAACAGCCGGCATGGTTTTTCCCCGCAAATCTTCCAATAATAATGGGCTTTCCACTTTTACGGCGCTGGAGTCTTCATTTATAAGAATTTTATAGGCTTGTTTTTCGCCAGGCGTTAATTCGACCGGACTGTAAAAATCATCTTGCGTTAAGCTGATGATGAGAGAGTCTTCAACCGATAATGCATAAAGCGCCTTTTTTGATGTGATAATGAATTTTGTTAGGAATTCTTTATATAAGTTCGCAATAGCCGCATTAATTTCACGCGCTGTGTTGATATCTTGTTGTTTGTCGGATTTTTGCATAACTTTGAAAGCGTCATCCACTTTTTGTCTAAAACTTTTGACACGATCCGCTACGCTTGTATTTTCTTTAATAACGGTACGATTAACTTTTTTACTGAAAGCGTCCAATCGTTTGGAAAGCGGCTTCCATACGTTATAAACGGCATCCATATCAATAGCCTCTAATAAGGCGTTAATTGTATCGGTTAAGGCCAAAGATTTTGCCGCATCCGTTTGCAGCGAATAGTCGGAAAAATCACGCCGCATTTGCGAAAGACTGTCTAACATGTGCAATGTTGTATTTAATTCGGTAAATCCATTGGAGTAAGCGCCGTTCATATCCACAATAAGTTTTTTGGATTCATCGAGAATTTCGGATTCCACTTTAAAGTAAATTTCGTTTGCATCAAGATCGTCGACAATATTAGCAAAGTTTTGGTTAATTTCTGATAAGGTTTTGATGAGGGTGATTTTAAAGTAGCTGTCAACATGTCCAACCAGCGTTCTGGTATAATTTACAACCTGCTGGCGGATCAAAAGAGCGGAATCGCCGTGAACCAAACTTAGCAATTCTCCGGGATCGGAAGTAAATTTATCGGTTATTAAATGGTAATATCGTTCCGCTTCATAGATACTGCTCATATTGTCTTGCGCTCTTTGTTTGTCCTTGGCTTCCTGTTTCCAAATTTTCCCCGGTATTAAAATAACTGCTATTAACCCTGCAAGCAATATAACGATTAACAGGTTAAGGATTACAGTTAATACTGGACCATTCTTTGACATTATTCCTCCCATTTTGATCGGATAATTCTTTTTTAGTTGTTAATATGAAAAATTAAAAATCAAGTTAAAGAAATATAAATTTAATGTCAATCTTTTTTTCTTTTTGAAATATTGTCTAACATAAATAAATATAAAGACTTCGATGTGAACTTTCCTTAAAATCTCGAGATTGCTCGAAATGACTAATTAGGTGTATTAGTTTCTAAATTTCAATGTGTTATACTTGTTTTTTTAATGACTATTATCATTATTGAATGTTGTTTTTGCTTGGTTAAATCAGCGAGGCAATATCAAAAGCAAGGCTTATTTGACTTGCTAAAGACAATTTTTGTACATTAAACTCTAATTTGATAGTAGAGGAGAAATCGTATCCTTTCATCCGAAGAAATATTACGTTATAGTCGTCATCTGATTTTAGATCGCTTTGGTGTTCAAAAACAGGAAAAACTGAAAAACAGTTCTGTCCTAATCGTCGGCGCCGGCGGATTGGGTTCCCCTCTATCGTTATATCTTGCTGCCGCAGGCGTCGGTAAAATAGGAATAATCGATTATGATATCGTGGATATAAGCAACTTACAGCGTCAAATAGTGTTTGGCGCGGCTGATATCGGGCGTTCCAAAGTTGAGATAAGTCGTGAAAAATTAAAAGCGTTAAATCCGCATGTTCAAATAAAAACATATAATGAGAAGCTTACGTCCGCAAATGCATTGGAAATTATAAAACGCTATGATGTCGTTGCGGACGGCTCCGATAACTTTGCTACGCGCTATTTGGTCAACGACGCCTGTATTTTGTTAAATAAACCGCTTGTTTATGCTTCCGTTAACCGTTATGAAGCTCGCATAACCGTATTCCGAAAAGATTACGGCCCCTGTTATCGCTGCTTATTCCCTCAGCCTCCCGAACCCGGGCAATCGCAAAGCTGTGCGGAAACGGGTATTCTCGGTGTATTACCCGGTTTTGCCGGTGTGTTGCAGGCTACGGAAGTCATAAAGATTTTAAGCGGGCTTGGGAGAATATTATATGGTCGGCTCTTATTATATGACGCTTTGGAAATGACCATAGCAGAGATAGAGATTGATAATAATGATGACTGTCCATTGTGCGGCGATAAGCCGACGATTATCGATCTAATGGACTATGAGGCTTTTTGCGGAGTCGGATCGGGACGCGGCGCGGACGAACAGTCGGATGCGAAAATGGAAATATCGGCGCAAGA
>CAYRJN010000130.1:0-10893 GCA_964424545.1 uncultured Calditrichaceae bacterium
TTTTATCGGGAATCTAAATCTTGCAATTGTCCATATTCAGATTCCTTCTTTCGAAGGAATGACACGATTATACCCGTACTTTTTTCATTAATCCCTTTGCGAAGCTATGTTCAAAACAAATTTTGACATTTGATATTCTTTGACCGCTTTGCGATTATTGTTTTTTGTTTGTATTTGTCCGCAGGTTTCATCTGTGGTTCTTCATGTTTAACCGCTTCGCGTGATATTGGACCATAGTTCGATGAACGCAGTAATGAGCTTTCAATATGGATTTTTAGCAACTTACGCCGTAGCATTCCCCGCCTATGGCATCCTCCCTTAGTAAGGGAGGAAGAGCGAAACGAAGGGGGATAGAAGAATCTTTGTTTCGGAATGCTTTAAAAAGTGTTTCGGGCAAAAGCCCGTTATGATTTGGTTGTCCTGTCTCCGCCTTTCAAGGCGGGGATGGATGAATACGCCCCCTTCCAGGGACTCTAATCCCTTGTTCTATGGCATGTCGGCAGGGAAAAATTCTAAGAGCCTTGAAAGGGCTTAATGTGTATAAACCGCAATGCAATTGTGGAATGAGACGAACTGCGTATAATCCGGCGGGCCTGAAGGGCTCGTATGAAGAGGCGTCCGCCCATCGGCGATAAGGATGCGGCTGTCGGGGACGGCGGCCATTACAATCCCGTCCATACGGAAGAAATAATCCCCTGAAAAAGGGCGCCATAGACTTTAACGCTTTTATATTTTTTACTTTTTAATAGATTGCGCTTTAATGGTTAACAGCGTAATATCGTCGTTCTCCGTGGGATCGCCGGCAAAACGGTATAGCTCGTCGATAAGCCGGCTGTTCAGTTCCTTACTGTCATAGAGATTGAGATGTTCTTTGAGAAATTGCACTAAGCCTTTTTCTTCAAACTCGTTTTCATCGCTGTCCATACACTCCGTAACGCCGTCCGTGAACATCACCAAACAGTCGCCCTGTTTTATCTCTCCATGACCTGTTTCATAAACGATATCGGGCATCATACCCAAAATCAAGCCCCCTTTATCCAATCCCGTAGGTTCGTCATCATTATGAAACAGATAAGGCGGATTATGACCGGCGTTCACATAGTCAAAGCGTCCGTTTTTAACGTTGAGTTTTAAAATGAAGAAGGTGATATATTTTTCGATGGAGGTGTTTTGATAGATCAGATTATTCAATCTTGCGCTGATTTCATTCAAAGGCATATTTTCCTGCGCCAATATCTGCAATCCGGCTTGTAAATTGGACATCAGCAGCGAAGCGGGCATCCCTTTGCCGGAAACATCCGCAACGGCAAAAATATACTCATCTTCATTTACGGGAATCACGTCAAAATAATCGCCGCCAACCATTTTACTGGCAATATTAACGGCATGAACATCATAACCGTCAATATTCGGCATCGTTCCCGGCAGTAGCCGCGCCTGAATATTCCGCGCTAAATTTAACTCCTCTTCAAGGCGTTTTTTCTCCACAATTTCTTCAATCATGCGGGCATTATCAAGGGAGATAACGGCGATATTGGCAATGGTGGATAGAAATTCAAAATCCGATGAAGTATAAGGCGATTTATTTAATTTTTCACCCATAAAAAGGTATCCGTATTCGCGTTCTTTGCTAATTAACGGAACAATCACCCGCACGCCCGCGTCATACAAAGGTTTATGCGCTTTTATATTTTCTTTGAGTTTAAGAGCTTTTTCAATAATCGATGATTCCCTGCAAAATGCTTTGAAGGTTTTTATCAAATCGGCGGGAAAAAGCGCACCCTGTTTGTATATTTCATTTAAGGTATCATTTTCTTTTAGTACGATGAGGAACTGATTGATCAGCAACTGCCCCATTAAAGAGAAAGAGAGCTGTTTGAGTATTTGTTCGCGATCGAATATGCGATTGAGCTCTTTGCCGATTTCGAACAACGTATTCAATTCTTGTACTTTCTGATCCAGACTGCGGTTGCTGCGGCTCAGCTGTTCCAAAATTTTGGCGTTTTCGATGGCTTGTACGGCAATGTTGGATATAGAAACTAAAAATTCCACTTCATTGGTCGTATATTTTCCGCCAATCAACTTTTTTCCGTAAGCAATAAGGCCTTTAAATCCGCTGTTTGATACAAAAGGAATAATCAGACTGATTTTATTTTGCTTAAAGAATTCGCCCCATTCCGTATCGTCTTCGATCTCTTCGACAAAAAAAGAGCGATTGGGCAATTCATTAATTTTAATGTTTTTTCCCGATAAGCTTTCCGGAAGACCCTTAAGGTTCTGAATGGTATAGTTATTATAGTGGTCGCCGAAGAGGACGACGCCTCGGCTTATCATCATTCTGCCCATGGGTACCAGCAAAATATTGTCTAGAATGGACTGTAGATTAAGAGTGGAGTTTAAGGTCTTACTAATTTCGAAGAGCGCCGAAAGCTCAAATATTCGTTTATCAAGTTCGCTTTTTTCGCCCTTAACCGGCTTATCATTTTGATAGCGCGCCATTTTCCCTCAGAAACTTGGTTAATATTACCTGATTTTTAACGCCCTTGTGAAAATTATATTCCACATTATCCATCAGTGTTCTCATTAGATGAATGCCCAGTCCTCCCTTACGGGATTCATGAATATATTTGGACAAATCCGGTTTGCCCAATTTGCTCACATCAAAACCTTTGCCCTTATCGCAGACGGTTATTTGTATTTTATCGTCATCGAGAATAACCGCAATTTCGATCATTCGGCGCGAATCGTATTTATGCGCGTGTTTGATCACATTGGTACAGGCTTCGTCAACAGCGAGGGCGATTTGTTCGCTCGTTTCATCATCAAAACCGCCCTTAAGAGCGATACGGATGATAAAATCGCGGATGATTTCCAAATTCTCCGTTGCGCTGGCTATTTTCAGATTAAATTTCTTTTTCATGTTGCTCTCTTAGTATAATTAACGCAGCGTCTAAGCGAATTTGGTTTTAGCCTCTTCTTCATTTTCATATATCTCATATAAGGCCGGAAAACCGAGCAGATCAAACACCCTGTACACTTTCGACGATAAATTCGACATTTTAATATCGCCGTTTTTCTCTCGGATTTCTTCAATAAAACCCATAATAACGCCTAATCCGGCGCTGCTGATATAATCGAGTTGCTCCATATTGACGATAATTTTAACTTTATCGTTTTTAATCAATTGTTGCAGCGCTTTTTCAAATTGCGGCGCCGTGTGGGCGTCTAAAAATCCTTTCAAATACAAAACGGTTACGTTATTTTTTTCCGCTTGAGAAATCTCAAAGCCGCTCATGGATACCTCCGCCTATCTTCTGTTTTTAATTTATATACGTTAAAATTGCCAATAATGTTTAATTTGCAGCCTATTAATTGTTTCTTACAAATACTCGCCGGCCAAATAGCAGAGTCGGCTGCTATCCCGTTTTTAAAATGATCATCGTCAAATCGTCCTGCAGCTTGGTGCCTTTTAAAAAAGCCATAATTTCATCAATAATCTTTTCGTCCATTTCTTGCGGGTCAAGATGGCCGTACTTGCGGACGACCTCGCTCAAACGTTCTTCGCCAAACTCTTCGTCGTCCACGTTACGCGCTTCGGTTAAACCGTCCGTATAAAAAACAAAAACATCGTCTTTGTCATATTTTACGGTATATTCTTCGAGAATACGGTCAAAATTATAACCGCTATCCAAGCCGACGGCTAAACCGTTCGGCTCTAACAAAGTCGTTTCGGAAGAAGCGGCATGAAAATAAACTACCGGGCTGTGTCCCGCCCTGCTGAACGTGAGCTCTTTTTTACGCGTATTGACGACGGCCGCAATCATACTGATAAATGATTTTCGCTCAAGGGAATTGTATAAAATTTTATTGGCGGATTTTAAAATTTCTGCGGGCGATGAGTGTGTTAACGAAAGCGATTGAATTACGCCTTTTGTTTCAGCCATATAAAAAGCCGCCGAAGTGCCTTTACCGCTCACGTCGCCGATTACCAGACCGATGCTATTCGCTTTTTTATTAAAGAAATCATAATAATCACCGCCGACCTCATAGGCCGTTATCATATTGGCGTGAAACTCAATATTTTTTAATTTCGGCAGTTCTTGCGGTAAGAGCTTTAATTGTACGTTTCTGGCGATATCAAGCTCTTGCTGCATGCGCTCTTTTTCAAGGGAGCTTTTTACCAACTGGGCATTTTCCATAGCAATCGCCGCTTGATTGGCATAAGCTTCCAGCATATTGAGATCATCGGGATTAAAGCCGTAGGTTGTTTTTTTTGCCGCGTAAAGGATACCGAGAAAACTGCCGTTGGATGTAATAAGCGGCGCACCGGCCAGCGATTCGATGTTGTTTTTCCATTTTTTAATCGTGATAAATTCGGAATCTTTGGCGATCTCATTAATGGAAAGCGCCTTTTTTTGTGTAAGAATCTTATAACTGATATTCTGATCATGATTATTTTTAATCTCCATATCCTTTTCTTCAAGATTAACGCTATGGGCGATGTAAAATTCTTTTTTTTCTTGATCGTATAATTCTAACCAAGTATACGTCGATTCAATCACATCCGAGCCCATTTTTGTTACTAACTTGATCAATTTGTTATAGTTCAATTCGCCGGTAATTGCCCGGCTTAAATTATGCAGCGAAGAAACCTCCTTCATTTTGCGGTCAAAAATGCGCGCGGTGGGTAAATGAATTAAAAGCGTAACGGTGGCAAAAGAAGTATAAAGCATTAGGAATGACCATGAGATGTAGGTAAACGCGCTCACCACAATACTATGCGAAGGCAGGGAATCTTTAAACCCAAAATCGAAAAGATAGGAAATTACCCAGGTCACCAGCATAGATGCAAAAAAATAAGTGTATTTTTCATTACGGTATAGCTGTGAAATCCAACTGTTGCGCGTGGCAAGGATAATAAGGAAGAAAACGGTAATAAGATATGATATTGAAATATACAACGAAGATAAGGAAACGCCTGAAAAATTGAATTCGGGCGGTTTATTATATAATACCACCAACAAAATATTGGTTATGGCGGCAATACTCGCAAACACAATATATATAAACGTCCAGTGTTTACGTTTATAATAAATCAGATTTTTAACGATAATTAACAGCGGTATTATAACGGCTATGGAAATCCAAGAGGCAATATTTGAAAAGATAACGCTTTTCATGGTTTCGGGAATACGGGGAAAGCCGCCGGGCGCATAAGAGGGAGAAAGCGCCATGGAACCGATAAAAATACTCATATACAAAATAGCGAGTAAAACAACAAGCCGTTTCAGTTGCGAACGCACATCGAAATCTTTATAAAAGCGCCTTGTTTTTAAAAAGAAAAAGTAAAGAATGAGGATTAGACCGTTTAACGCTTCATTAATATAATGCCAGGATTGAACGTTTATGGAGCTGTAATAGTTGAAAATATCGTTGATTAGAGTAATTAAACTTAGAAAAAGAATAACGATAATATATAATTTAGGCGCTATTTGAATTTTTTTCATTTAAAACACAAACTTTTTAAAACAGATTAAGAATTAAATTTCTTATCACAGTTTAATAATCAATAAGGAAAAATAAAAGAAAAAATTTCGAATTGAGAAAAGAATTCTTTAATGTGTATACAGTTTTGTAAGCGTTTTTATTCAAATTCTTTTTACATTCGATAAAACGCGTTATTTATCTAAAAGTTGCAGAATTAAGAAAGATTTTAGGGGCGTTGTTAAAGATTAGTATCGAAATTTCAAAAAATTAGCGAATTTCAGACATTTTTAATAATATTATAAACTTCATTTTTTTTTATACGCTCTATTTCGGATTGTCCGATTAAATCGACAATGAAAAATAATAGTGTATCATACAATTATTCCAACCGGCGCTCCCCTATTGTCATTCCCACATGTTTTAAGCGGGAAACTATATCTTCCTATTCAGGATTCGGATTCTCGGATTTATGTGAAAATGACGCGTTGACGATTCTACCCGCACGTATTTCATTAATCCCTTTGTGAAGTTATGTTCTTTTGAGATAATGAAAAAAGAAAATAAAAAATTTATCGGTTATCATGATCTAACCCGCTTAAAACGCGAGGGAGTCATTTTTTCAACCTTTAAATAAAAAAAAATGTTGGGATTATCATGCGAAAACATTTTGAGAATATGCTTTGGTTGTTTTATATTGTCCGTATTAATTGAACAAAAGGCAAAGCATGTTGTGTGAATTATAAGGTAAAGGAGCGGGAAGATGAAGAAGATAAAAACACTCATTTTAATTTCATTTGCTGTCATTTTTATGATGCAAAATTCGAAAGCCGATAATATGAACTGGTGGCGCGAAGCGCGTTTCGGCCTTTTTATTCATTGGGGATTATATTCCATTCCCGCCGGAGAATGGAACGGCGAAACCAACCATGCCGAATGGATACGGCATACGGCGCGAATACCGATTCATGAATATGAAAAATTCGTAAAGCAGTTCAATCCGTTAAAATTTAATGCGGAAGAATGGGTTAGAACGGCAAAGGAAGCCGGTATGAAATACATTGTTATTACAACCAAGCATCATGACGGTTTTTGTCTGTTCGATTCCAAATACACCGATTTTGATATTATGTCAACGCCCTTTAAACGCGACATAATGAAAGAACTTTCTACAGCGGCTCATCGCGAAGGATTGAAAATTTGTTGGTATTATTCCATTGTGGACTGGCATCATCCCGACTACCTGCCGCGCCTTGAATGGGAGGAAAAAAATCGTCCAGCCGACGGTGCCGATTATGAGCGTTACGTGACTTATATGAAAAATCAATTGCGCGAATTGGTGAAAAATTACGGCGATATCGGCGTGCTGTGGTTTGACGGCGAGTGGCAAAAAACATGGACGCATGAACGCGGCAAAGATTTATATTATTATCTTAAAAATTTGGAACCATCTATAATTATCAATAATCGTGTGGATAAAGGGCGATCAGGTATGGCCGGATTGACAAAAGGCGGGGACTATGTGGGCGATTTCGGTACACCGGAACAGGAAATTCCCGCTACGGGTCTGCCGGGAGTAGATTGGGAAACCTGTATGACCATGAACGATCACTGGGGCTATAATAAAAACGATCATAATTGGAAATCAAACAAGGAGCTGCTGCAAAAACTGGCCGATATCGCTTCAAAAGGCGGCAATTTTTTATTAAACGTTGGGCCGACTTCCGAAGGCTTATTCCCGCCTGAAAGCGTAGAACGATTACGAAGCATCGGGCGCTGGATGGCCGTAAACAGCGAATCCATTTACGGTACTTCCGCCAGCCCTTTTAAGAATTTACCTTGGGGGCGTTGTACGAAGCGTATGATTTACGGCGGAACGCGCCTTTATCTTCATGTGTTTGACTGGCCGACCGACGGAAAATTAACCGTGCCCGGTGTCGCCAATAAAGTTAAAACGGTCTATTTGCTCGGCTATCCTTCAATAAAAATAGATTATGTAAAACACGACGCGGATTTAATCTTATCCGTACCAAAAAAAGCGCCGGATAAAATCAACTCGGTGATCGTCTTGGATATCGACGGCGCTCCTGATATCGTTTATGCTCCCGAAATCATTACAAGCTCGCCGATTTTTATCGATACGCTACGGGTTGCCATAAAATCCGATAGTTACGGTAGTGAAATTCGCTATACCTTAAATAACAGCGAACCTGCGATACAATCTCCGATATATAAATCGCCTATAACCTTATCGACTACAACAATCGTTAAAGCGGCTGTTTTCAGAAACGGTAAACGAGTGAGTTCCGTCAGCAAAAAGGCCATTATCCGCGATTATAAAGCGGATAGGAAAGTAAACGGATTGAAATACGCCTATTATGAAGGGAAATGGGAAAAATTACCGGATTTTGAACGCTTAAAACCCTTGAAAACGGGCAAAACATTTTTAGTCGCGATCGACGACATTCCGACGAGGCAAGAAAATTACGCTATTGTCTATTCGTCAAACTTAAATATTGAAGAAAAGGGAAAATATATTTTTTACTTAACCTCAAACGACGGAAGCCGACTTTACATCGATGGAAAATTAATCATTGATAACGACGGGCAGCACGGAAAAATAGAAAAGATGGAGCAGATTGAACTTTTCAAAGGGAAACATAAATTTAAGGTGGAATATTTTCAGGCTGAAGGGAAGGCGGAGCTTGATTTGTGCATCAGCGGCGCGTTTTTAAATCAAGAAAATATCCCCGTTTCAATGTTATTTCCGCAATAGAGTATTTGAAATACAAGACGGCGTTAATGCGCCGTCTTGTATTTTTATAGGCATTATATGCGGGTTTCATGGCGCTCTCGGGAATAAGTAAGGAATATGTGTTTGCGCGTAGTTAAACGGGATAGGGGAAAATCTTCCCCTGATCCCTTATATTTTAGCTATGTGATTATGCCTATTAAGGCTTTTTTCCCAATAGATTACAAAACCTATAGTCATACGACACTATTTTATTAATACCATCTTTTTGATTTGTTGAAAATCACCGGCTTTTATTTCATAGTAATATATTCCGGTGGACAAGCTGCTGGCATTAAATGTCACCGAATGATAACCGGCCGCTTTTTTGGCGTTTAACAATACCGCAACTTTTTGTCCCAAGGTATTATAGACCGTGATGGTTACGTCGGCCGCTTCCGGCAGAGCGTATGCGATTTTTGTGCTGGGATTAAAGGGATTGGGATAGTTTTGCTTTAGAGCATAAGCCATCGGCTGCGAAGATAATTTGTTATCGTTTACGGCTGTACCGACATCAATATGTAATTTTTGCGAACGACTGTAAAGGGTTAATCCGCTTACGATATCGTTGGTGATTCGGCAAATGTAGGTTCCCGAATCGCTTGTTTTTACGGAATCAATTTTATAAACGCTCAGTGTGTCTCCGCTAAGCGCTTCGCCGTCTTTGTACCATTGATAGTGATTGGCGCTGCCGCCCACATCAACGGAAAAAGTTATGGAATCGCCCACCGTTAAGGTTGTATCCGTTTCTTCGCCGACGCTGTCCTGCGGGGAATAAAAAAAGGATTGAAATACCATATTGGGTTCAATGTCTTCAAATGTTAAATTGTTATTTCTTATCTCTACATTAGTTAATACGGATGATAAAGCGCTTAAATCCGGAAAATAGTCAAATTTGTTAAAACTTAAATAGAGATATTTTAACTTAGCCAAATTCCTTAAAGTATCGGGTACATTGCCGTAAAAATTATTTTTATTTAATTTAAGTGAGTATAAATTATTCAAGTTTCCAAGCCATTTTGGCATTGTTCCGCTTAAATTATTGTAATCAAGAGATAAAATCCTTAATTCTGATAAATTCTGTATTGAATCCGGTATCTCGCCTGTAAAATTGTTGTGGTTCAATACGAGCGATGTTAGATTTTTTAATCTTCCCAAGGAATTGGGAATAGATCCGCTTAATTGGTTATAGCTTAATGACAATCGACTTAATGATTTTATATTTCCTATAGAAGATGGTATGGAGCCGCTCAATCTATTAGAGGATAATTCTAAATTCCATAATGATTTCAGATTTGTAAGAGATTCGGGGATTTCACCGGTAAATTGGTTTTGGAGTAAAATTAATAACGTCAAACTATGTAATTGTCCTATCCAATCGGGAATATTGCCTGTTAATTGATTATTTTGCAATCCTAAAAATCGTAAATTGGAAAGATTTACCAAGGAATCCGGTAAATTTCCGTTTATCTTATTGCCGGCAAAATTAATAGCTGTCAATTGATCTAATTTGCCCAATTCGTTTGGCAGGCGTCCCACGAGATTATTATTCGTCAATTTAATCCTTTCAACGCGCCCGTCGCTTACCGTTACTCCATACCACGTAGAAAGTGCGCTGTCTGATGACAACCAATTATCGTTATTTGTCCAGTTATCGCCGTTTGTGCTGTCGTAGAACGCTACGAGAGCCAGTGAGTCTACGGTTAATCCGGATGCAATATGTATATTTATCGGTCGACTGTAAATCGTTAAGTCCGTGGCGACCGAATTTGTAATTATACAAGAATAAGATCCGGCATCGGAATCGTCGATGGAAGAAATAATAAAAATGCTGTCTGTAGCTCCGGCAATTTCATCCCCGTCTTTCAACCATTGATAATGTGTTGATGCGCCGCCGGCGCTGACATTCATAGTATAAGAACTGTCTTTCATAAGCATCGTATCAATATTTTCTCCGATACTATCTTGAGGCGAATATATATAACTAACTCCAAGGCCAATATTCGGTTCTATGGATGAAAAATCCAATTGATTCCCCTGTACATAGAATTGAATAATTGAATTGCCCATTGCGCTGCCGCTAAAATCAGGTATAGCGGCAAGGCGATTAAAAGAGATATCTAACCAATGTAGGTTTTCCAAATTTTCAAGAGAGGCGGGCAGTTGACCGCTAAAATTATTATATCCAAGATATAGATTTACTATACTTGTTAATTCTCCCAATTCGGAAGGAATATATCCGCTGAGTTGATTGAATCTGAGATCTAATGTTTGCAAATTATTTAAATTACCCAATTCAGCAGGGATTAATCCGCTGAAATTATTATAACTCAAATCTAAAATTTTCAAACCGGTAAGATTGCCCAATTCCGCAGGTATCGTACCGCTCAAGGAATCACCCTTCAAATATAAAGTTTCTAAATTTATCAAAGCGCTTAGTTCCTGGGGTATCTGTCCGCTAAAGGAGTTCCGGCTAAGGGATAAATACTTTAATTTGCTTAGCAGGCCTATCTCGGCCGGAATGGCGCCTCCTATGCTGTTATTAGATATATCTAATTTTTTCAAGGCCGTTAGACTACCTATTTCAGACGTTAGGACGCCGCTTAACTTGTTGTATA
>CAYRJN010000131.1:0-10871 GCA_964424545.1 uncultured Calditrichaceae bacterium
CATCTTTCAAAGAAGTAAACAAAAAATATTAATTAATTTGCAAAGCTATGTTCTTGTCCTTCTAAAGTTTTATAAAAATATTCCGATAATCTTAAAAAAAGTGCATCTGCTAATTAACTAAATTTTATTACTTTTTTGAAAGATAAATATTAAGATGATAAAAAATCGAACTTTTTTTTATTATTTGCTGCTATTTTTATTAACGATTTCCGCTCGTTTATTATTTGCGCAGGATCAGGACATAAAATTTGAAAAGATTACTATCAAAGAAGGCTTATCCGAAAATACCGTCTATTCTATTAGTCAGGATGATCATGGCTTTATGTGGTTTGGGACGCAAGACGGGTTAAATAAATTTGACGGTTACAAAGTATCCGTTTTCTCCTCAATAGATAAACTTGATTCTTTGCATATTTCCGATAATTGGATAAATAAAATAAAAAGCGATAGCGTCGGCAATATGTATATCGCCACAAATGGCGGTGGGTTAAATGTATATAATATTCATACGAAAAAGTTTTTCTATTTTATACACAAGCTAAATGACGAGAAAACTTTGGGTTCAAATCGAATTAATACGTTCATAATAGATTCGAAAAATACATTATGGGTAGGAACAAATAACGGATTGGATAAATATGATCCTGTAAAGGGTGAATTTATCCATTACAAAAATGATCCTACGGATGCAAATAGTCTTGCTGATAATTCCATCAAAGCATTATATGAAGATAAAAAAGGAAATCTTTGGATTGGTACCGAATTTAGCGGGTTAGATTTGTTTGATCGTGAAACGGGCATATTTGTTCACTATACAAAATCGGGTAATTCAGAGGGATTAAGCAGTAATTTTGTGAAATGTATCTATGAAGATTCCAAAGGAGATTTTTGGATCGGTACAAATCACGGTTTGAATTTAATGGATAGAGAAAACGGTAAATTCATCCATTATTTTAATAATCCCAGTGACAAGTTATCAATATCGGCGGATAATATTAATACAATATATGAAACCAAAGAGAAATTTCTGTTAATCGGTACAAATGGCGGCGGATTGAATATATTAAACCGACAACAAAATTCTTTTCATGCTTATAAATACAGCCCTATAGACCCATACAGTATCAGCAGCAACACGATTTGGGAAATTGCCGAAGACCGGCAAGGGAAAATTTGGATCGGTACCAGTAAAGGCGTTAATGTAATTTATAAATTAAAATTTACAGCTTTTGCCGATGCCAAACCGACAAAATCGGGTCTTTCAGATAGCCATGTTCTCTCCCTTTATTGTGATAAGAATAATGTTATTTGGGTTGGAACCAACCAGGGGGGATTAAACCGTATTTCTCCCGATCGCGCTCAATTTAAAGTTTATAATAAAATTAAGGGAAAACGAAACAGCCTTTCTTCCAATACAATTACGGCAATTACACAGGATTTGCATGGTAATTTATGGTTAGGAACAGCCAATGGAGGGCTCGACCGCTTTGATGTCAAAGGAAATAAGAGTCTCCATTTTGTTAATGATCCCGAAAACTATATGAGCTTGAGCAGCAATACGGTTTATTGTACTTATATGGATTCGGAAGGTACGTTATGGATTGGAACGGACAAAGGGTTAAATCGCTTTGATGAAAGATCCGGTTTGTTTCAGCGCTATGAGTATTTATATCAAGACTCCACATCTCTTAGTAACAATCATGTCCAATGTATTTTTGAAGACAGCGAAAAGAATTTATGGATCGGCACCTATGGCGGCGGCTTAAATCTTTTTAACCGAAAAGATCAAACTTTTAAACGCTTTCAAAAAGATCCTTCAAATAAGTATGCCATCAGCAGCAACAGGGTTCGTGTTATTTATGAAGGAAATAAGGGGGTTTTGTGGATTGGTACGGATAACGGTTTGAATAAATTTATTATTCGAGAAAACACTTTTATTAAGTATGATATGAAAAACGGGTTGCCTAATAATGTAATAAACGGTATTCTGAGCGATATAAAAGGGTTGCTGTGGATAAGCACCAATAGGGGCATTTTTTCATTTGCACCCCTCAGCGGTGAAATAAAAACTTTTGATGTGAGCGACGGATTGCAGGGATTCGAATTCTCGCCGGGCGCTTGCAGCGCCGGACCTAAGGGGAATCTTTTATTTGGAGGAATTAGCGGACTGAATGAATTCTATCCTAATCAAATAAAACTTAATCACGACGTACCCCCAATTTTGCTTACTTCCTTTAAGGTGTTTGGCAAAGAGTATGATTTTGGCAAATCGCTGCAGGATATTAAATCGATTAATCTTTCTTATAAACAAAATTTTATTACTTTTGAGTTTGCTATTCTGGATTATTTGAATAATGATAAAAAAGAGTATGCTTATATGTTGGAAGGCTTTGATAACGATTGGAATAATATCGGCAGCCTTAATCATATAAGTTATAGTAACCTGGACGGCGGAGATTATGTTTTTAAAGTACGCGCCGCCAACAATGACGGATTTTGGAATAATAAAGGCATCTCGTTAAATGTACATATAGAACCGCCATTCTGGAATAAATGGTGGTTTAGAATTATAATGGGATTAATTATCATTTCATCCGTTTATTCTTATTATTATCGCAGAATCAACAGCGTTAAACGACAGCGTGAATTTTTAAGAAAACAAGCCGACGAAAGATTGGTTGAATTAAGAGCAAGCAATAAAAAACTGCTTCGTGCCCAACAAGATTTAAAAAGACGGGCTAAGCTGGCCACTTCGTTATACGAAATAGGAAGGCGCATCAGCGGCGAGCTGGAACTTGAGCCGCTTTTGGCTCAGCTTGTTAAAAGCTCTTACGAATCTTTTGGCTATTACGGTGTAATGATATTATTGCGTGATGATAGTGAAAATGTATTTAAATTAAGGGCTATTGCGGGGGGATATGCGGATATTTTTCCTGCAGATCTTACTATTAAAGAGAATGAAGGCATGATCGGTAAAGCCGCCACTGCAAAAAAAATACAGATAAGCGGCGATGTTACAAAAGATCCTAATTATGTTAGAAAAGCGGGGGAAATAACAAAATCGGAAATGTGTATACCGATAATAAGCGGTAACAACGTGCTTGGCGTGCTTGATCTGCAAAGCGTTGAGAAAAACGCTTTTTCCGACGCGGACATATCTGCGGTGGAAATGTTAAGCACTCAAGTGGCGACAGCAATAAATAATGCGCGTCTTTTCGAGAAAGCTCAGCATGAAATTAAAGAAAGAGAAAAAGCGGAAGCCGATTTGATAGAATCGCATAACGAGGTGCTGGAAGCTAAAAAAGAGATGGAAATTATTTTTGAAGAGTTGCAAAAATCGCATGCCGAAATACTTGACGCAAAAAATGAAACGGACCTTATTTTTCAAAATGTGGAAGAAGGCTTGTTTTTATTGAGTTCCGATGGGAAGATCGGTTCGCAATATTCCGCTTCGTTAAAGAAAATGTTTAATGTGGATGATTTGCAACATCACGATTTCCTGGCACTATTAAAAGATAAAATCGATGAAAAAACAGAGGCAAGCGCGGAAGAATACTTAGAGCTGATGTTTAAGAAAGAGATTGAAGAATCAATGCTTAACGAGTTGAATCCCCTTACGGATGTCGAATTCAGTTTTAGTAATAAGGTCGGCGTGTGGACTCATTCCAGTTATTATTCATTTAAATTTAAACGCATTATAGAAGATAATGGAGATATCGAAGAGCTCATAGTAACGGTTGTAGACGTTACCGATGAAAAGAAATTAAAAGATCAGTTGGAAGAGACGGAAGTAAATCAAAAGAGACAAATGGATTGGCTGCTTAGTATTTTGCATGTGGAGCCGGAGCTTTTGCAGGATTTTATTGAGAGCGCTCAAAGCGAACTGGACTTTATGGAAAATACCTTAAAAAGCAGCCGCAAGCCCTCCGAGTACCGTTCCGTTTTGAAAAAAGTTTATCGTTCCGTCCATCTCGTAAAGGGTAACGCAAGTTTATTGGACTTGAAATATTTCATCAATTTTTCCAAAGTACTTGAAGATAAGATCACCAAAATAGAGAGGAATGAAAAAATTTCGGGAATGGATTTTCTCTCTCTGGTAATGGATATTGATGAAGGTAAAAATGTATTGCATGAATTGACCGATGTCATTAAGCGTATTGGTAAAATTCAGGAAAATTTTCGTCCTAAACGGGATTATGAAAAGAAACTATTTATACAAACATTAGAGAATTATATCAACGGTTCCGCAAATGAAGAAAATAAAAAAGTTGATCTGATTCATGATCAGTTTGATTCGGGTGAAATTCCTTATCGTTACCGGCTTGTTATAAAAGAAGTATTGATTGAATTGATAAAAAATTCTATATATAACAGTATTGAGACAATTGAGGAGAGACAAGAAAGGGGAAAGAAAGAAGCGGGAACTATTTATATTTCCACAGAAAAAATAAAAAACAGATTTATCGTTAAATATAGAGATGATGGGCGCGGAATCCCTGCAGAAGAGTTGAAGAAGAAGGCTATCGAGACGAAAGTATATACGAAAAATGAATTAGATACATGGGATAAAAAAAAGCTTGCAAGTTTAATTTTTAATTCTGAGCTTTATGGCTTAGATTCTAAAGGGATTTTTGGTAATCGCAGTATGAACATGGAAACCATAAAAATGAAACTGCGTCGTCATTCCGGTACAATTTTATTAGATAGTTCAGGCGATAATTATTTTGAATTTATAATAGAGTTGCCTATTAAGGAAAAAATTAGTTAAATTAAGCTTAAATGAATCAAAATGCATTAATTTAGGAGGTACATTTAATGAGTGAAAAAGTAAAAGTGATGATTGTTGACGACTCGTCAATAATACGCAAAGTGATTGAAAAACAACTGACAACATATAATATTGAAGTTGTCGGCAGGGCGGGAGATGGAATTGAAGCGCTGGAACTCTTTAAAAAAACGCATCCTGATATAGTTACGCTTGACATCACCATGCCCGAAATGGACGGGCTGCAAGTGCTTGAAGAAATTATTAAATTAGACAGCACCGTTAAAGTAATGGTTATTACGGCAATGTCCGATAAAGCAACGGGTTTAAAGGCCATAAAACTCGGAGCAAAAAGCTTTTTAGGAAAACCGTTTACGGAAGATAAATTAAAAGAAACTTTTGAAAAATTAATATAATCTCACATTAATAAGGAGTGAAAAATTATGAAGGAAACGGATCTTCATTTTTTTATCGACAGTATTTTAAACTACTTTAAAGAAGTTTCGGGTGAAGACGCTTCTACCGGTATTCCTTATATTAAGGGCGACGAACCTATAGTTTTTGAATTTTCGGGAATAATCGGTATTTCAGGAAAAAGAAAAGGAAGCGTTTATTTTACGGCGACACAAGCTATGCTTAAAGAACTTGGAAAAATAATACTTGGTACGGATGACCTTGGAAATGAGGAGATTAAAGATTTGGTTGGTGAAATTGCCAATACAATTTCCGGGAATGTACGACAGGCATACGGCAGTGATTTTATGATTTCTGTTCCGGTTGTTGTGGAGGGCGAAGCAAAAGACATAAAACTTCCGCATGATCTACAAACTTTTGTTATTCCGCTCACTTGGGGAGACCATGAATCATTTTTAGTTGTATGTCTTGAATAGCCGTTCGGTTAGAAAAAATTATTGTACTTTGCTTATAATCTCCGATAGTCGTATAAACGTTAATTTCGTGAGAGCGGGGGTTCTATATCTATTTTATTGGATAGCATTGTTTGAAATGTTCTGTTATTACAGATTGTATTAAATTATGTACGGGTTTTATGCCAGAATATCAGGATGGAAATATCGAAAACAAATCTATGGATAATCAGTCATTAAAAAATGAACTGAAATTCGAAAAATTAAAAAATGCACAATTGCTCGATGCTCTTGGTATTACTTTGTTTTTCATCAACAAAGAGTTTTTACTAACGGGGCATCATTCCAAAGATGTGGAAGAGATATTCGGAGAATCCAATTTGGAAGGGCAGCGCTTTCTGGAGCTTATGAAAAAACATATCCCCGAAGATGTTGTTCAGAGTACGGAAGAGTTCCTTTCGTTTATGATACGACCCGATCTTGATGAAGAGCTTATCGTCGATATGAATCCGCTTAAAGAGATTGAATTTTTTTATAATGATGAGTGGGGGCAATGGATATCTTCCCGGCATCTTAGTTTTAAATTTAATCGAATTCTCGATGGAGAAGACGTAGCTGCGCTGGTTTGTATGATTAACGATATTTCAAAAGTGATTGAATTGACAAACAGAGTTGCCGAAGCGGAGAAACTGGCCGAAAAACAAACCGAATGGCTGGTTAATATTTTGCATGTCAGTCCTGTTTTGATGCAGGAGTTTGTAAACGTTATAGAAAACGGTCTGAAAAATATTGATGATGTTCTAAGAAACCCCGTAAAAGCCGGTGGATATGACGCAATGTTAAAAAAAATTATTATGATTACGCGACATATTCACGGAACTTCCGCCTTGCTTGATCTGGAATTTTTTATGAATAAAGCGGAAGAATTTAAAAATGATGTGGAGCAGATAAAAAATAAGTCGGAGCTTTCCGGCAGTGATTTTGTTCCGGTAGTAATCAAGCTCGGTGAAATTCGTGAGATGCTGAACGAGGTTAAGACATTAATGCAGCGGCTGAAGCATTATCGGGATACTCTGCGCACAACGCGGCGATATGAAGGCAGTTTATTGGTACATACGGTGGAGAATCTTATTAGAACGTTAGCCGAACAAGCCGGTAAAGATATAAAATTTATTCATGATAAATTTCAAACGGAAGCCATTCCTTTCAGCAAGCAGCAGCTTGTAAAAGAATTTTTAATGACGCTCACCCGATTTACAATTCTGCATAATATCGAAGATGCGGAAAAAAGAAAGGCTGCAAATCTAGATCCTACCGCCTATATTGAAATTGAGACTTTTGTTGAGAAAAGACATTTCGGATTCAAATATAAGCATAACGGCCGCTTAATCAGAATAGAACGTATGTTGCAAAAGGCTATCGATATGCATTTAATTGAGGAAGAGGATGAAGAAGAAAATATTGACGGGTCGTCTCTCGGTACGGAAGTATTACAACTGTTTTTTACGCCGAATTCCTCGATTTCAACATTAGAACAAGCTACGGACGGTGAAGATATCTATAAAGACATGCAGTTAATCCGCAAGAAATTAGCCATGCACGGCGGTCGTTCAAAAGTGGTTTTTACAAGTGAAGAAAATTGTGAATACACTATAACCATTCCCAAAAAATAAACTCATTTATCCCGCTTAAAATAAATTGCTTCATATCATTATTTATTTAAATTTAGCCCTATATTTTTAATATAAATATGAAATACTTATTAGCGTTACGAGAATTAATATGGATTTTGATATTAGTACGGATGTTGCCATTATAGGAGCCGGTCCTGCCGGAAGCTCCGCTTCGATTTTTCTTTCAAAAGCGGGCATTGCGCACACAATCTTTGATAAAGAAATATTTCCGCGAGATAAAATTTGCGGCGACGCTCTTAGCGGAAAATCGGTGCGTATATTAAAAAATATGGAGATGGATATAATTAAAGAGATGGAAAACGATCCCTCTCATTTCCTCGACAGCTGGGGCGTACGCTTTTTTGCGCCTAACGGAAAAGGCGTTGATATACCTTTTACTGCCAATAATCATAAGGAGGATCATGCGCCGGGCTTTATCGTTAAACGCTACCATTTTGATCAATTTTTAATTGATCATACAAATAATCAATATGCTGATAAACGCTTTGGCTATAAGGTCAATAATGTGGATTTTGACGCGAACGGCGCAATAATTCAATATCAAAATAATGGCGGTACCGGGCTTTGTCACGCTAAAATCGTAATCGGAGCAGGGGGAGATCGTTCCATATTGTCCAGAAAAACGGCAGGGCATAAAATTGATTCCAGACATTATATCGCCGGTATACGCGCCTATTATAAAGATGTAAGCGGTTTTCATCAGAAAAATTTTATTGAACTTCACTTCATTAAGGAAGCGCTGCCCGGTTACTTATGGATTTTCCCTATGCCGGGCAACCTAGCTAATGTCGGTTTGGGCATGTTAAAAAAAGATATGCAAAATAAACAGGTGAATCTTAAAGATATCCTAAAAAATGCACTGGCGCAAAATAAAACCATAAAACATCGTTTTAATAAGGCAATACCGGTCGACGGCATAAAAGGTTGGGGATTGCCGCTTGGTTCGAAGAAACGAGAGCTCGCGGGCAATCGATTTTTGCTGGTCGGCGATGCCGCGTCGTTAATTGATCCGTTTAGCGGAGAGGGTATTGGAAATGCGCTTCTTAGCGGTAAAGTCGCCGCCGAGACCGTGCGGGATGCTTTAAAAGAAAATAACTTTTCAGAGCAGTTTTTAAGTTTATATACTCATCGAATTTATAATGAATTGAATAATGAATTAAACCTGAGTTTTCGTTTACAACAATTGGTGCGTTTCCCCTGGCTTTTTAATTTTTTGATGAACCGTTTGCAGACAAACGATGCATTGCGCGATATGGTCTCGCATATGTTTACCGATTTGGATATGCGCGCTAAATTGAAATCACCTTCGTTTTATTTGAAACTTCTTTTTAACTGAGTATTTTGAATAACGGCATGGCTATAGTGGTTTGTAAATAAAAAATCATTAATCGAAGTTTTAATTAAAAATATTGTTATTAAAAAAACAGATTCTTTAATTAATAAAATTTCGATATACATAACGCTTACAAAAGGAAGCGGTCGCAGAATGATGAAAAAAAAGTTTGATAATTTTATTTTTAATCCATTCGGTTTCTTCGTTCTTTTCATCGTTTTACAAGCGCCGTTTTTTACGATTCCGATTAATGCGCAAGTCGTGTTTAATGAAATAATGTTTGATGCCCTTGGCGCCGATTATCATGATGAATTTATTGAACTGGTTAATACCTCTTCCCGAGACACCATTGATTTAAGCGGCTGGCGGATTAGCGACTCACTGTATGATGATATTATCAGCGATGCGGGAAGCGGCTTTAAATTAGCGCCGCATCAATATGCCGTTATTCTTGACGGAAGTTATTTTGCTAATTCCACCACCTATAACGAAATCATCCCCGACAGCGCCCTCATTGTTACTATTGCCGACAATGCTTTTCTTAAAAGCGGTCTGTCCAATTCTTCACCCAAGACGCTCTTTCTTTATGATGCGGCGAATATTCTAAAACAAAAATATCGTTATTCCATTGGGAATACACCCGGTTATTCCGATGAAAAAATCATATTGAATGAGGATAATTCAGCGTCTAATTGGGGGAACAGCGCCGTTTTGAAAGGCACTCCCGGATTTTATAACTCCATTTCACCGCTTGCTTTGGATATCGGTTTTGGAGTAAACGCCATTGAATATCATCCAACTACAAATATTAAACGAGGGCAGGATATTAAAACGACCTTGCGTATCAAGAATTTCGGTTCGTCTGCTTATTCGGATTCTCTTCAAATCGTTCTCTTTTTAGACAGGGACGCAGATTCACTTTTTAATAATGACGATATTATTGTTTATACGGATAGACGATGGGTTAGTATTCCTGTTGATGGAAAAGAGACAGTGGAAATCATTTGGCAAGCCGCTGTTTGCGGAAGATTTTTATTAATGGCTCAAATCGTTTCTCCGACGGATCAACGACAGGTTAACAACAGCGTGGGCAGTAAAATTGTAATTGTGGAAAACGAATCTATCCTTAAAATTAGCGAAATTAAATTTTTAACGATCGAGGGAGAAGCGGAATGGGTCGAATTATATAATGAAAGCGAAAGAAGAATTCCTTTAAAAGATTGGGCATTGGCCGATGATAAAGATACGGTATGGATCGACAGCTTAATTTATATGAATCCGGAACAATATAAAGTCTTTACGGCGGGAAAAGGAATCGCCTCTTTATATGATATTGAAGATTCGCTGATTTGTATTATATCCGATTTGCCTGTTTTAAACAATGATGCGGACGTCGTTTATTTGATTAATCCGGCGAAGGGCTGGGAGGAACAGGTTCCCTACACGATCGATTGGCTGGAAGGCGAAGAGTGGCGCAATCCTTCTTTAGAACGTATAAGTTTTTCCGTAGACAGCCGTTATGTTTCAAGCTGGGGGCCATCAAGCGATAAAAAAAATGCTACGCCTGGGGAAAAGAATTCTCTTTATCAACCTCTAAATTCATCCTTGACGACATCAATTACGCCTAATCCGTTTTCACCCGACGGCGACGGCTTTGAAGATCGTTGCGTTATATCCGTAGAAGCGCCGTCTGCAACCGCAAGAGTCGAGTTAAAAATATTCGACATACTCGGAAGAAAGGTGCGTACACTGGAAGACGCTACGTTCCTTGGCAGTCGCTTTGAAACAATATGGAACGGACGCGATGATAACGGTAGTATTGTACGAATGGGGATCTATATCCTTTATATTCGCTTAATCGACGATAAAAACGGGATTTTACAGGAAATAAAAGAAAGCGTCGTTGTCGCAGGGAATCTATAGTTGAAAAAGGAGACCTGCTTGTGTTGATTTTGTCTTTGCTCCTTCCTATATTTATATGTTATTTCGATTACAAACATATTATCTTTTTATAGGAGAATAATTATGTCGAACGCAATATTTGAGGTTCCGGAGCCGGTCAATGAACCGGTGCTTTCGTTTGCTCCGGGGTCGCCCGAAAAAGCGGCCTTAAAAAAAGAGTTGCAGCGATTACAATCGCAGGAGATTGAGATACCAATTATCATCGGTGGAGAAGAGATAAAAACAGGTAAAACCGTTGATATCCTCACGCC
>CAYRJN010000132.1:0-10853 GCA_964424545.1 uncultured Calditrichaceae bacterium
GTATATAATTTCAATATTTTTAATGCGTTATGACTTTTTAAGGAAGCCCTAATTATAATAAAAATTATCTTACTTTTCATTATCAGGCTATAAGTTTAGCAAATCCTTTGCGCGTTAGGTATTCTTATAAATTGGAGGGCTATGATGAAAATTGGTCGCCCCCTTTTAGTGAGAATAAAGCCACGTATACCAATCTCCCGTCAGGTAAATATACTTTTGAAGTAATGGCTTGTGATAGTTATGGGGTGTGGAGTGATAAAGCCGCAACCTATCATTTTGAAATATTGGCGCCCTTTTGGCGTACCTGGCCTTTTTATTTGCTGATATTGTGGTTGATCGGGTTTTTTATATTTTTCTTACATAAAAGACGCGTTATATATCTTGAAAAATACAATCGGGAATTAGAAGATGAAGTTCAGAAAAGAGTTTCAGAGGTTTCCAATGAAAAAGAAAAAGTCGAGTATGCGCTTAAGGCGCTTCGGGAAAGTGAAAAAAAGTTTCGCGTATTTACGGAAACCACCAGCGCCAGTATCTTTATAATAAAAAGCGGCCGCATCTATTATATAAATCCTGCAGGGGAGAAACTGGTCGGTTATGATAAACCCGATTTAATGGATTTGAGCGTTCTTAATCTCATTCATCCCGATTTTGTAAATGAAGTAAGAAAATACTTGTTCAGCGATTTGAAAGTTCAAAATTTATATAAGTTTGAATTGAAAATAATAGACAAAGACGCTCAGGAAAAATGGGTTGATGTCATTATTAAGCCGATTATTTATGATAATGAAAAAGTATTTCTTGGAACGGCTGTTGATATTACGGAACGTAAAGATGCCGAAGATCGTCTGTTGGAAGAAAAAGAAAGACTATCCGTTACATTAAGCTCAATTACCGATGCGGTTGTAACAACCGATTTAAAGGGCGATATCGTTTTGATGAACCGCGTAGCCGAAAAGATAAGCGGCTTTGTTTATCACGATGCGATCGGGAAAAACATTAATGATATTTTTAAGCTGGAAGAGGAACAGAGCCATAAAAGCATTAACAATCTCTTTAATGAATCGTTGAAAAGAACGCATAATAAATCAATAGAAGAAGAAGCGGTGTTGGTGAATAGGAGTAATCAAAAAATATATATTGAATATACCAGTTCGGTGATTCACGACAGTAAAAGTGAAATATCCGGGATGGTTTTTGTGTTCAGAGATATTACGGAAAGAAGAAAAATGTTTGACGAGCTGTTAAAAACCAAAAAACTGGAGTCTCTCGGGGTGCTGGCGGGAGGTATAGCTCACGATTTTAATAATATTTTAACGGCGGTAATCGGAAACCTTTCTCTGGCCAAAATGCGTATGGATGCTCAGAATGAAGCGTATAAGTGGATTGACCTTTCTGAAAAGTCGTCATTGCGAGCGAAAGATTTAACGCAGCAATTGTTGACCTTCTCCAAAGGCGGCGCTCCCATTAAAAAGAACGCTCCGATTGATAAGTTGATTGAAGATACGACGGCCTTTATTTTAAGCGGTTCTAATGTCGACTGTAAATTGCATTTTGACGACCATCTTCCTCATGTAAATATGGACCAGGGGCAAATTAGTCAGGTTATTCAAAATTTGATCATTAACGCTCAAAATGCAATGCCCGACGGCGGAACAATAGAAATTGATGTTATACCCGAATTTCTGAGTAAAAATTCCAATCAATCTTTAAAGGAAGGTAGTTATATTAAAATTAACATTAAAGATGAAGGGGCGGGAATATCTGAAGAGCATATCGATAAAGTTTTTGATCCTTTTTATACAACGAATAAAAGCGGAAGCGGATTGGGGCTATCAACGGCTTATTCTATTATAAAAAATCATAACGGATCTATATTCGTGAATTCAAAAGTAGGGCAAGGTTCGACCTTTACTATTTATCTACCAGCCGTGCCGGTGGAAAAAATTGACAAAGAAGCTGCGCGGACAGGAATCGCACATGGTAAAGGAAAGATTCTTGTAATGGACGATGAGGAGCTTGTGCTCGATACAGCAGCGGCGCTGTTTGATTTTATGGGTTTTAAGGTGGAGAAAGCCGAGAACGGGAGCGAAGCTATTCGTGTGTATCGCGAGGCAATGAAGAATGAACCGTTCTCTGCTGTTGTAATGGATTTAACCATTCCGGGTGGTATGGGCGGGAAAGAGGCTGTAAAAGAGATCTTAAAATTTGATCCCGATGCCATTGTAATTGTATCCAGCGGCTATTCGAGCGATCCTGTTATGGCGGAATTTAAACAATACGGATTTAAAGGAAGAATAAAAAAACCTTATAATTTGGAAGAATTAAGCGCCTTGTTAAAATCGCTTGACTTGGTTTAAACAATAATGTATTTTTTACAAATGAGGCCTTTTTTCAATACTATTTGAAAAAGATGATGATGCATACTATTAATGAATAAATTTGTCACTATTCGATTCTTCCGATAAGGAGAATCGTTAGTTGATTACATCGTAAAAATGAGAATTTTCCCCTGTAAAACCGAGTATATCTAATTTGTTAAATGTAAAAAATATCACCGTTTCGATAAGTATCGATTTGTCGGAGACCTCGAAAAAAGTTAATTTTTTGTTCTTAGATTATGTAATTTTCAATTCCCAACAGGAGAAAACCAAAAAGCATATTTTTTTATAATTTATAAAATTAAGGTACTCAATGAATCGTTTTTTTATTCTTATTATCCTTGTGTTGTCTATACAAAATGTTAAAAGCGTAGATCTTAATTTAAAAAGATATACGGTTAAAGACGGTTTGGTTCAATCGCAGGTATATACCATTGTGCAGAGTCCTGACGGTTATCTTTGGATTGGCACAGCAGCCGGGTTATCGCGATTTGACGGAAAAAAATTTGTTACTTTTTTTAGGCGCGATGGCTTGGCCGGGAACGTGATTAGGTGCGGTATGCGCGATAAAGAAGGTAATTTGTGGTTTGGTCACTATTCGGGAAAGATAACTAAATATAATTGGAAAAGTAAGAAATTTGAATCGATAACGATTTCCGAAAATAAAGCATTCCGGGTTTT
The DNA here is from genome assembly GCA_964424545.1 of uncultured Calditrichaceae bacterium. Taxonomy (GTDB): domain Bacteria; phylum Calditrichota; class Calditrichia; order Calditrichales; family Calditrichaceae; genus JAUVIB01. Next base: position 3,060 of record CAYRJN010000132.1, read on the forward strand.
GAGCTTAGTTGAGGATTCAAAAGGAAATCTGTGGGCAGGGACCAATTCCAACGGATTATTTTTATACGCCGAAGGTAAATGGAAAAATTTTAAATTAAATAGCGGATTGCATAGTAATTATTTAAATGATTTACAAAAGCTCGATTATGGTTATATCATTGCGGCTTCCGATAAAGGGCCTATGGTTTTTCGATATAATGAGATAAAAGACAAGTTGGAAATATTGAATCTCCCTCAAGCCGATATGCTCAGAAATTTATCCATTAATAATATTTCCATAGATTCCGTGAGGAACACGATTTGGATGTCGACTCAAAGAAATAGCGTAGTAGAACTTACATTTCGTAAGACAAAAGATTCCTACAGATTTCTCAAATTTAAGTCAAGAACGGATAGGTTAACATCGAGCGTTAAATGTGTATCCGTATCAAATGATTCCCAATTATGGCTTGCGACACGCCGTAAAGGAATATTTGTTGCCGGTTTAAACGAAAGTTCTGATAATTTGGTTTATGTTAAATATCTTAAAAACGATCTCGGTATTGATAAATATAGAATCTATGATATTTTTTGCGATCATGAAGGAAATATATGGATTGGTTCAAATGGAAACGGTTTATATCAATATCGCAATACTAAAATTCAGTTAACTTCCATTAATTTAGACAGACCGGTAACTTCGGTGTGGTCTATTCATGAAGATAAAAAAAATAGACTATGGATAGGAACGGAAGGCGAAATAGCGCTCGCGACGCAAAACAATCTTGGCGTTGATAAAATAAAGTATTTAAGCAATCTTAAAATGGGGCATATCGGGAAAAAGCAGGTTATTAATATCAAAGAAGATAAAACGGATAATATTTATTATACTTCATGGGGTAACGGCGTATTTGAATTAGACCCAAAAACAATGGTTTCTAAAAAATACGTACCGTATAAGGGATTTCCGCAAAAAATCGTAAAAGACATGGTCTTTTGCAACGAGGAGACATGGTTTGCTACGGAAGGCTCGGGAATTATTCGTTATAATAATAAAACGGGAATCGTGAAAACATATAGTTTATTTGATAACAATATCAAAATTAATCGTTTTTATGAGATTTTTAAAGATAGCCAAGGACGTATATGGTTCGGTTCTTTCTCTCATGGAGTGGTAAAATATGATAATAAAGGTTTTTCGGTATACAATCTTAAAAACGGATTCCCGTTAAAATCGGTTTTTTCTTTTGCCGAAGATTATGCCGGCAATATTTGGTTTATAAGCTACAGCGGGGCTTTTGCTAAATATGACGGTAAAAAGTTCATTGATTATTCATTTGCAAAAGGAATAGACGGGCAGCCCGTATACTCCGCTGTCAGTGATGATTCCACATTATGGGTGAGCGCTCCCGAAGGGATCTTGCGATATGAAGCGCATGATTCCAGTTTTTCCAATTATTTTAGTATAAACGGCTTCCAAATTTCAGAGGCCAATACCGGCGCCGTTTATCGCGATTCCAAAGGGGATATATGGTTCGGAATGGTGGACGGTCTTCTTCGGTTGAAGCCTGAGAATAAAGAAATACCTTCGCTGCCGATTGCGCTTAATATGGAAAAAGTTCAACTCTATTTTAAAGATATACATCTTCCACCTAATAATCGATTTAATTATGATAATAATAATCTTACCTTCTATTATAAGGCGGTTAGTTTGATAAATCCCGAACGTGTAAGATATTCATATAAATTAAAAGGATACGATAAAGATTGGTCGCCGCCTTTCCGTGAAAACAAGGTAACGTATGCTAACCTGCCGCCCGGCGAGTATACGCTTAATGTTAAAGCTTGCGATAGTTACGGCCGCTGGCTTAAAAAACCTCTCACCTATAATTTTGAGATAATGGCTCCTTTTTGGCGTACCTGGCCTTTTTATCTAATTGTCGCTTTTTCCGTTATTATTATCGGCGTTTATGCCTATATACGACGCGTCAGAATGTTAGAAAAATATAATAGCGAATTGGAAACGGAAGTTAAAAAAAGGGTTGCGGAGCTATCCGAAGAAAAAGAAAAAGTTGAGTTTGCTTTAAAAGCTTTACGCGAAAGCGAAAAAAAGTTTAGAATATTTGCAGAAACGACGGAATCCGCTATTTTTATTGTGAAAAATCGTATGATTAATTATATAAATCCCGCCGGAGAAAAATTAATCGGTTATGAGGAAGATGAGCTGAGAAAGCTGAATCCATTGAATTTTATACATAAGGATTTTTTAGAGCAAATTGAAAAATATTTATCGATAGGTTATAAATCCAGGCAAATGTTAAAGACGGAAATCATTGTTATCCATAAAAGCGGCGCCCAATTATGGATAGCTCTGATAATAAAGCCGATTGTATATGATGACGAACAGATATTCATTGGAACGGTGCTTAATATAAACGAACGAAAACTTGCCGAGAAACGTCTTGTGGAAGAGAAAGAAAGATTATCGGTAACGCTGAGTTCCATTACCGATGGCGTTATAACGACGGATTCTAACGGAACTATTATTTTGATGAATAGGGTGGCGGAGAAAATAAGCGGATATTCTTATCACGATGCGATTGGGAAAAACGTTAATGATGTATTAAATATAAAAGACAATGAGGAGAATCATATAGACCTCTTTGACAAATCTTTGCATAAATTAAAAGATATTTCCGATGAATACGAGGGAATAATTTCTAATAAAAATCAAAAAAAGATGTTCGTAGAATATTCACGTTCACTTGTCCGTGATAGTGTGGGAAAAATAAGCGGAATGGTTTTTGCTATCAGAGATATGACGAATAGAAAAAGAATGACTGATGAAATGCTGAAAGCGAATAAGTTGGAATCTCTCGGCGTTCTGGCCGGCGGCATTGCCCATGATTTTAATAATATCCTTACCGCCGTTATCGGCAACCTCTCCTTGGCAAAAATGAAAATTCACCGTGAGAACGAGGCCTATAAATGGCTTGAATTATCTGAAAAATCATCATTCAGGGCAAAAGAATTAACCCGCAAATTGCTGACTTTTTCCAAAGGCGGACAACCTATAAAAGATAATGCGCCAATCGATAATATCATCAATGATACGGTTTCCTTTATTCTGAGCGGTTCAAAAATTAAACCGGAAATTCATTTTTCGGAGAATTTACCCGACGTTAATATGGATTCGGGACAGATTAGTCAAGCTATTCAAAATATAATTATTAATGCTAAACAAGCCATGCCTGACGGTGGGATAATTTCAATTGATGTTACGACTTGCGAATTACAAAAAAACGCTAATAGAGCATTAAAAGAGGGTTATTATATAAAAATAATAATAAAAGACAGCGGGAAGGGTATTGCCGCCAAGGATATTGATAAAATATTCGACCCTTTTTATTCCACGCGCGAGGATGGAAGCGGATTGGGACTTTCCACAGCATACTCAATTATTAAAAATCATAACGGATCCATTACCGTAGAATCTACGGTGAATAAGGGGACGACCTTTACTATTCTTTTACCTGCCGCCAAAAGAGATGGACAAAGCGGCAAAGATAAAAAAGTAAATCAAAAAATGAGTAAGGGCTACGTTCTTGTTATGGATGATGAAGAATTGGTTTTAGAAACCGCTTCTGCAATGCTGGAGTTTCTCGGGTATAAAGTTGAAAAAGCAGAGAACGGTCAAAAAGCCGTTGAATTGTACCAACGCGCTCTAAATAATCATCCTTTTGCAGCCGTTATAATGGATCTAACCATTCCCGGCGGTATGGGCGGGAAAGAGGCGGTGCAAGAAATCCTGAAAATTGATCCCGAGGCGCAGGTTATTGTTTCCAGCGGTTATTCAAATGATCCCGTTATGGCCGATTATGAAAAATACGGTTTTAAAGGCCGAATTCAAAAGCCGTATAATCTTAAAGAATTATCGCAATTATTGAAAACGCATTTTCAATCATAATGCTTTGCAAAATATCCTTCCGTTTTCGTGGCATTTTGTCCATCTATTAAGGGCTTTTCTTAAAAATAAGCGCCATTTTTTTGATTTAAGGATTTTGATTAACTAACTTTAGGCTATATAATTACATTTCTATTCGATATTGAGCCAACTTATTAAAATAAGGCAATATGAGAATAATTTTGAAAGAGAAATTATTATAACGGTAGAACATAGTTTTACAAATTGATTGATAAAAGGGGGTTATCTGTCATTGCGATTCTTCCGAGTCGGGATTGGTAATTCCGTTCAATACAGACAAAGATTGCCACGCTTCGCGTTTTTCCGGTCGTGGGACATCCTGAGAAAATCGGAGCAATGATAGCCGCTGTGGGAAGAAGGATTTTCCAAGCTGTATTAATGGATGGTTTTTCATCATCTGAAATTCCGTTCCTATAAATTAACGAGAGGTTTAAAATGAAATTATTAAAATCCATAGCCGTTCTGTTTTTATTCGTTGTATTGACAATCGGGCAGAATGCTTTTCCCGAATTTACTTCTGCCACTCAAAGAAGTGCCGGCTATATGCAGAAGCAGAAACTGTTAGAAAAGTCTCTGACTAAAAATGTTCCCGTGCGCGCTATTGGTCCGACCATTATGAGCGGACGCGTGGTGGATGTTGATGTTTGTCCCGATGACCCAAGCCGTTTTTATGTGGCTTATGCCTCCGGCGGCTTGTGGAGAACGGAAAATAACGGTAATTCGTTTACGCCTTTGTTTGATCATGAAGCTGTGATATCCATCGGCGATATTGCCGTGGATTGGCGGCACGGTGAAAAAATATGGATTGGCAGCGGGGAAAATAATTCCAGCCGCTCTTCTTATGCAGGAATGGGAATTTACGTAAGCGAAGATAGCGGTAAAACCTGGCAAAAAAGAGGATTGGAAGAAACCCATCATATCGGTCGCATTATTATTCATCCCCAAAACCCGAATATAGTTTGGGTTGCCGCTGTCGGGCATCTCTATTCGGTTAGTGAACAACGCGGTATTTATAAAACAACAAACGGCGGTAATAGTTGGCGTAAAGTCCTTTATATTGATGATAACACGGGCGCCGTCGAACTTGCCGCGGACCCGCAAAATCCGGACATTCTTTATGCTTCTATGTGGCACAGAGAACGCCGCGCTTGGAATTTTATTGAAAGCGGCGCTTCATCGGGTATTTATAAAAGCACAGACGGGGGAGAGCGCTGGCAGTTAATCAGCGGGAAAGGCAGTGGCTTTCCGAATGGGGAAGGAGTGGGACGTATCGGAATAGCCGTTGCGCCACAGGATCATAATTTGATTTATGCTTTTCTCGATAATCAATTTCGTCGTAAGGATGAAAAGGGAAAAAAAGGATTGCAAAAGGATCAGTTGCGGAAAATGTCGTCTGACAGATTTTTAAAATTAAAAGACGATGAAATTAACGATTTTCTCGATCGGTATCATTTTCCTATGCGTTTTAATGCCGACACCTTAAAACAATTGGTTAAACGTAAAAAGATAAGACCCTCGGCTTTAACGGATTATCTTGAAGACGCCAATACCATGCTATTTGATACGCCGGTCGTAGGCGCTGAAGTTTACCGTTCTCGTGACGGTGGAAAAAGCTGGCAGAAAACACATGAAGGCTATCTCGATAATTTGATCTATTCATATGGTTATTATTTCGGAAATATCCGTGTGTCGCCGCAAAATAAAGATATGATTTATCTGCTTGGCGTACCGGTTTTGTGCTCGCAAGACGGCGGAAAAACTTTCAAATCCATTAACGGAGACAATGTGCATGTGGATCATCATGCTTTATGGATTGATCCGCATAAAAAAGGACATCTTATCCTTGGCAATGATGGCGGTATTAATATATCTTACGATAACGGAGATACGTGGACCAAGGCCAATTCCGCGCCTGTGGGTCAATTTTATACCGTGGCGGTGGATATGGATAAACCGTATAATGTTTACGGGGGCTTACAGGATAACGGCGTTTGGTACGGGCCGCATACGGCCAAGATGAGCCGTTCGTGGCAAGCTTCGGGAAATTATCCTTTTAAATGGATATTAGGCGGAGACGGTATGCAAGTTCAAGTGGATACGCGCGATAATAATACGGTTTATACGGGGTTTCAGTTCGGTAACTATTACCGTATTAATAAAAAAAGCGGTAAGCGGAAAACGATTACGCCTAAGCATAAATTAGGTGAACGTCCGTTGCGTTTCAATTGGCAAACGCCCATTTGCCTTTCTTCCCATAATCCGGATATTTTGTATATGGGCTCGCAAAAAGTACATCGTTCTATGGATCGCGGCGATCATTTTGAGGCAATTTCAGGCGATTTGACCAAAGGCGGAAAGAAAGGCGATGTGCCTTACGGAACATTGACTACCATTGACGAATCACCGCTTGTTTTCGGGTTGATTTACGCGGGTAGCGACGATGGTTTGATTCATGTTACGCGCGACGGCGGCTACTCATGGCAAAGAATATCCGATCGCTTGCCGCAGAATTATTGGGTCAGCCGGATTAAGGCTTCAAAATTCGACACATCGCTTGTTTATGCGGCGCTTAACGGTTATCGCTGGGATAATTTTGAAGCGCTACTGTATAAATCCGATGATTTCGGTAAAAGTTGGCGCAGAATAGGTAGGGATCTGCCGGTCGAATCGATTAATGTCATCATAGAAGATCCGCATAATAAAAACATCCTGTACGTCGGTACGGATAACGGTTTATATATCAGTTTAAACGGCGGAAACGATTTTATGCTTTTTTCCAAGGAACTTCCTGCGGCGCCGGTGCACGATTTGGTTATTCAACCGCGCGATAAGGATTTGGTTATAGCCACTCACGGGCGTTCTATTTATATTGCCGATGTGAGCAAGGTGGAAGCTTTAACATCCGATTTATTAAGTAAAGCGCTTCATTTATTTAAGATAAAATCTGTTTCTTATAGCCCTAATTGGGGCAATCGGGGATTTGCTTGGGGTAATCCCTGTGAAAAAGAAGTCGTTTTTACTTTTTACGCGCGAACCAAGGGAACGGCCTTTATCGGCGTCAAAGATAGTCTTGGGAATGTGTTATTTTCTGCTTCATTCTCTTGCGACGCCGGACTGAATTATCATAAGTATGATCTTTCCGTAAAAGAAGAGGTCTATAAAAAATATTTAACGGATAAAAAGAATCAAAAAGAAGAGAAAAAACGGGATAATAATAAATTTTATTTAACGCCCGGTAATTATACAATCACGCTTTTATCGAACGGCAAAGAAGTATCGCAAAAGCTAATATTGACGGAGGTAAAAAAAAGATCGCGTAAAAAAATCAAGAAGACGCTGTAAAATTATGGAAAAATAATATTTCATAGACTGCATTAGCTCCATTATATTGAAGTAACCCTGGGTATTGAACCTATTCCGTATATATTTGCGTTGGATTTTGTTAAAAAAAAATGTATTTTATCGCACAAATAAATATAGATAAAAAAATATTTTTTTGAAATTCCGATACTATAAAGTACTCTTAAGAACATAATTTCGCAAAGTGATTAATGAAAAAAGTATGCGTAGAATCGTCAACATGTCATTCTCCGATGAATCGGAGAATCTGAATCCTGAATAGGAAGATTTAGGTTCCCGCTTAAAACATGCGGGATTGACATACGGGTGTGATTGTAGGAATGACAGGTTGCAGGAAATAAACTTCAACGTTTGTCATTCCTTCGAAAGAAGGAATCTAAAATTGCGCATACGAATATATAATTTTTTACAAATAACTGTATTGGTTCAGGCGATTTGGTACTTTTTAAAGCGAAAAAACTTTGTTATTT
>CAYRJN010000133.1:0-7856 GCA_964424545.1 uncultured Calditrichaceae bacterium
GACACATTGACGATTCTACCCGAGCATTTTTTATTAATCACTTTGTGAAGCTGTGTTCTTTTTTTATACGCCTCTTTTATCCGCCGGCCAGATATATTTATGCATTTGCAGCTGCATTTGTACGTTATAAAGGCTATCCCCTAAAATCAATTCGGATAAGGCTTTATTATCCATAACACCATAAACGGGAGAAAATAATATCGTGCAAATTTCATTTAATTTATATTGCTTGATTATGCTTAACGCATAGCGATAATCTTCTCTGTTGCCGACAACAAACTTAACTTCGTCTTTTTCGCTTAAAAATGAGATATTTTCCCAACGGTTTTTATGCGCTTCGCCACTGGTCGGACATTTTATATCCATTATAATATGCACGCGCTCATCTACATCGCCAATGTCGCGATGCCCGCCCGTTTCCAAAAGCAACTCATATCCTTCATCGCATAACTGCCTCATCAGCGGATGAACATTTTTTTGTAAAAGCGGTTCCCCGCCGGTTATTTCCACAAGATTACATTGATAGGCGCTCGCTTTATCCCGTATTTCTTTAAGCGATAATCGCTTCCCGTCGTCATAGGCATATTGCGTATCGCAATAACTGCAGCGCAAATCGCAGCCGCTCAAGCGGATAAAAATACATGGTTTGCCGGCAAAAGTCGACTCCCCCTGAATACTATAAAATATTTCGTTTATTTTAAGTGTATGCGCATTACTCACAATAATCCAGCCGATATTTTTCCGTTTCCCAAATGCTTATCTTTGACATAGAGACCTCTTTCGGCAGCGTTTGGGCGATTTCATGATATAAATAACGCGCCATATTTTCAGCCGTCGGATTTATAGAATCAAACGGAGCAATTTCATTCAGGTTTTGATGATCATATCTCATTACAACTTTTTCGCTCGCCTCTTTAAGGTCCTTAAAATCCATGGCCATGCCCACATCATTAACCGCGGCGCTTTTAACTTCAACGCGTATTTTCCAATTGTGTCCGTGAATGCGCCTGCAATCGCCTTCAAAATCGCGCAGAAAATGTGCCGCCGATATATTTAATTCAACCGATAAAAAAAACATTTATTATCTTCCATATTTATTTTTCTTTAAACTTTTTTGTATGGATAATTATTCTTTAATGCCCGTTAATTTTAAAATCAATTTTTCAACGTCATAAAAATCACCGACAACATAATGCGCTTCTTTTAATATTTCCTCGGATACGGTAGTTGTAATACCGATCACCGTCATACCGGCATCTACGGCGCTTTTTACGCCGAGCGGCGCATTCTCCACGGCAATACATGCTTCCGGCGACAGGCCTAACAGGTCGGCGCCTTTTAAATAGGGATCGGCGTGCGGTTTTCCTCTTTTGACATCATCCACCGTAACAACGACCTTGAAAAAGTCGGAAAAATATTCGTCTATAATAGGCTCTACTCGTTCGCGCGAACCGCCGGTAACAACGCCCGTTTTAATATCTTTTTCTTTCAGATTACGCAGCATTTCAAGATAATGTTCATAAAATTCCACGGTCATCAATTCATTGTAATAATACACTTTCCGCTTCACAATTTCCGAGATTATTTCATCATCCATCCCATAGCGACGTCCGATAGCTCGGGAAATCTCATCAATGCCTTGTCCTTCCAAAGGTAAAAAATCTTCTTTTTTTAATTCAATCCCCTTCTCGGCAAATGCCATGCGCCAGCCTTCGTAATGCTGTTCCATACTCTTAACGGTTACGCCGTCAAAATCAAACAAAACGCCTTGTTTTTGCAATTCAATTTCCATTCGTTATTAATAGTTTACAGTATGCTTCTATTTATATTTTCGGAGTTTCAAAAAATATCATATTTCAGATATTTTCAGTAATCCTTTTGCTATATTTTCAGATTTATCATTTTAACAACTTGTAAATATTTAGATTTTCCGATTAAATCAACAATGAAAAATAATTATATAGCATACAATTATTCCAACATCTGCGCCCCCATTATCATTCCCGTATATTTTATAAAGGAATCTAAACCTTCCTATTCAGGATTCAGATTTTCCGATTCATCGGAGAATGACACATTTACGATTCTATCGGTACTTTTTTTATTAATCGCTTTGCGAAGCTATATTCTTTTTTTACAAAACCTTTCCAAATTCTTCGGCCGCTATATTACAAGCGGCCGTCTTTTTATTTCTTACTTCTTTACTTTAATAAATCGGTTTATAAAATAATACTTTTTTCATTATCTTAGCGCTTTTCTTTTTTTCCTGTACTTTTCAAAAAGCAAGGGATCCAAACGCTGCATATAATTCTCTTGTTCTAAAATCGGGCCCACATTCTTTTTATTAAACCGACGGTTATATTCGGCAATATACAGACAGCGTACAAAATGACGGTAACGTTCATGCAGATAATATTTCACCTGAAAAATCCGTTCGTCAATCTCTTTTTGACGCATTATTTGATAAAAAGATTCATCCTCTTCCAAAAACAGCCAGTTGCGATACCACGACTCAAAGGTCAACAACCATGCGGCTTCCTGATGATTGGTGCGTTGCGAATGCAGTTTACCGTAAAGCATTTTAAATTGCGATAAATAGAGATCGTTTTCCGCCAATTCATCGGCGGCAAGAAAGAGATTCTGCGTTAAAACGGCAACGGCCGATTTTTGCTCTTTTTGCTCTAAATAACACCAACCGAGATAAATCCGGCTTATTACATCATCGCTATTATTTCTCAAACGCTCTCTCAGTAAATCCGCCGCTTCTTCGTAATTACCGGCAAGAAATTCAAAAACGCCGATTTGCTCTTTTTTAAGCGTATCGGATCTGTTATGAAATCGCTCGTTATAAACATTAACGATATATCTTATAAAGAGATTTCGACTATATCGACTGATTTTATTATTCACTTCAAGTCGGCGAATATTTTTCCAAAGTTTGAACAACTCATCGGGCGATTCTATATGCTTTGCCTTATTATCTTCCCATATTTCCTTAATTTCCACGGCATTTTCTTGCCATTCGCTTAAAGCGGTAATCTTATAATAAGTCAGCCATTTATCCAGTGCTCCATCTATATCCTCGTTAAGGAAAGCCGTTTCAGCTTCACCCAGCAAATGATCAAAATTGTCCCAAAAAGTAGCCGACATAAGTTTTTCCTTGAAAAATAAAGCTGAAATTAACCGAAATGCCTAAATAAAACAACTATTTCTTTGTAATATCGAGACTGCAAAAAAGAAAATATTGACTTCTGATCTACGCTTTAAACGCGTACATGAGAAAAGCCGTAAAAAAGCGCTAATTTTAACAATATCTTCAATTCTTCGCATCGCTTGGATATAATTAAAAAGCGCTTAATATTTAAAATCTTTTATTTAAGTTTGTTAAAAAACCTTATTTAACCGACAGCTTCATCCTTCCTTTCAATCCGTTTTTACTTTCGGCAACAAACAGCACTTCTCCACCTGCAATATATTCAACGTCTATCGCGGTTTTTCCTGAATTAGTTTTTGCTTTGATTGTTTTTCTACCTCTTTTAAAGCGCGCAGGTCCGTTTATTTTTATTTCGATTTCATAATTATCTACCGGAACAAGACTTCCGAACTTATCCACAACGCTGACTAGAACCTTTGTTTTTATACCGGCAACAATAGGAATAAACGGTTGGGGAATAATATTAAGAGCCTTCTCTTCGGCGGTACGCGATTCTATAACCAAGCGGCCGGTTTGAAGTCCGTCGGACTCAGCGCTAACGCTGATTTTGCCGCTTTTCGCCTTGGAACGGATTACGGCAAAACAATAACCGTTAAACGTTTTACAGGCTTCACTTTTAGCAGGCGTATGGTCCGGCAAATCGCCATTGCCTGTCCCAAGAAGTTTACCGGCGCCGGCAACGTTAAAACGTATTAAACGGCACGCATTAGGAAGCGTTACGCCGTTCTTATCCACTACCGCCGCTTTTATGAGCGTAACATCCCGGCCGTCGGCAATTAACGGTTCCATCTCCTTTTCCGCTAAGTAGGGCGACATATATCTTTGTAAAATGATTTTTGTCGCCTTACCCGCTGTTTTTACCTCTTCCGTCAAAACAACAGCGCCGTTCCGTTTGCCGACAGCGCTTAAAATACCCGGTTCATAGGGAACAATCCACTCCAAATGGTCCTGAATTCTATCATAATATTTGGGATTCTCAAAATAGCGATAGTTTCTTTTTTCCGGAGGTAAATCCTTAAAAGGAATCGCATCATAAAGTGTTCGGTCAAGTTGCCTTTTTTGCAAACCAAGGGAACGGCCGTTTAAGAACAATTCCACTTCGTCACAGTTTGTATAACCCCATACTTTTATCTTTTGTCCCTCTTTGCCCGGCCAGGTCCAATGCGGAAAAATATGAATCATCGGCTTTTGCGTCCAAAGAGAAGTAAAATAATAGTATTGATCTTTAGGCGTCATGCCCATATCGATAATACCGTATCCCGAGCGTGAAAGCGGCCAAAGCGTTCCTTCGCCCCAATAATCAATCCCCGCCCATAAACAACCGCCGCCAAGCCATTTGCGGGTGCGAATTCGTTTCCAATATCCTTCAACGCTGACACAAGCGCTGTATATATCCTGAATCTCGCCTTCGAACATATTATATTCTGGATTAATCCCATATACACCCCGGCGCGTCTTTTTGGCCGAATATTCGCTTATTAAACCGATTTTCCACTCCGGAGAATCAAGATGATCCTGATCGGCGCGCAGCCAATTATAATTGTAACTAACCACATCAACGGCCTCTCCGTAACCGTTCTCATTCACGGGCATTGAAGCCGCAAACGTGGTCATTCTTGTGGGATCGAGTTTATGAGCCAATTCCGTTGCCGCTCTGATTATATCCGCTCCGAATAGCGTGCTTTCCAGGGGCGACTCATTTTCCAACGACCACAAAATAACGCTCGGATGATTGCGATCCCTAATAATCGTTGATTCCACCAAAGGCAGTTCAACTTCTTTGCTCTCCAATTTTCGCTCGCATTCATCCCAAACCAACATACCGATTTCATCGCAAAAATCCAACCGTTCCGGCGTTGCAGGATTGTGACTGGAACGATAAAGATTAAATCCCGCTTTTTTCATGGCAATCATTTGGTCGCGTTGAAGGCGATCGGGCAACGCGCTTCCCAACACGGGCATATCGTAATGGGCGCAGAAACCTCGTAATTTTATATGTTTTCCGTTCAAAAAGAATCCGTTTTCAGCCTCAAAATAAAGAGAGCGGATACCGAATCGCGTTTCATAAACATCGACCGTTTGACCAGACAGTTCAATTTCTGAATAGACTTTGTATAAATAAGGAGAATCAATAGCCCATAATTTCGGTTGCAATACATCGATATTTTGTATAAACACCTTTTCTCCACCCGCCGGCAAAATATAACCGGATGAGACTTTGGCGACGACATACCCCCTTGCATCGACAATTTTATTTATTAATTTGAATTGTTTATTTTCCGTGTAGCCATTTTTTACTTTTATTTCAATTTTTACCTTCGCTCTGTTTGGCGTAATTTCCGGCGTCGATACGAATACACCCCAATTATCCACATGAAGTTTATTGGTAACTACAATCCATACATGACGATATATTCCATTGCCTTCGTACATATCCTCCTCGTGTCGACGGCCGTCTACGCGAACGCGCAGACTGTTGGGAATCTCTCTCCCTATCTGAACATAATCGGTTAGATCATAGACAAAACTCGTATAACCGGAAGTATGATGGCCAATATAAGCATAATTCATCCAAACGTCGCTTTCACGATAAATGCCGTCAAAAACAATATATATTTTCCGACCTTCATAGCTCTCAGGAAAGCGTAATCCTTTTTTATACCAAGTGATCCCCATGGGCAAAAATCCTTGTGTCGTATTGTTTTCGGCAGAAAACGGCCCATTTATTGTCCAGTCATGCGGTAAATTAACGCGCTGCCAAGGACGCTTATTCACTTGATGCGTTTCTTCTTCTCCATTGATATCTCCGGGATAAAAGAGCCAGTTAAAATCGATATTTATTCTTTCGCGATCATTAAGCGGCCTAACGTAAATTTCATTTTGAGCCGATACGGAATTATTCATAATCAGAAAAGACAATAAAAGTAGTGTAATATATTTAGACATCATTGACTCCACTATTAATTTGATATTAAATTCGTCGGATATAAACCGCAGACTTAGACAATTTAATACATAACTCACATGCGTACAAATTGTTATTTTAGGAATAAACTTGAAACAGGCGATAGATTAGAATAAATTATTTTATCAAACAAAAAAAAAACAGACCGCATAGTATGAAAAGATTATTCGCACTTTTTGTTCTTTCTATTCCTTTATCCGTTGTAGCGGATGGATATCCAGATTCCCTATCGCGCTTGAGTATTGAAACGGGAGCCAATTTTTCTTTATTTATAAACGCCGAAGAACCTGGAGTTGGCGAAGGATTTAGCGTTGGATTACGCTACGATAGTCAAATAAGCAAAAAATTATTATTTTCAACAGGTATTTTTTATTCCAAAAAAGGCGGTTATATCGACCATCTCTATGCGGCGGCAGGATACTTTGAATTTCTTTTTCTCTACGGCTACCCGTTATATATACGAAAAAATAAAGAAATCAGCGCTTACGGAGGTCTCTCTTTTTTGCTACCTGTCAAAGATTATACAAAGAATGACTATAATAGAATTTACTCATCACAAAATATTAACGAGAATAAATATATATGCGACGATGAATCTGCAGGATGCCCCGAATACGGCCCATTTAATATCGGCAATAATAGAAACATTGCTCTTGAATTCGGCTGTTTTTACAAATACAAACAAATAATGTTTGACGTTAATGTTAACTATCAACTCCTGGATTTCGGCGAATTCGGATATTATCACAATATTGATAAAAATCTAATAAGCGTTCAAATCCTTTTCGGATTATTTTTTCGTTAAGGTTTTTCCCTACGCAATAAATAATTTCCTATCCGTATCTTGACACCATACGTTTTATTGTTATTAGCGTATTCGCCCACACTAAGCATTCCGTCGTTTAAAACTATCCGAAACTTTCTTTTTTTAATTTAAAAGTTAAAATCCATTAACTTTAAGAATTATTCTTTTATTTATAGCCATTAAGGTATAACTGTTTATTTAAACACCCTTTTATAGTATTATCAATGCAGAATTGTTTCCGGGACTGTGAACTGTCAAGATATTTTTCAATAAGCGCAAACATCTCTTCCCGACTGCTGCGGATAGTGTTATTTGATTCCATCTTTCCTCCTAAGTTTGAATATGAAGATTAATACTATTAACTTAAGAAGAAATATTACTCAAACAAGATGTACTTCACCGAATGGATACACTTCCATCATCTAACCAAAAATAAAGATTATATCATCAAAATCCTGATTCTCACCACCCATTTACAACTTTTATTACTTATTTTTCAATCAGCTTACGATATAAATCAGCCATAGCAATTAAAGGGTTATGCCCTAAATAATCTTCACAAGGTATTTTCTTTTTTGTTTCTGGTTTTCTTATTAATTTTTCCTGATCTCCTAAGAAAGGATGGTAGAATTCCCATATAGTACCTGTTTTTTTAAATTGCTCCGCTGTGGCATCTAATGCCTTCCCCAAAATTAATTTTGCAGCATCAGGCCTGTTATAGCTAACGCAAGCCCTGGCTATCCAATAGGTTATACTGTTCCAGGCAGGGCCACGCCACAGTCGAAGTTCAAACTTTGGATCGCTAACCGATACCGTAGAGATGGGATGGGGAGTAAAGAAATGTTTTGGATTAAGTAAATAATCATCAATTA
>CAYRJN010000133.1:7866-10786 GCA_964424545.1 uncultured Calditrichaceae bacterium
TAACGAGTTAGCTCTTTCACTACTAATCGCTCCCACTATCATTGGCCAAAAATTTTCAAAAACATAATGCCTTAATTTCGGGTTTCGAATAGCCCATATATCATAATACATCTTATCCTCAGCACAGTAGAGACTGTCATTAATAAATCTTTTCAACTCTTCTTTTCTTTTCGAAAAATACCGAGAATCCATTCCAAGTTGTTCTGACCATTTTTGGCAATAGCTGTATAGCATATAAACATGTGAAGTTGCATCGATGCAGGCCCAGGGCCCAAAATCTGTACCATCGAACCGGACACCCTGGTCAACCCCGCTTTCCCATCTTTTTATCAAAATATCATTGTAATAAAATCCCTCGGATTCTGCTTTTCGTTCATTTTCGAACCAGGTTATTTGCCTTACCAGAGCGGGATAGAAAGTATGTAAAATCGAATCGTTTTTAGTTAATTCAATATAATCATCAACCGCAACCACCCAAACCGGCGGATGCCCCTGGTTGTTTTTACTCCATTTCACTTCTTTTCTATTGGATAATCCACCCTTCATCCAAATAGATCCGGGGATTAAACCATTAGGTTCTTGATTAATAATATCATTATATAGCTGTTTTACAGCATGATTTTTATCATAGACCAAAGCATCAAAAGTTTGATGAATAATATCCCAATGGCCAAATGCTGTGCCATAGCAATATCCTGGTCCCATTTCTTCCCATTCAAAAATGAAGGGGTATGATTTTGGGTGAATACTTCTCTTATGCAAATTCAATGTATATTCCAACATTGGTTTCCAATTCTCTTTGCCGGGTATTTCCAAAAACAATTGACTGTCTTTTTTTAAACCATCTTCACAACTTGATATTGCGATAAAAACAATAAAAAACAGTATCCAGTATAAGTTGGATTTCATTTTCATCTCCAAGTTTAATTAAACTATTGAACTATTTTTATTTCTAAATGATTTTTATCTTTTTCCACCGGGATTATACTCTCTGCCGCTATCTTTTATATTTCCAGGTCCCCAACCCTTACCTTGGGAAGCAACAAAATACCCCGATTCTTGCAGCAAATCAGTGTAGAGCGGAAACTTTTTAGGAAGGATTCCATGTAGGTTCGCGCCTTCTTCCAATCTCCAGATATCCTGACCGGTTAGCATCCCGGCACGCGCGGCCGTACAAGACGGAGCGGCACAATAGGCTTGTGTAAATTTAACGCCGTGTTCTGCTATCTTGTCAATATTGGGGGTTTTAAAACAGGGGCTCCGTAACATCCCAAATGATTCCATGATTGATTGTCGGACATGATCACCAAAATATTTGGCCGGATTATTTCTTCTTTTTGCTTGCATGAAGACAGAGTCACCATTACCAACAAGAAAAACAGTAAAAAATGCCGATGATCAATTCTCATTTCTACTTTTCCTATTTATACTAATTATTACCTTATTGTTTCGGCCTATTCAATTTTTATATTAATTTCTTGCTCACTTGTTCCCGGTTTGCTTATATTAATATTATCTTCCTTTAATTCAATCTCAACTATGATTACGGTAAACTATTTGTCCAAATCAATCCAAGTTTCATATTTTTCAACGATCTCCCTGATATCATGGGTAAATTCTGTCCATACTTCTTCCCATAATTTCTCTTTCCCATTTTCATAACTATAGAATAGTGCCCCCGACTCCACTTTCTCCTTCATCAATTCAGGAACTTTCGTTCTATTGTCAAGATCCGGAAATATTCCTTTCATTACTTTTGCGTAGATAGGTAAACCGGTAATATCCATCCAGCGAAAAGGACCGAAAAGAGACGCCCACCAACCGATATCGTTACGAAAAGAACGGTCAACCGTTGCAACATCAGCTACGCCGCTCTCTACAAGATGAATCGCTTCACGCAACATAGCATACATTAAACGATTAGAAATAAAACCGGAAATATCGAAATTAAGAACCGTTGGTTTTTTACCCAGCCTTTTGCCAATTTCCACGGCGAGTTGCACATATTCATCTTCAGTATCTTTCGCTCGTGATATTTCGAGATAATGGGTTATTTCGGCCGGTTCTGCCCAGTGCATTCCAATAAAACGCTTTTTATGTTTCATCTTCTCCTGTAATAGTGAAATTGATATTCCCGATGTATTGGTAGCGATTACGGTGTCTTCATCAAGTACGGATTCCAGCGTATCGTAGATACTGCGTTTTAATTCTAAACTCTCGCCTACCGTCTCCACTACAAATTCGCTACCCTCTATCAAGGTTAAATCATTTACATATTTAAAACGCTGCTGCCAGCCTTTCTTCTCTTCCGGTTTTAATATGCCCCGATTTACCATTTTTACAAGGCTCTCTTCAACATGTTTTATCGTCTCCTGCTCACGCGCTTTGGTGCGGCTGTAAGCAATTACATTAAAACCATAGGCGATCAAACAACTGCAAATTCCCTGTCCCATTAAACCAAGTCCAACCAGTCCAATTGTTTTAATATCTTCCGCTTTTTTTAGTGACATTTGATCTCCTTTTTACGATTCTATCAGACTGATTCTTAGTGTCTTAACGCCGGTAATGCGTGTATCGGCCGATGCTTTGTAAAACTCCTCCGCATCGCCCTCAATTTTAGCAAAAATATTGGCATGAACAGGCCCCTCCGCCATTGCCGGACGAGCGTCTTTGTCATAAAACCAAGCGATTTCCGAAACATCGTCATCCAATCCGTAATGATCATCGCGATTCAGCCAGATATAGACAACATCGCCTTTTTCTACTACATTAGTCGCTTTTTCTCTTTCGATTTTAATATCGGTGGATATCAGCATAGCCACTTCGCTTCCGGAATAACGCGCATGGGTTGCCGTACTTTTCAGGGGAAGATGCTTAATAATTTCAGCACAGGTACGGGGCATCTCTTCTTCTCACAGCC
>CAYRJN010000134.1:0-10753 GCA_964424545.1 uncultured Calditrichaceae bacterium
CATCATCTCTTAAATTGTGATATTGAGAACGCGTTTTGTCAATTAGATAAACATCAAATTCATCGGGTATATTTTCCAAGCCTTTTAAAGACAGTTCGGCTTTTTTCCCTTTTTCGGCATTAACCGTAAAATCCCAGTTTTCCAAATCGTCAAACGGCGCCCGAATATCGCTGGCAAAACTAACGCATCTTTTTTCCCATTCCGGATGTTCAAAGGATAAATTAAGAATATCTCCAAATGCTCGAGGTTTAGGGGAATCGAGAGGATCAAAACCTTCATCAGCATTATTTGACACGCCGAACCAACTTGAATTATCCGTATATTCTTGTGAATTAAGTATAATATTCGCTTCCCAGCCGTCTACAATTTTTTTAGCAGGTGGAGTCGTTATTTTTTTAGCGCTACCTTGAACCGGATAAGGAACCTTAATATTGAGAACGATAGGGCCGCTTGCATAAACATAAAACCCTTCATAAGACCGTAGAATATTTGCTTTACTAAATGTCCCGTCGGCAAACCTCCACAAATCACTAAGATCTACAACAGGATCACCATTGGAATTGACCGTTTTCACGTTATCCCAAATTACATCTTCGTTAAAAGGATTTGTAATTAAGTTCCACCCGGCGTGAACGGGAATCATAGCTTCGCCCTTATTATTCACTTCAGCATTATCACTCTGATTATTTATTGCAATATTACCTTTTTTCAAAACCCAGAAAGCCTTACCTATTGTAAACCAAAATAAATTTGTACCTGCAGTGGGATCGAACTTAACCAAATAATTATCTGTTTCCCCATTATCCCAATAAGCCGTCCAATCTTCTCCGAATGTTCCGCCTAAAACCTGTCCGATAGGCATATTACTTTCTCCAGGCAGACCTATGATTACATAATCGGATGCTTTATATTCCGATTTCTTTTTGTCAGGAAAATAAAAAGTATGGGTGAGTTGGATTTTCTGTGAATATTCGGAAGTAGTAAAATTCTTTACAGCGCCTGTTTTTGTACCTGCAGAATTATAAACAACTATTTTATAATAATAGGTGGTATTGGATTGTAAGCCCGTAACCCGTTGATTAACCTCAATCTCCGATGACCCGTAAAAATATTGATTATCAGTGGAACTGTAAAGTTTTACATGTGTAATACCGCCGGAAAACGAATTATCCGTGCTGTATTGAAACTCCGCTGTCGATTCTATTCCATTTGGATTCAAACGGCCAAACAATTCGGCGCTGTTTATGGATATATTTTGCGCCTCTTCCGTTATGGCAACGGTATTGTTGGTTTCGGTAGCCGCTAAAGTACGAAAGGTGAGATCGGTTCCGTAATACAAACGATTATCGTCCGTTCTTGCAGCAAGTTGAAAATGGTAAGTCGTATCGGGTAATAAATTAGTAATTTGATGATTAATATCGGACACGGTTGTATTTTCGGAAATTGCATTCGAAAGTAAATTATCAGTACTATCGGTATAATCGGTCGTTAAACCATATAAGAAAAAAGCTTTAACAACTTTTTGGTCTTTAGCACTAATCATACCGTGTAGAACTGCATTTGACTGTGTAATATCCGTAGGCGACTTTGTTTGAACGTCAGGCGGAACAACACTATTTGTCCTAAAGGTCAAATCATTACCATAATAAATGACATTATCCTCTCCCTTGGCGACCAAACGAAAATAGTATATCGTATCAGGCAATAAATTAGTAATTTCATAATTAAAATCGGATACTATTGTATTTTCAGGTATTGGGTTGGTTATTAACGATGGAGTGCTAGTGCCGCTTAAATAATCGTTAGTCAGCCCATATTGAAAATACGTAGAAACAACTTTTTGATTTTTAGTTGTTACGGAGCCGTTAAGCTGAGCGCTTGCATTGGTAATATTCGTCGCCTCTTTAGTTAAGACATCCGGAAATATTAAATAATCAACTACATTAATATGAATTTTCCGGCGGTTTAAGGTTAAATCAGGGGCCGCGTCGTTGGTTATGTCACAACGATATACGCCGGCGTCTTCACTGTTGATATTTTCAATTAAATAGCTACTTGATGCGGCTCCGTTTATAAGCGTACCATTTTTATACCATTTATATATATTATTCTCTCCGGCAACGTTAACGCTTATGGAAAAAGAACTATCCGTATATATAGTTGTATCAATAGCTTCTCCCACACTATCCTGCGGCGCATAAACAATGGCATTGCCGGCTACATTAATATTCGGGATAATATCTCCAAAATCAAATTGGTTCTCTTGAATAAATAAGGAATCCAATGATGATGGTAATAAGGGTAATTCGTTAAAATGATTATTATTAATCCTAAAGTCATGCAACCCTGATAAATTATCCTTTATGTTACTTGGAATGGCGCCGCTCAATTGATTATCATCTAACCATAAAAGTACAAGTTTATGCAGATTTAATAGTTCGATAGGAAATTGACCGCTTAAATTGTTTTTTGAAAGCGCTAATACCTGCAAATCAGTTAGGTTCCCAATTGCAGTCGGGATAAAACCGCTTAATTGGTTCTCATGTAACGCTAAAATTACCAACTTTGTCAGCTCGCCAATTGTAGACGGAATATTACCGTTTAATTGATTATGAAAAAGGGTTAATTCTTCCAAAGTGTTGGCAAGCTGTCCTAACTCAGCAGGAATCGCGCCGCTGATTTGATTATTCTCCAAAGCCAAAGCCCGTAATTTAGGCATTTGGCCTATCTCAGGAGGAATCTCTCCCCCAAGTTCATTGCCATCTAAACTTAATCTTTCAAGATTAATAAGGTTTTTAATTTGCGAAGGGATATTTCCAATCAGACGATTATTACTTAAATGTAAATGCGTTAAGTTTGTCAATTCACTTAATTGTATGGGAATTTTACCGGTTAATTGATTGTCTCCAAGGTTTAAAATTTCTAAATTCATCATAGCGCCCAGCGATTCCGGAATCCAACCTTGTATATTATTCCCGCGAAAATCCAAACTCTGTAAATTCGTTAAATCGGAAATCTGAGCGGGAATAATTCCGCTTAAATTATTATTACTCAAATTTAAGTTGACGACTCTTCCGCCATAACTGCTCACGCCATACCAGTTTTCAATATTTTCGCCGCTTAACCAGTTGGTTTGGTTCGTCCATGAAGGACCTCCCAAACTATCATATAAAGCAACAAGCGCCAAGGAATCTCTATCCCTATCCGATAAAACAACATTCAAACGTAAGGGACGGCTGTTTAGCGTTAAATCCGTAACAACCGTATTGGTTATACGACATATATAATCGCCCGCTTGATCTATTGTTATGTTCGGAATAGTATACTCAGGACTTGTAAGAATATACGAAACCGCCGACTCTCCTTTATACCACTGATATTGGTTATAATCGCCGCCCACAGGAGGGTTTAAGTTAAGCGTAAAGTTTTGACCGGTTTCTACCAGCGTATCAATAAGTATGCCGACACTGTCTTGCGGTGAATAATTGTAAGTATTTGAAGGAACGTTAATATTGGGTTCTATATCGCCGAAATCAAAGTTATTATTTTGAATATCCAACTCGGCCAATGCCGAATCCAATGGCATATTGACAATTAACGGCATTTCCGTTAATTCATTATCAGACAGATTAAGTACTTCGAGCAGCCATAAATTTGCAATCTCTTGGGGCACAGCGCCGCTAAATTGGTTGTGAGAAAGATCTAAATTATATTTTAATGCGGATAAATTTCCTATCCATGAAGGGATCTCTCCGCTTAGATGATTATAACCGAGAGATAATTGATTTAACTTTGTTAAATTTGCCATAGAAGAGGGAAGCGTTCCGCTTAATTGATTTCTATATAAAAGTAGTCCTTTGAGCTTGGTTAGATTGCCAATTTCTTCGGGTATACTCCCTGTAAAATCATTATAAGTCATTGCCAAATAAGTCAAATTCGTTAAATTCCCGATTGCGGGCGGGATTAGTCCGCCAATAGGATTCATATAAATTCTTAAGTCTGTCAAATTAGTTAGCGTCCATAAAGAACCCGGCAAGGGGCCGTTTATTTTATTCTGAGCAATTTCAAAATCCGTTAAATTTTTCAAATTACCTATTTCTTCGGGTAGGGAACCACTAATCTGGTTCTTAGAGAGGAGTAATACTTTTAGAGCGGTCAAATCACCTATCTCTGCAGGTAATGTACCGCTTAGATTATTGTTATCTAAGAAAATTCTGACCACTCTGCCGCCGCTTACGTCGATACCATGCCAATTCCCCAATGTATCGGAGGTAAGCCAACCGCTATCGTCCGTCCAGTTAGAACCATTAGTGCTATTATAAAGAGCGACAAGAGCCAGCGAATCTTGTTGTCGGCTGCCTTGCGCAGAAAGAATCGATATTGAAGCCGCAATCAGTAATAAAATTTTAGATAGATGTTTCATTATAATTTTTCACCCCTTTTTTATTAATTAGTTAGGCTAAAAAAATAGTTATCGTTTATTTTAATCCGCAATTATAGTAATATTAATCTTAATATATCTCACTGCGGCCGTGTAGGCGGCTCCGGAAATGCTTCAGTAGTTGTAGATGTACCGCTGTCATCGGCAGGTGACTGTGTAAGAAAATAAGCTGCGCCGCCGCCCACAACCGCCGCGCCACCGAGTATCCACCATAAAGTTGAGCTGCCGCCGCCTTTTTCACTTTCTTTATATTCTGTTGCAGCCACACCGCTCCCTTGTTGCAAATTCATTTTAATAAATTGGTCTTTTGTCATAGAAATATCTTTTTTGACGGCTTTGTACCCTTTTTTATGAATGACAACCGAAATGCTTTTATTTTTCTGAACAGAATATTTCAATGGCGTGGTACCTACTAAATTTTGATCGACATAGACATCGGCGCCGGACGGCGTTGTATTTACAACGAGTGTATATGCATTTGATTTTTTATTCGCATTCATTTTACCAGCCAACTCTTCGGCAATTGATCTCATCTCAGCGACAAGCCCTTCAATTTCTCCAGTGTAGTCGCGCGTCAAAGATTTTAAGATTTTTGAAGTGGTTACGTCAAGTAAAATAATATCGATCGTATACATTTTACCGATACGCCCGATGGTTCCGGAAACCATCTGCTCCACACCGAGGATTTTACCGGCTTCCACGGCGCATTCGGTAGAAGTACATCCGGTCATCTGGAACCCCTGTTCATCTAATATCTCAGACATACGACCTCGGTCAACCACATTAAAGGCATGCGTCCGAACCAGCATGGAACGGAGTCTATCCGTTAATGTGCCTATTTCCGATTGGGATAACCCGCCTCGACTCTCAAGAGAAAGGACAGCAATGTTTATTTTATCCGCGCTTTTGCCATCCGCAGCAAATACCGTATTTGTTAATAACATAAACATTAACAGCGAAATTACAGTCATGCTTATTTTTTTCACGACCTCTCCTCCTTAATATATTTTTATAGGATTTTCAAAAAATAACACATTTAAAGTCATATCCGTATTCTTATTAAAATAATTTCAAATTTGCCATTTTATAAATTATAAATATTTTTATCAACTCCATTTTAGATTGTCCGATCAAATCGAGCAAGGACAATGGTGGCTTTTTTGATACCGTACCAACATCCACCTCCCATTTATTATTTCCCAATGTTTCTATCTGAAATCTAAATCTTGCCACTGCCCACATTAAGATTCCTTCTTTCGAAGAAATGACGCATTGATATACGTCAAAGATCTGAAACAAAGCACCGTGAACATTTTATATTATCGAACAATTTTGAAAATAGTTTAGGATATTTTATGTTTTTAATAAAATTCGGCTAATCTGTTCCATATTCCGTAAAAATATGACCTTTTTATTAGCGGTTAATGCGATAAAAGCAACTTCTCTTAGCTCATCTTGGAAGGTTTAATTCCCCCGATTACTCTAATTTTACTCAATTTATATCATTCCAATATGCTTTTAGGAGATTCCCAAATTTAATTCTCAGTTGATTATTGTATTTTGTCGTATCGGAATTTCAAAAAACTACCGATTTCGGACATCTGCATTTATTTTTGTATTCTTCTCAATTTTGAAATTATGCATCGTTCACATAGGCCGTCTTTTAGATTCTCCAATTTATCTGAGAATGACAATGTTGGACTTTTTTGTTGCCTTTTCTACATTCTCCTCCTCCTTGTCATTCCCGAAGGTTTCTATCGGGAATCTAAATCTTGCTATTGTCTACATTCGGATTCCTTCTTTCGAAGGAATGACACGTTGACGATTCTACCTGTACTTTTTTCATTAATCACTTTGCGAAGTTATGTTCTTATTAAATCAGATATTTAATCGAAAAATATGTCCACAAAGACGAAATACTTAACAATAGCAATTTAATAAAAAAAAACATTAAATATCAAACTATTTCAGCGATAGATTTATTTTACCTATGAAATAAGCCGTTATGCTTGATATATCGCACAATATTTATCAAATGTTAATATTTTTTTACGATTGATTAAACATAAATATTGCTAAATAGATTTTCTTCCAATTTGAGAACGATTTTCCTATTGCCGATTTTAGCTCGATCATTGATAAAAATATTAGTAAAACATGATGGGAAAAGTATATTAAAAGATATTTGGTTGTATCGGAATTACAAAAAACAACAATTTTGGAAGAGATTGTCACGTTTTTCCGCTCATGCGGGAGCCTTGCAATGACAGTGCAGGCAGTTGAAATACTATACTAAAAAAGGGGTTTTGAGTTGCCGCGAGATATATCTTTCGGCTGTTCATCTAAAAAGTGTGTTAATCCTTCTCGGTTGTTAACGAGATGGCAGCCCCCTATCCGTCTAGGCCGCATCAAAAATGTTGGCGTAATTCGTCCTTCTCCATCTCCCTATTGTTCCAAACGAATGGCCGAAGGTTGGGTAAAAAATATTTCCATCCGCAGAATTTTTCTATCTCTTTAATCACTGCATCCGACCGTAGGACGTAATTCAATCGCTTTTTATTTCAGCATGCACTATTCAATATTCATAATCAACACTGTAAAAAAACAAAGTGATTAATTAAAAGAAATATTTTTTTATCGCCAAACGTTCAAATAGAACATGGAAAATTATTCTTTTATAGGAATTAACGCATCGAATCTTTTAAGCATCAATTCCCTTGTGTTCGAATCCGTCACACCAAGGATTTTACCGTCGATAATCGAAAGACCGATAAAGCCTTTATATGGAATCTGTCTAAAATAGACGACATGCCCATTATGTTCGATTGTTTTCCAATTTTTCGGCAGACTTTTTACGAAACTTATTTCATCTATAACGATAAAATACTTAAATCGTTTACTATCGGAGGATTCATACTCGGCGGTAAGACAGTTTTGCAATTCACCGAGTCCCTGAAAGCTGCTTTTAACATACGATACGCTGCCGTGAATATAATATTTAGGAAGCAGCTCGATTTCCGCAGGAAGGGAACGATGTCCGGCAAGCGCGGCATCGACCGCTTTAAAAATTTCTATTTCGTCATTTTCAGATATTTTTCCTTCAAACACATCAATTTTAACATAGTATTTGCCTTTTAGAAAAAAACCCTGCATCGGAGGCGAAAGACACGCTTCGGCTCCAATGTTTAATTTCTTTTTATTATACGGCGCTTCCGTATTATAAATTCCGAAAGCATTGAGAGGCGTTCCCATATCATATATTTCAAGCGCCAAAGCGATTTTATCTTTAAGCAGATCGACCGCATAAAGCTGCTGAAAGTTATAATTTAAAAAGAGATCCGCCGCGCCGTCTATTCTTTCCCATAAATTGGAAGCGTCATAAACGGCAACCGTATCCTCCGTTTCCCAACCTGCTATTTGCGGAAATTGATAATCGCCTGCAACCAAGCTTACCGTAACGGCAAGAAAAACAATTAATATTTTGTTATACATATTTTCACTTTTACTATGCTAACTTTAATAACGAATGGGCTTTTATGAGTTGTAATTGCGCATCAACGTTATGCGGACAAGCGCCGAGGCAAGGAGCGTCGCAATCCAAACAGCTTACCGCCTGCCGCTCTCTCAAACGATTATATTTTTCCATAGCCAGTTTTTCTCTGCCCTGCATAGAATAATAATAGGAGTAACGCATAATTTTACTAACCGGCACATCATGAGGACAGACCTCAAAACACACATCGCAGCCATGACGGCAATATTGGCCGCCAAGATATTTTTCATAATCTTTCAGAAATTCTGCATTTCCATAACTAAGCTTTGTTCCTGAAAGGGAAGAAATTTTATCCACAATATCAAAATTGGTCATGGTTATTAACGTAACATTCATTTTCTTGTTATTCAGTACCCACTGAACCGTAGCTTCGCGCAATTGCTCATTAGTTTTAATCTTATACTTCTCAAAAAAAGGCTTGTACCGTTTAATCTCTTCCTGCTGTTTTTTCGCCCAATTTTTATAACGTTGTTCCACTTCTTTGCGCGAGCGCCCCCGCTTTATGTGTTTTTCAATCTCTTTAATTTGCGATTCGGAAGGATTTTCGGGATCAAACAGTCCCACCTCCACATAACCCGGTGATATTTTCATAGCGGTAGTACCCACATCGTGTTTTTTACAGATTTCCAATATCCTCTCACCCGCGTCTTTGTTTAAAAAATTATAAACAAAAAGAACAACATCAAAACGTCCGTCCTCTGCTGCGGCGGTCATCACCTTTTCAATAGTATCGTCATTTTTTCCACCGGCTCCATGCGATGAAATACCGATAAAACGTAGTTTTCCCTGCTTTTTAAGTTTATCGGTTGCCGCGTGAAAGGCTTTATGATCAAGAAGCGATATTTTTTTGACGCTGTGCATATATAAACAATCCACATAATCGGTCTGAAGTCTTTTACGGGACTTTTCGAAGCGTTCAATTATGGACTCTTCCGATTCTTTTGCACTGATATGTAATTTTGTGGTGATAAATATCTTATCGCGCTGCATATATTTCATTACTTCGCCTATTTTGCGTTCCGATTCTCCTCCGCCGTATCCTTCGGCCGTATCAAAATAATTTATTCCTTTATCATAAGCGTAACGGATTACATTGGCTTCCTTTAAGCCCACGGTTCCGACGCCGACGTCCGAAGCCATAAAGCCGGTACGTCCAAGCCGGCGAAGACTAATATTATTTTTTACTTTAGTTTCCTCAGCCTGAACAACACTGGTGCCGGCTAAAGCGCTACCACCGATTGCCAGACTACCGAGTCGGATAAAATTTCTCCTTGTTACGGCGATTTTTTTTATTCTATCCATGTCTATCCTCTCGTTAATTAATGATACTCCCCCGATGTTTTTTTACAACATAAACTTTTATTAGAATCTCTATTACTTATGGACTTTTCATTCAGCCAATCTATAGATCTTCTACGAACAGATTATGGTTGCGTAAACGGGCACTATTTATAATTTAAAAAGATACGAAATCTTAATATTATAGTCAAACCGCTTTTTGGTTCTCCGTGCCTCCTTCGTGAAACTCTGTGTCCGTTTTTTCACCCTGATACGATTTTAAAACCGTATTGACAAAAGGGCGATTATTCCTTACCTTTAAGTAAGGAATATAAATATAGTAAGGATTATATTATGGCAATAGCAACGCTTACCACGAAGGGACAGGTTACGATTCCTAAAATAATCAGGGAATCGTTAAAACTGCATAGTGGGGATAAAATCGAGATTATTATCACAGAAGATCAAAAAGCTATTATCAGACCTCTTTCTAAAAAGGTTGACGACCTATATTGCAAACTGCATAAATCGGAACAAAACAAGTTCTCTCTTGAAGATATAGACAAAGCCGTTAGTAATAGGATGAAAGATAAATTCAAATGAAAGGCTTAGACACCAATATTCTGGTCCGTTTCCTTGTCGGTGACCATACTCTTCAGGCAAAAAAAGTTTATAATTTATTTAAAATGGCCGAAAGAAAAAAAATAGAACTTTTTGTACCGTTACCAGTAGTTTTAGAATTAATTTGGGTTTTAGAATCGGCATATAAAATAAAGAGAAATGATATCATTGACTCAATAAATGAATTGCTATTATTACCAATTTTAAAATTTGAGCATCGGCCGGCTATACAACTTTTTGCTCAGGCGGCACAAAATAACAACTTTGATCTTTCAGACCTTTTAATTGCCTTTTGTGCAAAAGAAGAAAAATGCGAAACGGTTTTAACGTTTGACAAAAAAGCGTCAAAATTTAGTTTATTTGAATTGCTTAAATAGCGTTTTTCAGACCTTTGTGAAACTCCACGACGGTTTTTCCCGACAATTAAACGATATAACATCAAAAAAACCATATTTAATTTTTCATATAACTTGAATAGAATCATTTACATTTTTAACTTATACGAGCAAACAATTAACCCGATTTAGGGGAAATCATGAAAAATAAATCAATGGATAAAATTAACGAAATTATAAACTAACCGATATAATTGATAATAATCACAACGATCACAAAAAAAAATGATAATTTAGATGTTATTTTTTAAAGACAAAACCATTGTAAAATATTAAGTTATCTAAATGATAAGAAATTCCATTCGCACAAAAACATTCTTTCTTTTCATCATTTTGAGTTTAATACCGACGTTATTACTCATAAGCTACATCATCTTCAAAATGCAGGAAGAGATGAAATCTAATATAGAAGAGAAAATGTTGACGGGTACCGTAAATCTTGAACAATATCTAAACAATTATATT
>CAYRJN010000135.1:0-10635 GCA_964424545.1 uncultured Calditrichaceae bacterium
AACGGCTGCGGCATCGATGAAAAAGACCTGCCCCTTGTCTTTAACCGCTTTTACCGCGCCGATAAATCCCGCAGCAGAGAAGAATACAGCAGCGGCTTGGGGCTTTCCATTTGTAAATGGATTGTGGAGGCGCATAAAGGCAAAATCGAACTGCAAAGCAAAACAGGAAAAGGAACGACGGTCAAGGTTCTTCTACCATTATAAAATAATATAATCGGCACGTTCCGAGAGATAAACAATTTTTGTTTTTAACGGTAGCGATCTATGAATATCGTAAATTGGTCAATAAATGTAGCATATCTGTTATTGCGTTCCCGACGAATCGGGAAAGGAAATCTTTATTTTAACGTGAAGTAGAAAGCGCTGGATTTTATTATTGATTAGGTGTTTATGGTTTCGTATTGAAATGAACAATGATTTTTAATATAATTTACCAAGAGCGAATTTAATGGACAATAATCTTACCGACGAACAAAAACAGGCCTTAGCCTTAGATAAAAATATTTCCGTCACGGCCGGGGCCGGATCCGGAAAAACTAAAATATTAACCGATCGATTTTTAAAAATCGCAATACAAAACCCGCAGCGCGTCAAAAATATTCTCGCCATCACCTTTACCAATAAAGCCGCCGGTGAAATGATGGAGCGTATCGCATCTGAAGTGGAAAAGCGCTTACAGCAAGAGAAAGATGATTCTCAAAAATTAAAACTATATCAAATACGCGAACAGCTAAATTCCACTTATATCTCAACCATTCATACTTTCTGTTCCAAAATTTTGCGCGAGTTTCCCATTGAAGCGGGCATTCAGCCCGATTTTAAAGTAACGGAAGAAATCAATACGGTTATTTACAAATCCAAATCCGTTAAATACGCTTTTGATTTTTTAAATAATATGGAAAAAGGAAGTGATTATGGCAATTGGACACAGCTTTTTACAACGGTAGAACTAAGAAATATAAAAGAGCTATTAAATACGGCTCTATCCAATCCTTATGAAATGGGAAAAATTAGCTCTCTTTATGAGCGATTTAATTTACAAGCCTATACCCAATTCATTGAAAAACATTGGTTAGAACGCGCGGCAAAATGCGCCTCAAACGAAAATGCCGATCAAATCTTTAATGTTGTCGATACCATTTTATCCTTGGATAAACAAAAGGATAAAAGCGCAAAAGCATTATCCCTTTCAGAAATGTTAACTACTTTTTGGAAAAGTTATCAAAATGCACCCTACTCCGTAACTATGTATTCCGAACTTTTTGTCCTTGTCGAGGCCATGACTACGAACAAAGGGAAAGCTTATAATAACCTCGCAAAGCTGGGATCAAAAGCAAGTTGGAGCGATATAATTACTAACAATTTGATCGAATTAAGCGCGCTGTGTGCGCCGCTTGCTGAAAATTTAAAAAAATATAATCCGGGGCTGCTGTTAAAAGAGGCCGATGAACGGTGGTTTGCCGCCTTTAAAACATTTCTGCGCTTGTATAACATTGCTCTTGAAAAGTTCAAGGAGATTAAAAAAGAACAAAATGTATTGGATTATGAAGATCTGCAAATATTAACCATGCGTTTACTGCAAAACAACGATGACGTTTATGAAAAACTCCGAAAACGTTTTGATTTCATAATGGTTGACGAGTTTCAGGACACCAATCCTCTGCAATGGGATATCATCAGTCTTCTCGCGAGAAATCAGGACAATAAATTATTCGTCGTTGGCGATCCGAAGCAGTCTATTTACGGATTTCGCAATGCCGATATACGTATTTTTAATAATGTTAGAGAGAAATTTGCCGCTGATTACGGTAAAGCGGACGATTATCAAGGCAATGTAATTTTCCGTGAAAGTTTTCGTTTTCTGCCTCGTTTGAATGAATTTATTAATTATCTTTTTTCAGGAATATTACAAGAATCCGACGATAATCCCTATGAAGTCGGTTACCATCCTTTACGTCCCCGCCGTAACTTAGCGGAATCGGGCTGGGTGGAGCTCGCTTTGATTGATACGGATGATGAGACGCAGAGCGAAGAAGAATATATTGCCCGACGTATTGAGAAACTTATTAACGAGAAAAAATCTTGCTATATCTATGAAGAGAACGCCGAAAGGGAAAAGGAGATCAAATACGGTCATATTGCCATCCTTATTCGCAGCCGTAACAATCTTTTAAAATTAGAAGAAACGCTGCGTCGCTTCAACATTCCTTTTAAAACGCTCGGCGGTATCGGATTTTGGGAGCGCCAGGAAATATTCGATTTTTACTACCTGCTGCGGTTCCTATCCAATCCGGCGGATGATTTGGCCTTGATAGCCGTTTTACGTTCTAAATTCTTAATGGCGGCAGATAGCGCGCTTTTCTCCCTAGCCATGGAAGACGGCGCGCTTTATCTTGATAAATTGAATTCGGGTTTAAAAAAAGGGCATTATGATGCGGATGAAAAAAAGGTTTTGGAAAACGCCGCGCAATTGATCAATAAATGGCTGGCTTTAAAAGAACGTGTCGCCTTAGCCGATCTGTTAAAAACAATTATTGACGACACTTTTTTGAAAACCGTTCTACTATCCGGGTTAAATGGGGAACAGCTTGCGGCTAACGTGGATAAATTGATAGACCTTGCCGACGCATTTGACGCAGGCGGTTTGGGCGGCTTGCAGGATTTTCTATCCAATATTCACGAGCTTATTAACCGCGAAACCAAAGAGGGCGATGCCGGGGTGGATATTGAAGACGATGAAACCGTTAAAATTATGACCATTCACGCTTCCAAAGGTTTGCAGTTTCCGGTCGTTTTTTTACCCTACCTTAATCCTCAAAAGGGAGGAAATACGGGCGGCATTCTTATTGATCCCGACCTCGGACTGAGCTCGGCGATTAGAAACACGGAAAAGGACGCGAGTGAGGCTCACACCTTACTGCAATTACTAAAAGCTTTAACGACAGATAAAGAATCCGCAGAGAAAAAAAGGCTTTTTTATGTAGCCGTCACCCGAGCCAGTAACTATCTTTTTATGAGCGCAAAATATAAAGAGGAAAAAATTAATGACAACTCACCTCTCGAATGGATTGCCCGAAGAATTGATATAAGCGAAGAAGGGATACTGAAATTTCCTGAATTCGAAATTTGTATTGTTCACGGCTATTATCAGGCTGTTAGAGATTTTAAAGAATCCGGCGATTACCATATTATCAGGACATTAACGGAGACGGTTGATAATTACAAAGGCGATAAAAATAATATCCCGCAACATCTGCTGCCGCTAAAAGTTCCTCAGCCGTCCCAAACTTTTTCCGCTACTAAAATTATGACCTATTTGCAAAACAAAGAAGAATATTACCGCCGTTATCATCTCGGTTTTTTTGAATCGGATTATGAGACTTTTGCAAAAGATGTTTACGAAAGCGATCACCATCTTTTGCGCGGCTCTATTGTTCATAAATTTTTAGAACTAAAAGAAAATTACGACCATGACGAGGAATTATTAGATAAAATTCTTGCTGATTTTGATATTTTTGATACCGAGTTGACGAAGGAATTAAAAAAAGATGTTCGGAGACTGTATGAAAAAATAAGCGATTCTCCGCTTGGTCGTAAAATCATGCAACCCAAAGAATACCGCAACGAAGCGGTAATTACAGCGCGCATCGGCAACGATTATTTTACCGGAGCCATCGATCGCCTTATCTTGAATGACGATAATATTTGGGAAGTAGTCGATTACAAGACCAATAAAATCAAAGAAAACGAATTGGACAAAGAGGGAAGAAAATACGAATGGCAAATAAAATCTTATGCTCTGTTTGTCAGCCGGCTATTCCCTGAGCAAAGCGAGTACCCTATTTCCTTTTACTTTTTGGAAATAGATCGTATCTACAGGCGGAATTTTGATAAAGGCCAAATTTTCCAGATAGAAAAAGAATTTAAGGACATCATCAACAGCATAAAAAATGATTTTCCGCTTGCTTAAATAATCCACTTATATCCGTTAATTCAGTATCCCGGCATAATTGTACGATTCTATGCATGTAAGCGGGAAGACCCGGCCCTGAATCTTGAAGAACTCCGCAATAAGGTTTTTACCGAGCCGTTTGATAGTCTTTTTAATATGGAAAATATTTGAAAAAGAGCCTAATTATTTTTCTCTCTTCTCTTTGCTGATGGTATTAACAAACTCGTTGATTTCTTGCTCAATATCGAATATTTTTCCCTCTTCGCCGGCATAATCCCGCGTTTTCAACTTGACATCCGAAATTAGTTTGCCAAGACTGCGAAGCATACCGGTAATTCTCGCGGATTGCGCATCAATGGTTTTTAACAATTTATCCACGTGCCCTTTGTCCATTTGCGACAATTCCGCCAAAAGAGTGATGGACATGAGGGCATTATTCAAATAGTGAGACAGCGTAGCCATGAGGCGGTTCATGGCTTCAATGGCGGCCAGCATCTTTTCGCGGTTAACCATGGCGTCTATCAGTTTATTGCGCTCGCTGAAGTCTTCCATAGCAAAAGTAATCATCTGAATAGTACCGTCGGTATTCACTACCGGCGTTGCCGTAAGAATCAACTCCACATCTTCATTATCTTTATTGTTTTTGTGCATCTCAATCTGGCTTAATGTGCCGTTATTACGAACCTCTTCTATAATATTTGAAAAAGGCATGGCGTCATTTTCACGGTCAAGCAAACTTAATTTATTATTCAGCATCTCTTTTTTAGAATATTTAAAAACTTCCGCCGCTTTTTTGTTCCATGTTGTAATTTTGTCATTCTCGTCAACCGTTACAATGGCGCTGCCTGCATTTTCGATGATCTTTTCAATATTGGCTTTGGTCAATGCCAGTTCACGGGTGCGTTCACGGATTTTTTCCTCGAGTTCCGCATTTCGTTTATAAATACGATTTATTTTATAGCGGTAAAACCGATAAATAATAAACGCCAGCAGCGTCGCTATAAAAAGATAAAAATACCATTGCAGCCAAAATGGTTTCTGAATTATAAAATGCTTTCGGATTACTTTCCCAACCGGCTTTCCATCTATTAGAGCCTGAAAATTAAAAATATATTCACCTGGCCATAAATTGCTGTAACGGATATTGCCTGCCCGACCGATTGTCTTTGGCGAGTCGTCTATTCCCGTCAATTGATAGGAATAGCTTAAGCGGTGTTCATTGTAAAAATATAGCCCGGTAAAATCGAATGTAATATTATTTCGTCTGAAAGGAATACGAACATTATCATTGTTTAAAAACGACTGCCCCTGTTTCCCGTTTTCATAATAATCGGCCGTAGAAAAATAGATTAACGGTTCTATTGAATTGTCAAGCATTTTATCGGGTTGTAAAACCGTAAGCCCGCCGAAAAGCCCAAGCCAAAAATAACCCCGCTTATCGCCGACAATGGAATGCTGGGTGGTAAATTCATTTCCGGCCAAGCCGTCTTTGATCGAAATAAATTTAGTGACATGCTCATCCGAAAATTTCTCCAAACCTTCTTCACTGCCCAGCCATAAATTACCTTTTTTATCTTCGATAATATCCGCAATTATCGTTCCGTGCAAACCGGATTCTTCCCCAAACAGTTTAAAATGATTATTTTTAAAGCGAATAATTCCCAAATCGGTGCCTAGCCATAAGACGCCGTCTTTACTTTCATATATCACGTAAATAGAATTTACAGGCAATCCCGAGTGTTTATTAAAATAACTGAATTGATTATTCTCCTGATAAATCAATAAACCGTTATCCGTGGCAACTGCTATGCGACCGTCTCTTAATTCCTCTACGTCAAGCGCACTCTTAATGGCAATTTTTTCGGGCATTGGCATCTGCTTTATTTCTTCACCGGCCATTTGATATAAGCCGTCCTGCGTTGCAAACCAATAAAGACCGCTTTTATCCTGTAAAATATCAAATACAATATTTTCTTCCACAATTTGTTTATAGGGAGCGGAAATCAAGCGGCCATTTTCATAAACGGCAAGAGTTCTCTCCCCACCGATCCAAATACGTTTTTTTCGATCTTTATATACATGCCATATGATTTTATCGGCAGCCGCTTTAAACCGTTTATCTTTATTTAATACTTTATTATGGATTTTATAAACTCCGTCGTCCGTTCCAAGTAAAATCGAATGATCGTTTTCTTGACAAATGGAATTGACTACGCCGGACTTTAGACCGGAATCGCGGTCGTAACTATAAATTTCCGAATTGGATAACTTACATAATCCGGAGTTAATACTGCCGAACCAGTAGTTATTCTCGCGATCAATAAAAATAGTACGCATCCCGTCCGTCGTTAAACCGTTTTTATGATTGATTAATTCGGCGCCTTCTGTTGAAATTTTAAAAATTCCCTTGTCCGTAACTATCCAAAATCGCCCATCTTTGTCTTTTTTAATTTTAAAAATATAATAGTTTTTGTTTTTATATGGCGTGTTAAGGTAAGATTGAAACCTATTTTCGCCGGTGGAATAAAGATATACGCCGGCAATGGTTCCGATAATCAGTTTATTCTCTTTTTCAAGAGGATATATGGTTGTAAAGCGATACTTTTTATTTTTTATTATATATTTGTATGTATTTGTTTTCATATCAAGACATACTATTTCTTTTTTAGTAACAACAAATAATTCCTCTTCTCCAAAAACAAGATCAATTATCCTTAAAGATGTGAGTATATTATTTATTTT
Organism: uncultured Calditrichaceae bacterium; assembly: GCA_964424545.1. Classification (GTDB taxonomy): domain Bacteria; phylum Calditrichota; class Calditrichia; order Calditrichales; family Calditrichaceae; genus JAUVIB01. The sequence goes on from CAYRJN010000135.1 coordinate 6,695, forward strand.
ATGAGATTTTGTGACGCCGTTTTTTAAATAATACAATCCCTGATATCTTGTTCCTATCCATAATATATTATCGTTGCCCTCTAACAAAACGCTGACATCTTTAAACGGCGTTTTTGGAGCTTGATACACTTTTTCGATAAAAGGTTTCGTTATTTCGGCAATATTCACTCGGGCAAAGCCGTTGGGCGTTCCCACCCAAATATGCAAAGAACCGTTACCCGTTATGGATAATATTTGATTATCGGGCAAACCGTCTTGAATTCGAAAACGCTGCCAACTTTCTCCGTCGTAGCGCGTTAAACCGCCCCCTGCGCCGAGCCATATAAAGCCGTAATGATCTTGATAAATAGAGATGATTTGATTTTGACCAAATTCTTCATTCGCACGGTAATTTTTAAAATTATATTTTTGCCCGTTAACGGTTGATATCAGAATAAAAGATAGAATTATGAAATATATTGGTTTCATATTTATATGGGATATTATTTGACAGAATGTTTTAAATTATACTTCTTTATTTTAAAATGCAAATTCGTTACTAATAACTCAACGGTCAACTTTGAATATGCGTTCGTTAAGACACGGCTTTGCATTGCAATTTCATAACAAAAAAATAACTGGAGAGAACGATCATTGCTACGCCAATAAAAACTATATGATAACCCAGCAATTCTATTAATACACCGGCAAAAAGGGGAAACAATGTCGTTAATATATTTCCGGCTCCGGAAATACCGGCGTAAACAGCGCGGTTCTCATTCGTCGATATTTCAAGAAGTACGCCGCTTACGGAAATGGAATAAGAAGCCGCAAAAATACCGGATACGATAAAAATAAATTGATATATAGTCTGAGCATTGTTAAATAACAAGCTTAAAAGCGGCGGTAGTGTACCGAGAATCAAACTTATTTTCAATAGCGTTTTATATCTAATCTTTTTAGAATATTTAAAAAGTAATAAGCCCGCAATCAACATACCGACGGTTCTGAAAAAAAGAAAATTCCCGATCAAATTATAAGATAAACCAAAATTCACTTTAGCATAGAGTATTACAAAGGGTAATAAACTTAAACCGAGTCCGAGACTGTTAATAATCAATAAATAATATTTTAAATTCACATTTTTCGTGATTTCAGAGGGGATAAGTTTAAAAAATTCTATTAATCCCCTTTTGGCTTTTACAGTAGACGTCGGTTCTTTGATCATCCAAAATCCCAGCGTGGCAATTAAAAGTAATGCTCCGGCGCATAAAAACAACACGCTGTAATTGATGGGATAATCATAATAACGAATCAATTTGCGTACAATCAGCGCCGATGAAAAGATACCGATACTGTTAATTACCTGACGCGTGGAAAAGAATTTCAATCTTTTCTTTTCCTTTATCGCTTTGCCGAGAATATCCGTGTAAGAAACGCCGGCAAAGGAGCCGCTTAAAGAGAAAATCGATATGAATAAAAAGATCAAAATAATCGTTAAGTCGCCGCTTAATGAAGCGGATTTTAAAAATAAAAAAGCCAAGCTGAATAGCGCGGCAACTCTTAGATTTATGCCCAACAATAAATATTTTCTTTTTAATGGTTTATTGGACAGAAATCCGGCAAAAACCAACTGGAATAAACTTGAACCGCCGAGCATTATTGCAGTCAACAAACCAAGATGGATGGAAGTCCCCCCGGCTTTAATCAGCATAGATGGGATAATGGTATCCACATCCATAAAATTGGAAGCCAGCGCTAAAAAGGTGGAATGCCAAATAAAGGCTTTAAAATTTCGTCTTGAATTCTTATCTGTTAATTCCATTGAGCTGAATATTTCGTTTAACTACGCTCAATTTACTATATTTTTGGATTCATTGACAGATTATTTTACAGGGGTTCTAATAAGTCGATTTGTTCGCACCGGAAAGTGGAATGCGCTTCCGAATCATTTTCATAAAAACATAGCGCGGCAAATTGATTGTTAAAAAATGGTAACTTTATCATTATTCGGACTTCTATGGGATATTTAACGTACGACGCAGGAGCAAAGAAATCCTCAGGGGATTACCATGAGATTTAATTTATGGACAGAGACACTCTTTCCAAACTATGGCATTATCCCAAATTAAACGCTTGATTGGGATAATGCCTATTTATAAGCAAATAAAAATGGTATCCATGAGATAAATCTTGCGGAAAAGCAAAAATCATTAAAGCTTTAAGTTATTTTTTTTTACTTTTATAAAATGAGAAGAACCATATAAATCAACTTTTCGGATTGTCGTTCGTTTTACAAGTTGATATACCAAATGGCAAATAAACGGGACACCAGCCGATGGCGGCGGTAAAAATCGGAACAATTCCCAACGCTCCCCACCAGCTTTGATACACCCATCCAAAGGCAATAATTACAATTCCTAAAATTACCCGTAAAATTCGGTCTGTTTTTCCTGTGTTACATTTCATGATCTTACTCCTTGATTATTTATGTTTCTCTATCGTTTAATCAAAACATACACAAAGGAATGCCATTTGTATGTAACATTGTTACATTTCTGTAATTTTTCGTATTTTTTTAAGATCCTTCAGCTCAATTTCTCCGCGCTTCAGCTTTATCAATCCCTCCATTTCATAATCTTTTAAAATTCTACTGACTACTTCTCGCGCCGTGCCCAACTCATCGGCAATTTGTTGATGTGTCGCTTTCAAATAGCTCTTATTTTCTTCAAGAGCATTTATAATATATCGGGCAATACGAATATCCATTCTCTTAAAGGCAATTTCTTCCACTGTCGTAATGACATCGGACAGCCGGGAAGCCAATAATCCGCAAATAAAATTACGCCATTCCTCATATTTGCCAATCCATTCTCTGATCAGCGATGCGGGTATGATCAAGGCCTCAGCAGGTCGATCAACGCGAGCAACAGCAGGAAAGGTTGAATTATTTAAAATGGATGATGCGGTTAATATACAACCGCCGCCTTGACGAAAGCGGTACAGCGTTATTTCATGCCCCGATTCTCCAATCTTAAATACGCGCACTACGCCGGAAAGCAACAAAGCAAAATTGCGGCATTGATCGCCTTCCCAAAATACGGTTTCTCCTTTTCGAAGATGAATCAACAAAGCGTTATGTTCTAATTCTTCAAAAATCGATTGCGGCAGATTGCTAAAAAAAGGATATTGTTGTATGAGCTTTTTGCGGATTACTTCAATATTCATCTTCCCCCCCGATAAAAACGGTGATTTATTTTTGAATATTATTGTTTGTTTGGATAAACTAATGTTTTAGACAAAGAACTTAATTAAAAACTGCAGCGGAAAAAACTTTTTTTAATGAAAAATTTTGAAATTATCATCATTGCCGTGGGGTTGGCTATGGATGCTTTTGCCGTATCTCTCGTTTCGGCGTCTTCCGGACGATTAAAAGATACACGCGCTGTATTTCGGGTCTCTTTCCATTTCGGTTTATTTCAATTTTTTATGCCCATTATCGGCTGGTTCGGCGGCGATATGGTCAGCGATATGGTAAGAGTTGTCGACCATTGGATTGCTTTTGCCCTGCTTGCTTTTGTAGGCGGACATATGATCTACGAATCGTTCAGCGAAACCGAAAATATAAAATATCCCGATCCTTCAAAGGGTGTAAGTTTAATTTCTTTATCGGTCGCCACAAGCATCGACGCCCTTGCCGTCGGTTTCAGCATGGCCATGATTAATGTTGACATTTGGCTACCGGCGATCATAATCGGGATAATAACGGCAGGGCTCTCTTTAATCGGCATCTATCTCGGAAAAATCCTTAGCCGCTCGTTTAGCGCCGTAATGGAACGCGCTGGCGGGATATTACTCATATTGATCGGTTTAAAAATTCTGTATGATCATCTAATGTGATTGTATCGGAATTTCAAAAAACAACCTATTTCGGACATTTTCATTTATTTTTGTATTATTCC
>CAYRJN010000136.1:0-10627 GCA_964424545.1 uncultured Calditrichaceae bacterium
CTTGTCAAGGTACAAAGTTAAGAAAGTACCATTTTAGCTGAAGCAATACAAATATGTTTTTTCTGCTCTTTTGAATGTCGAATAAGAACATAGCTTTTCAAATTAATTAATGAAAAAAGTGCGGGTATAATCGTCAACGTGTCATTTTTCGATAAATCGGAGAATCTAAATGCTGACAAAGACAAAATTTTAGATTCCCGTCCCGACAATACGGGACGGGAATGACATGGCCAAAGGTTCCGTGCCCACAAACATTGATAGGCAGGGGCAGGCCTCTTTTAAGGGGACGGTTTTAATCTGTTTTCTATTTGTGTAATTCAACGTGAAAGCGCGTCGGCGAACGCGGCAATCCCGATCAAGGTTGCCAAGGAACGCAACGAATGGGATCAATTGAAATACGCCGAAAAAGAATAGCGCCGCCTTTTTTTTTGATCATTCAAAATAGCGGCGCTTAAATAGAAAAATACCACGTAAAACCAATTTGACAAAACCTCAAGAGCATTGTTTTATGTATAGAACTTTTGACGGATAAGGTATTATTTCATTATAATCATCTTTTTACTAAGGGTTGATTGTCCATTGCTTAATTGATAGATATAAACGCCGCTGGCCAGATTATCCGCATTGAAAACAAGGCGATATTGACCGGGTGATTTACGTTTGTTAACAAGCGTTGCTACTTCTTTGCCGGCGATATCGAATACTTTAAGCGTAACATGCGCTGATTTTTCGATATTAAAACGAATAGTTGTTTTAGGATTAAAGGGGTTAGGGTAATTTTGGTAAAGCGTAAATGAATTGGGCGCGGAATTACTCGACGGCTCGCTTATAGCGGTTATTTTTTTTATAATGTCCGGAATATAAGCTTTGGCTTCAACAAGGTAAATTACGCTATCGGGATCGAACGGTCCATATTCATAAACTATCAAAAGAGAATCTTCAGGAGTAATGGTAAAATCATGGTGGCAGAAGCTGCCTTCTCCGTCGTTATGACCGGGAGGGGGAGGGCAAGTGATAGTTCCCCAATAACCGTCAGGCGTTTTAAAACTTGTTTCGGCGCTGTATGGAAAAAGGGGGCAGCCGTCGATATCGCCCCAAAAGGCCGTACCGTCGGAAGAAAAAAGAATTCTTTCATTGTTGAGCGGTCTGCCAGAGGCTCCGGGATCTGTTGTGCCCATATACGTCGGATAATTATCTAATATTTTTTGCCATTTACCGTTCGATTTGATAAACATCGGTCTTTCTACGCTATTGGCGGCTAATAGTAAGATATCACCGTTTGGCGCTTCTCCGATTACAGCGTTATATGTGTATAGGTATGGGTAAGCGACATAAAGAGTGTCTGAAAAGTAGGCAAAATCTTGAACCCATTCATTGTCGCTTGATCGCTTATAAATAAATAATCCAACCATAAACATCTGGTTTTCCGTAGGGATAATACAGCTATGTGCCATATATTTGCCATCAGCTGTAGTTGTAGGAGCGGTAAAACTCCAATAATTACTCGTTAAAGAATCGAGATTGTACGATACGATATTTTGGAAAGTATCGCTATTGCTATCATAACATTGATAGGTTGTGTAAAAACGTTGAGATGGATCGTTCCAAAATGATTCCATAAAAATATAACCGAGAGAAGAAGAATGAAAACTAATAAAATTTTCTAATCTGGTCGGGTCATTATAATAACTAAGCGTCCTGTTAAACAACCAGTTATTATTTTGTAGATTTAATAAATCGATATGGCTGTTTTTAGGCCAACCGTTTTCAAAAGTACGATCTTTGAAGAAGATAAAAGGCCCTTCATTTTCATTTACTTCTAATTGCAGATTGGAAATATAGTCTAATATTCTGTAATTCGGCGTATAAATATCGTTAATGGACCAGATACCGTTCTTTCTCGTTCCGAAAACAATGGTTGAAGTATCTTTATCGATATCTTTCCACATTTTTTTTGCAGCTAAATAGAGCTTATTGCCGTTATTTCTTATATGAAGACTTTTATATCCGAAAATACTCGGCTTACCATAACTTTCTAAAGTATCAATCGTGGAAACGGTTAATAGTTCGCTTAACGATGCTTGTCCGAAAACAAAAAGATGACTAAATAGAAAAATTAAAAACAGAACAAAATGCTTTTTCTTCATAGCAGCCTCCATCGTTTGTATTCTTAAACATTGTTGAATTATTATGTTTTTTTTGTTGTAAAATAAAAATATTAGAATTTTCTATTTTTGATAAAAGTCACAGCTTTTTGTTACAAATTATACTGGCAAATATATAGCGCGTTATTTATTGTAGCAATGAAGTATTCAGGATTGGGAAATAGCGCTTGAGGTAATAAAAATAAGGCGTTAAAGATTAACTTTATGTGGCATTTTAAATAGAAAATAGATAAGTTAAAAGTAAAGGAACAGACGGATAGAGTTAAGGCTGTAGTGGACATCGTAAAATGGATACTTTAAAAAAGATATTACATAAAATCAAAGATTTCATAAGTGTAATCGACCGAATGCAACGCGCCGAAGCCGTGGAGATTATCGAATGGGAATATGAAGAGTTAGAACATGTTTTCTCTTTATTGACCGTCGGTTTTTTAGGCGGCATATCGTCTCCGCCGGCGCATATTAGTTTTGAATTGCTTCCTTTAATGGAAAGAGAGTTGATTTTGATGAGCGAGAAGATCGATACGGCTTCATCGCCGCTGTCGCAGTTGTTTTCCGTTTTGGATGTGGGCTGATGGCGAATAATAGTAAAATTTATTTTTATCTCGGTAAAGGCGGCGTTGGTAAATCGACCCTTTCCGCTGCAGAGGCATTGCGTTTTAGCCGCAGGTTTAAAACGTTGCTGGTCTCTTTGGATCCGGCACACAATCAAAGCGATATTTTTGAAGGTGATTTCGGGGAAAAGCCCGTTTCGGTAAGGGAAAATCTTTATGTAATGGAGATTGACGGCGATCTTTGGATTAAACGGTATATAGATACGGTGCAAAATAAAATTAAAGATAACTACCGCTATTTAAGCGCCGTTAATCTCGATAAAAAATTCGATGTACTAAAATATTCGCCGGGATTGGAGGAATATGCGCTGATGCTGGCTTTTGAAACAATCATTGCAAAATATGATGCGTTTGATTTGTTGATTTTCGATATGCCGCCCACGGCGTTATCCCTTCGTTTTTTTGCCTTGCCTAAATTATCGCTTGTTTGGATCGAGAGTCTGCTTTCATTGCGAAAAGAGATTATTGAGAAGCGACAAATTATAACCAAAATTAAATTCGGGAAAAAGACGGTTGAGCGTGATAAAGTTCTAAATAGACTCGAGGAGATAAGCAAACAATATAGGCATATTGGGGAAATATTCGGCAATAAAGAAGATGTAAAAATTAATATTGTATTGAATAACGATCGCCTTTCCCTAAAGGAATCGCAAAGAATTTTTAACGGTTTAAAAAAATTGGATATTCAAATCGCTTCGCTTCTTTTGAATAGAGTAAAAGAAGATAATTCTCCAAGATGGGATTTATCCGCGCTGTTCAATAATCTTTCCGTCAGCCTTTATCCCGAAGTGAAATTTTCGTTGATAGGATTAAAGGCGCTGGAAAAGTTTGTCGCATTAACGCAAGCAAAATCATAATTTCCGTGGCGGCCGAATATAAAAATGTAGAAAATTAAATTTTTTGGAATATATGTTAATTGAAATATTTTTATAAAAGTTCTTTCTTAAATCGATACCGATAGCCATAGTAACCGCGACGTTTTGAGCGTTATTAATGAAATAAACGAATAAGATGACTACTTGGATGGTGTTTTTTTTTGTGGGCGGGATTGCGAAATGACAGGTTGTGGGAGAATAAACGCCAATATTTGTATGCCTTCGAAAGAAGGAATCAAAAATATTTCCTATGTAAACGATGTATAATTTAATTACGAAATTGAGAATAATACAAAAATAAATAAAAATATCTGAAATTTGGTATTTTTTTTAAATTCCGGTACAATAGATTCGTAAGGTTATTTAAAAAAAAAGTATTAATATAAAGGGTAAAAATATGGATATTAATTTGGCGTATGGCATCCTTGCTGCTCTATGTTTAAGTTTTATTTTATCGCTTTTTCAAAAACGAAAAAAACAATCTAACTGGGAAGGTGTTGTTACAAAAATTAAAGAGCATAATTACAATTATGGCGGTGATATGGAATATAACAGCAATTTCAAGGATTATGTTTACATTTATTACCGCACGGATAAGGGAAAAAAGGGTAAGCTTCAAATTTATAAAGAGACATTCGATTCGCTTTATCCCGGTTTGAAAGTCGGCGATCCTCTGATAAAACAAGCGGGTAGTATGTATCCGAACTTTATGAAAGATAATAGCTGATGAAAAAGCAATTGGAGGCCTATCGGATATGGGATGTTAATATTTCGGCCTTAAAAAACCCATTACTTTGGGGGCAAATAATGATGACGGCACTAATATCCTCTTCTTATCTATTAATGCTGCTTATCGGTATTAATCTCTTTGAAGGACATTGGGAAGAGATACCGTATTCTTTAACTGTCGGCGCTGTAATGGTCTTTCTTTTATATTCCGCTTTTAGCGTCATATTATTGCTTATGTATCATCGCGGTATCCCGACCAGATATATGCTGACCGATTACATAATTGAGCAGTACACCTTGTCGACAAGGAGGAAAAGTGGGCGCCTTCTATGGCTATTCGGCTTTCTCAAAGGCGGCGCATCCGGTTATACGGCGGCGGGCGCAACCGCCCTCGCCAAGTCGAGAGAAGCGATATCTGTACGTTGGCAAGATATTTATGAAATTAAAACATTCCCGCAGCGCACAGAAATTCAATTACGCAATGAATGGCGCACTGTTATGCAGGTGATATGTCCGCCGGATCAATACGATGATATTTTAAGGTTTATTGAGGATAAAATCTCTCCGAAAAAATCAACAAAACAAAGAGAAACGCCCCTGGCTTATAAAATCATTTTAACAATCTTTACGTTTATTTTCGGCGTATTTTTATTCCCCACTCTACCACTGCGCATTGTTGGTGTTTTCTCCTTATCTATTATGACTTTGGCGCTTTCTGTTTTGTGGATGAAAGGTCGAAAGAAAAAAGCTGCCGCCTCAATATTAATTTTGCTAATCGTTATAGCTATGGTATTGGCTGTTTATTACGGAGAACTATATATGACGCGTCCAGGGGTATATTGGGCGCTAATTGTTGAAACCATATTATTGAGCTATTTTTTCTTCATCGGGTTTGCCGCGCTTTTTAAACGAATAACGTAATCATGTCCTTTCTTGGTAGATAATTGTTTGTATCGGATTTTCAAAAACAAACATCCGAAAACAAATGTCCCACAGATGAATGTCTAATTTTCAATGTCCATGATTTTTTACTTCATCATTCGACCTATTTATCCGATTAATTCGGAGCTTCTTCCACGTTGATGTATATAGATTTGTCGCTCCCGATTTATCCGAATTGTAAGGACAAATAGACCGTTTTTTCAAGATGTAAATGAGTCAATAGCAGGCCTTTCATAGAACTTCAGCTTTTGCATAGTTAGGTAATGGGGATTCTGTTAGACATTGAGGTGATAATTTTGTAAATTATACACCGCTTAATAGCGGCGGTTTACCATAAATAAAAACAGGTAATGTAGCTAAAATAGAGGTCCTGCGCCATGAAAAACCATATAAAAATCCTTGTCATCAGTTATTCGTTGTTTTGTATTTTTTTTATTAATAATTGCAAAAACAACGGTCATAAACAGCCGCAAACTGCCGGGCAGCGGTCCGATAATTTAACAGACTTACAAAACCGTTGGCAAATATCGGGCAATTCCATAGTTTGGAGGGTAAAAAGCGTCCATAGCGACCATATTGAGATGAGCGGGTTGCGGGTTTCGGCGATCATAACCTATGGCGTGGATGAAAACGGCGCGCTTGTGCTCAAGAAAAAGGTCGTATGGCCGATGCTGCGTACGATTCCCAACGATACACATGCCAGTTTAATCCGTTTTTTTGAAGGTCAGCCGCAGATATTAATCGACGGGAAAAAAGCCGGCAGAGAAAAACCGTACCGTGTTACGCTGGACGGCACGCTACAAATACAATCAAAATTAGGCCATAATTTGGATGTTAAGCGAACAGTTTTTCCCAGTACGGACGCTCCGGCAATTATTGAGAAAATAACCATAACTAACGCCGGCCGTAAAAAAGTGAATATTGCCTTAAAACCTTTTTACGATGTGCAACAAACCGATAAAAGCGAGGGCGTATACGGCGCTTATGAACTCAGAAATTACAGCGATAAATCCGGGGATTTTGTTCTCAAACCGGGTGATAATTTGGAATTCGGGCTTTATATTCGCGGCAGAAGATTGGATGAAAAGACGCCGACGATTAAGGCTGATGAAGAATTACAAAAAAGAAGAGATTTTATCCGTTCGCTGCAAACGAGTTTGATATTTCAATCGCCTGATTCTGTTTTGGATGTGATGTTCTCATTCGCCAAAATCAGGGCAACGGAAAGTATTTATGCCACTAAAGGCGGATTAATGCACGGGCCGGGCGGCGGCAGTTACTACGCGGCCATTTGGGCTAACGATCAGGCGGAATATATCAATCCCTTCTTTCCTTTTCTCGGCAATGCCAACGGCAACGAATCGGCCGTTAACAGTTTCCGCCATTTTGCCCGTTTCATGAACGATGAATATAAACCTATTCCCTCTTCAATAATAGCCGAAGGCGCGGATATCTGGAACGGGGCGGGAGACCGCGGCGATCAGGCTATGATCGCTTACGGCGCTTCGCGTTTCGCCTTGGCTTACGGCAATCCCCAAACAGCGCGGCAGTTATGGCCGCTTATTCAATGGTGCCTTGAGTATTTGGAGCGTCACAAAACGAAAGACGGCGTAATAGAGTCGGATACGGATGAGTTGGAAGGCCGTTTTCCCGCGGGTGATGCCAATCTGACCACTTCGGTTTTAACCTACGGCGCCCTGCGCAGCGCTTCTTTTCTTGCTCAAGAGCTAAGCAAAGAAAAATATGTCCGATTATATCGCAAAAGAGCGCAGGAATTAAGCGAGGCTATCGAAAATTATTTCGGCGCCGAGATGCACGGTTATCATACCTATCGCTATTATGACGGCAATGATAAACTGCGTTCCTGGATATGCATTCCGCTTACTATGGGGCTGTTTGAACGAAAACAGGGAACGATCGACGCTTTATTGTCGCCGTATTTATGGAATAAAAACGGCGTCTATACGCAGGAAGGCGATAAAACGTTTTGGGATCGCGCCACATTGTACGCCTTTCGAGGAATATTTGCCGCCGGCGAGACGGAAACCGCCATGAAATATTTTCGCTATTATTCACAACGACGGCTGCTTGGGGATCATGTGCCGTATGCCGTGGAAGCCTGGCCTGAAGGCGGCCAGCGGCATCTTTCCGCTGAGAGTGGATTGTATTGCAGGGTGGTAACCGAAGGAATCTTCGCCGTGGAACCTATCGGTTTTAATAAATTCCTGTGTGCGCCGCGTCTGCCGAAGGCGTGGAATAATATGGCGCTGCGCCATATCAAAGCTTTTCAGCGTGATTTTGATATCGAATCTCAGCGCGTTGATAAGGGCATTATGGTGCGGATTATTGAAAACGGCAAACCGCCGCAGGAGAAATTGTGGAACGGTAAGGCGCCGTTAGAGTTTGTTTTTAATTAGGTTGAAAATAACATAACTTCGCAAATTGATTGATCAAAGCGGCCTATTTGTCATTCTCCGATAAATCGGAGAATTTATAATGTTGCATAAACGGAATAGTTACAATTTATGAAAAGACAAAAATTGAGGATATTACAAAAAAAATATCGAAAATGTCTAAAATATCTGTTTGTTTGAAATTTCGATACAATAATAGGGGGAAATCTCTTTCGATAATATGCGGCGTAGATGATTATTGGGACGCTTCTTCACAGTTGCTTTTCGTTCTTCATCTTATCCTTTCCTGTTCCTCATCGCCGATCATTTGCAGATTTGCACGCTGAAAACATAATTAAAAACGGTGTTTTAAAAAAATAGAGAAGGAAAAATTGTGATAAAAAAAATATTTAAAGTTGTAAATATAGTTTTAGTTCTAAGTATATGCGCACCGCTCTTCGGTAATAATGGCGAATCCAAACCGTTAAAAGATGGAAAATTTCTTCGCGGAGAAAAATACGATCAATTCTCTTTATCCGGCAATGATGCCGATTTTTATGTCGCCCCAAACGGCAGTGATAACTGGTCCGGAACACTTGCCGAACCCAATCAAGCTAAGACCGACGGGCCGTTTGCTACCATAGGGAGAGCTAAAGAAGCTGTCAGAAAGCTAAAGTTAACAATTTATAAACCCAAAGAAAATGCAATAGATTCAAGGTTTAGAGGCTCTTCGTATAAATACGGAAAAGGGAAAGATATCATTGTGCTGATACGGGAAGGATATTATAAACTTAAAAATACGCTTGTTTTTAATTCAGTTGACGGCGGCGAGCGTATTGAAACCGATTTACCCACAGGCGCTTTTGAGTATCATAAATTAAAAGATTATTATGTTACGTATGCGGCTTATCCCGGAGAGCATCCGCTAATATTTGGAGGCGTTGAAATAAATGGGTGGAAGAAAGAGCGGAAAGGGATATGGTCAACAAAACCTGATGTTGACAAAATTGATGAATTATTTGTAAATGGTAAAAGAATGAGGCTGGCGAGATATCCGAATACGGGATCTTTGTCGATGGCTGAGCAGCCGGTAAATCCCAATTGGTTTAAATATAACAAAGGAGATATAAAAAATTGGGATACTATTGAAAGCGTCAATATTCATATGAAAGTTCGCTGGACATCGATTGATGTGGGTATTACGCGGGTGGATGAAAAAGCGCAGATCGTTTACCTTGATACAGCAACAAATGATATGCTGTTTGTTCCTCCCAAATATTATGTTGAAAATAGCGAGGCTTTACTCGACACGGCGGGAGAATATTATTTTAACCGGCGGAGAAGAATACTAAAAGTAATTCCCGATCAGCGTATTGACGATATGAATAATGCTTTGACGGCAATTCCGGATATTAGCGAATTAATAAAAGTTGAAGGGACGGCGCGGAAGCCGGTAAGAAATTTACGATTTTTGGGATTACATTTTACCCTTAACGCTTTTGGGGGTAAATCGGCAATAGGTTTTGAATATGCTAAAAATTGTGAGCTGCTTAAGAATAAATTGACTAATATTAATGGAAATGCTGTATCAATAGGCTTGGGATGTTATAATAATTTGATATCCGGTAATGACATTTCCATGGTAAAAAAGGGGATAGGTATTATTAATTCCGGTTCGGCGCATCCGGCCAAATGGGAGGATATAAATTCGGATAATGTTATATCTTATAACAAAATTGAGCAAATGCAGTTACAATCCGGCGGCATCGCTACAAAAAATGCTCTTAGATCGGTCATTTCCCATAACTATGTCAGCGGTACCTATTCTTATGGTATAACGGTAGGGTCCTGGCCGAATGTAGAAGAATCCATAGACGGCAATCATCTTGTCGAATACAATCACATCTCGTTTACCAATCAGGGGCGTGATGACGAAGGCGGAATGGCGGTTTACGGATTAAGTCCGGGTTCAATTGTCAGAAATAACCTGATTCATGATGTAACGCCCGCCGAAACAAATGAAAATGTCGGTTTCTTTTTTCAGAATATGGCCAAAGGCTGGACGATATACGATAATATTTTTTACAATCTTAAGCAGGGTGAATTAAAATATTGCGCCGCTTATCCTGTTGATAATGTATATGAAGATAATTTTATTGTTGAAACGCCTAAAGTGCAAGCGGAAAAGATTATTAACGGCAAACCGGTTTTCGTATATCTTAATCAAAACATAAGAGCAAAAAACGGCTTTGAAACGGGAAAAAATATACAAATTTCGGCAACAGTAAAAAATACAGGCGCAACCGGCTTAAAAAAGGTCCGTTTATATATCGATGGTAAAGTCGCTAAAGAGCAAAAATTCCCGCTGATCGAAGGAAACAGCAGTAAAATATTTTTTGAATACACTTTTTCCGAACCCGGTGAACATACCTTTGCCGTGGAAACCATACCATATTCAAAAGTCAACATATCCGGCAAACCGATCTATATATTATACGGCGATCTTTGGCTGTCTAACAAAGAACTGCCGGCGGGCGACACCATTTTGGTAAAATCATCGATAGAAAACCTAAATAAAAATAAACGTCAAGAGAGCGTAAAATGTATAATTGACGGCGAGGTCTATGCGACAAAAACAGTGACCTTAGGAAGCAGCGAGGAGCGAAATGTGGATTTTTCCGTTTCTCTTCCCGTAGGCCTTCATAACGTTTCCATCGGCGGCCAGATGCCCGTTAAAGTCCGGTTTTATGCTTACAAACGGTTGGATTTTTTAAAGGATAAATTATTACAGTATTGTTCGGGCACGGCAAAACCCTGTAAATTTAATATCAGCAGCAAGCGCTATGAAATTACGGCAAGCGGAACAGATTTTTTACATGCCGAAGATTCTTATGGAGCAATTTATCTGC
>CAYRJN010000137.1:0-10544 GCA_964424545.1 uncultured Calditrichaceae bacterium
CTGCCGCGCGGCGGTCCATTCGTCAAGATATTTTAATTTGATATCTAGCACAACGGCCTGAATGGCGTCCAATCTGAAATTTCCGCCGATCATTTTATGATAATATTTGGGGTGCGCGCCGTGATTGCGCAGGTAAATCAGTTTCTCATAAAGCGCCTCGTCATTTGTCGTAACAATACCGCCGTCACCGAAGCCGCCGAGATTTTTGCTGGGAAAAAAGGAGAAGCATCCCATGTCGCCCATGGAGCCGGCGCGTTGCGCCTCTTTGTATTCGCTGCCGATGGCTTGTGCAGCGTCTTCTATGATCGTGAGTTTATGTTTTTTTGCAATATCAAGAATGCGCGCCATATCGGCGGTTTGTCCGTAAAGGTGTACGGGAATAACGGCTTTGGTTTTATCGGTAATCGCTTTTTCCACTTCGTCGGGGTCAATATTAAACGTAGCCGGATCGATATCGACAAACACCGGTTTGGCGTTTAATCGCGCAATGGAACCGGCCGTGGCAAAAAAAGAGTAGCTTGTGGTGATCACTTCGTCGCCCGCTTGTATGCCGGCGGCCATGAGCGCTATAATTAAGGCGTCCGTGCCGGAGGATACGCCCACTGCAAATTTGCTTTGGCAATATTCGGCGATATGTTCTTCAAATTCTTTTACTTTCGGGCCGAGTATAAAATACTGCGATTCCATTACATCTTTAACGGCCGGTTCAACTTCGTCTTTTATCGTTTGATACTGCGCTTTTAAGTCCAATAACGGAACGGAATTTATTTTATTCATAAATGCTCTCGTTTTATTATGGGTTGCGTCGGTTAATTCATAAAATATAATATATCGAGAATATATGTAAAACGCCAAATAATTTTATAAAATCTTGTTTTTTTTTAGAGAAATAATTTTTGACAAATCAGTATATAATGTTTAAATTGATGTTCGGTTATGTTCATATAGCATAAAACGGTAAAATCATTATTATGGCTCAGGATATTCGAAAAAAATATATTCTCGATAGGATTGAAAAGACTGGTGAAATAACAATAAATCAAATAGTTAACGCATTTAATGTGTCCGGTATGACGGCGCGCAGGGATATTGCGGATTTGGTGGAGCGCGGTTATTTAATCCGTACGCACGGCGGTGCAATGAAAAGCGATCCTGTGTTAAGTATGTTCAGTTACTCTCGTCGTAATGATCGCTTTAAAGATAGGAAAACCGCTATCGGTCGGCTTGCGGCTTCCTATGTTAAAGATAATGATACCGTCTATATAGACAGCGGTACAACGGTTGTGCGCATCTGTCAATTTTTAAAAAACAGGAACGGGCTACGCGTTGTAACCAACTCATTGCCCGCCGCTTCGGAATTGATCAATTACGCTCATATCGAGGTTATTTTGATCGGAGGAAAAATTGTTCCCGAAAGGCGTTCTATCTACGGTCCTGCCGCCATCGGACAAATTGCCAAATATCATGTTAAAAAAGCGTTTATCGGGACAGAAGGCGTCTCTTTGGAAAAAGGGCTTACGGCCTATGGAAGCAACGAGTCGGAGGTAAGCCGGATCGCCGCAAATCAAGCGGAAAGAGTCTTTTTGTTGTGCGATTCATCTAAAATCGAAAAAGTATCTTTTTATAGATTCTTATCCGTTGAGGATATTAACCTATTAATAACGGACGGTAAAATCGACAGAACGCTGCTTGAACGCTACAGGGAGAAAGACATTAATATAATCGAAGCGACCTAAAATGATAACAATAAACGAAAATATAAAAGCCTTGATCTTTGATTGCGACGGCACTCTCGTTGATTCCATGCCGCTGCATTTTGAGGCGTGGCGCGAAACATTCGAAGAATTCGGACGGTCTTATCCGCATGCGTTTATCGATTCGCGGAAAGGTATGCCTGTTGGCGAAGTGCTGAGGCAATACAATATCCATTATAAGGATAATTTGGATGCGGCATCCTTTATTAAAAGGAGGGAAGAGAAAGCGATGGAGCGGCTGCATAACGTAAAAGCGATTGACGTGGTTTTTGACGTGGTGAAACGTTATCGTAATGTTTTGCCGATGGCCGTTTGTTCCGGCAGCGGTCTTCGTTCGGTTATGATTTCCCTAAAAGCGATCGGTTTAAGCGAACTATTTAGGGAGATTATAACGGCCGATGATAAATTTCCTCCCAAACCGAAACCGGATATGTTTTTGGAAGCGGCGCGAAGATTGAATGTTGAGCCTCAGAATTGTATGGTTTTTGAAGACGGCGACAGCGGAATTCAGGCCGCCGTAAGCGCAGGAATGTTCGTTACGGATATTAGAAAATATATTTAAATTAAGAGGAACGCTACGTGAGCGGCAAAAAAACATTTTTAGGCTTCGGGCTCGGAGCCATTCAATCGGGCTTAATGTTGTTGGAAGCCAAAAAATCGGGGAACTTCAAACGTTTTGTTGTGGTGGAAGTTAATGAGCGTTTGGTCGATGAAGTCAGACGCGCAGGAAATTCGATTATTGTTAATATCGCCAAAAAAGGAGGTATTGATAAATTTCATCTTGACGACATTGAGATTTATAATCCTAATAAAACGGAAGACGTTTTAAAAATTAAAAGAGCGCTAAACGAGGCCGACGAAATGGCTACGGCCATTCCCAGCGTGGATTATTATGACAGCGGTGAAAATTCCATTGTTACGCTGCTTGCGGAAAATATTAATCCTGCCAAAGGGCAGATCTTATATGCTTCTGAAAATAATAATTTTGCCGCAGAAATTCTCACGGAGAAGATTCGGCGTTTGAGCGTTAAGGGAAAATTGAAAAATTTTCAGGCTTTGAATACGGTTATCGGAAAAATGAGCGGCGTGATTCAGGATGAAAAAACAATTGATGAATTGGACCTTGATACGATCACAAAAGAGAGCTCCTATGCAGTTTTGGTTGAAGAATTTAACGCCATTATTATCAGTAAAATAAAATTACCGAAATATCGAAAAGGTATAGAAGTCTATGTTGAAAAGGAAGATTTATTGCCCTTTGAGGAAGCAAAATTATTCGGACATAATGCGGTTCATTCTATGCTTGGATTCCTTGCCTATTTTAAGGGCTATAAATATATGAGCGAAATTAAAAATGATGCGCAATTATGGGCTTACGGCGAAACGGCCTTTGAAAAAGAGAGCGGCGCTTTTCTATTGAAAAAATATAATTATCTTAATGAACCTCTCTTTACGCAGCAGGGATTTAAATTTTACGGCGAAGATTTGTTGGAACGTATGGTAAATCCCTATTTGCGGGATGAAGTGCAGCGGATTTGTCGCGATCCGCTGAGGAAATTGGGCTATGACGATCGTTTGGCGGGCACAATCCGAGAAGCGTTAAAACAAGATATTGCGGCTGAAACCATGGCTTTGGGCGTTCTTGCGGGAATAGGCTTTTTAATTGAAGAACATATCGATATCGGTATTGAGCTGCCGGATAAAATATCATCTATTAATAAAAAAAAGGTTGAAAAAACATTACGATACATCTGGAAAAATGCACAGGACGACGGGTTGAAGCAACGATGTCTTGACCTTATAACGTCGCAGTGCGATGAATTTCGTAAAAACATAGCTACGCAAAGTGATTAATGTTGAATGGCCAAATAGAAAAATAGTTGGAATAAGCGTAAACTTTGAAATTCCGATACAAAAATAATAGAATAATAATTTTGAAATACGGAGTAAAAAAATGGCTGAAGCGGTGATAATGCCTAAGCAGGGCAATACGGTCGAGTCCTGTATATTACTTGAATGGAAGAAGCAGAAGGGCGATAAAATCAATAAGGGCGATGTGATTTGTGAAGTGGAAACCGATAAAGCGGTTATTGAAGTGGAAGCGCAGCGTTCGGGAAAAATACTCGATATTTTCTTTGAAGAGGGCGATGATATTCCCGTGATGACCAATATTGCGGTTATCGGCGAAGAGGGGGAGAGTTATGAAAATTTAAAACCCGATATTTTAAACAAAGAGGATACGGATGACAAAATTGAAGAGGAGCAGATAACGCAGCGGAAAGCTACCGTAAAACCCGTATCGAAAGGCTTAAGTCGGGAAACGCTTGTTTCGGCTATGAAAGGCGTTTCCCCACGCGCCAAACGATTAGCCGAAAAACAGGGTATGGATGCGGGACAATTACCGGGAAGCGGTCCAATGGGTCGGGTTATCGAACGCGATGTGATATCCGCTTTGGCAGGCGGAGAGCCGTTAACGCCGGCGGCGAAGGAGGCCGTATTGCAGGGGGATACGCTCGTTCCCACGCAGGGCAGCGGGATCGGCGGACGGGTAACAAGGCGCGATCTTACCTCGTCGTTTACAAACGACCGTTTTAAAGATGAAAAAATAAAAGGCGTACGCAAGATTATTGCCGAGCGAATGTTGGAATCGCTGCAAAATTCGGCCCAATTGACGCTTAATAGTTCCGTCGATGCAGAGGCGTTGCTTTCGCTTCGTAATGTATTTAAAAACAGTAAGTCAAATAAACGTTTTTCTACGGTTAACATAAATGACTTGCTGATGTTTGCCGTCGTTAAAACGCTGCCGAATCATGCCGTAATTAATAGCTTGCTGCTTAGCGATACAATCCGCTATTACGAAAATATCCATCTTGGGTTTGCCGTGGATACGCCGCGCGGTTTAATGGTTGCAACGATTAAGAACGCTCAAAATTTTTCCCTTATCGAATTATCGACAGAAATAAAACGTCTTTCTTCCGCTTGCCGTAACAATACGATAAAACCGCAGGAATTAACCGACGCTACTTTTACCGTTACCAATCTCGGCAATTACGGTATCGATGATTTTACGCCTGTGTTGAATTTACCGCAGACGGCTATCCTTGGTATAGGCCGTATCAATTTAAAACCTGTTCGGAAGGACGGAGATGTAAAATTTGTTTCGCATATCGGTTTATCATTGACCATCAATCATCAGGTGATTGACGGAGTTGCGGGCGCGATGTTCCTGCAAGATTTGGCGCAGAATATAAAAGAAATTAATCTATTGATTGCCGGTTAATAGGAATATGGGAAATATTTAGCGGTATGGCGACAATCAAAGTAACGTATAAACATCTTTTATGTATTGAGGAATTTTATGTCTGAAAATAGATACGATTTAATTGTTATCGGCGCAGGGCCTGGCGGATATTTGGCGGCGGAACGAGCGGGCGCTTTGGGTAAAAAAGTTTTATTAATCGAAAAAGATGCGCGTCTCGGCGGCGTTTGTTTGAACCGTGGCTGCATTCCTACTAAAACGCTGCTCAATTCGGCTAAAATATATTACAAAGCGCAAAACAGCGCCCTTTTCGGGGTTACGGTAAGCGAAGCGAAATATGATTTAAGCAAAGCCTTAGTTTGGAAAGATAAGACGGTTGATTTAATGACGCGCGGCGTTGCCTATCAAATGAAACGTCATAACGTGGAGACGCTTAGAGGTAAAGCCGAATTTAACGACAGAAACAGCGTTACAGTCGCTGATAAAACATATTATGCACATAATTTTATTATTGCCAGCGGTTCATCCCCGATAAAACCGCCCATCGAAGGCATTGAAGAAGAGTCTGTTGTCACAAGCGATGAAATTTTTAAGATAAGGCATTTACCTAAAAAATTGGCGATTATCGGCGGCGGGGTAATCGGGCTGGAGTTTGCTTCCTATTTCAGCATGATAGGGGTCGAGGTTGCCGTTTTGGAGGCACTGCCGGAAATCATACCCAACGTTGATGCCGAAATTGCCAAAAACTTACGTTCCTCTCTTAAAAAGTGCGAAATCATTACAGACGCCAAAGTTCTTAAAATAGCAGCGAACGGCGTATATTATCGATATAAAGAAAAAGAAAAATTTTGCGATGCTGATTTGGTTCTGCTTGCCGCCGGCCGTACTCCCAATGTGGAGAATTTCGGATTGCATAAATTAAATTTGCACTACAGCGCAAAGGGAATTGTCGTTAATGAAAAGATGCAGACCAATATTCCCAATATTTATGCGGTGGGCGATGTTACCGGAAAATCGCTGTTGGCTCATTCCGCCTATCGTATGGGAGAGGTTGCCGTTAACGTAATGTTCGGCTCGAACGACCGAATGCGCTACCATGCCGTTCCATGGGTTATTTATACAAACCCTGAGCTTGCCGGCGTGGGTATTACGGAAAAAGAGGCTTTGGAACGAGGTTATAATATTAGAACGCAAACCATGCAATTAAGAGCAAACGGGCGTTTTTACGCCGAACACGCTAATGAGAAAGGGTTATGTAAGGTGGTTGTTGACGCCGACAGCGATTTGCTGCTCGGAGTATTTATTTTAGGCGGCGTAAGTTCGGAGATAATTTATGGCGCCGCGGTAATGATTGAGGCCGAATTGCGCGTTAAGGATATTAAAGAGATCATTTTTCCCCATCCGACTGTTTCCGAGGCCTTAAAAGATACCTTATGGGAATTAACAGGGTAAGTAAAAGAGAAATAACTATGCAAATAAAGTTTTGAAAAAAGAGTAGCGAGGTTCATTAATGTGTCATTGTTCCTTTAATCGGATAATCTAAAGACATCAAATGACAAGATTAAGATTTTCCGACCGATTGGAGCATGACAGGGTTGCTTAAATTAAACCCGACATTTGTTAATCCATGTACACAAGGAATCGAAAATGTCGCCTATGCAAAATATTTACAGTTCATAAGATGATAAATTGAGAATATTACGGGGAATAGTGAAAATATCCGAAATAGGTTAATTTATTAAAATTCCTATGCTGAAATTTATATATAAACAATATTATTTACGGAGTTGCCAATGCCAAAATCAATTTTGATAAATCCGCAAGACGTACGTAAAGCGGGCGTTTTAACATTCAATGATATTCCTTTAAATCAGTATCGTTCGGATTTTACAAAGGAGGAGAAAAAATACGGAAAAAGCGGTTTAAAGCGCGTTCTTACCGACATGATACTTATTAGGGAGTTTGAATACGCTCTTAATAAGATAAAGACCGAAGGCGCCTATCTCGGAATAGAATATAATCATAAAGGTCCGGCTCACCTTTCCATGGGGCAGGAAGCGGCGGCTGTGGGGCAGGCTCTTACGCTTGATAAGGAAGATTTGATTTTCGGGTCGCATCGCAGTCACGGCGAGATTTTAGCCAAAAGTTTTTCCGCAATCGCCAAAACAAGCGACGCCGAGCTTATAGATATCATGAAAAATTATATGGACGGCGTAATTCTTAAAATCGTGGAGAAAGATGGAAATTTTTCCAATATTAAGGATTTAGCGTATGATTTTATTTTATACGGGGTTATGGCGGAGATATTTGCCAAAATTACCGGTTTTCATAAAGGGCTCGGGGGTTCGATGCACGCCTTTTTTGCGCCGTTCGGCAGCATGCCCAATAATGCCATTGTTGGGGGCTCGGCCGATATAGCTGCCGGCGCCGCGCTTTTTAAATTGGTTAATAGAAAAGCGGGATTAGTCATTTCCAATATCGGAGACGGGGCATCCGCTTGCGGCCCGACTTGGGAGGCCTTGGCTTTGGCTTCGATGGATCAATATCGTACCTTATGGGGCGATGAATTTGGCGCACCGCCGATTATCTTTAATTATTTTAACAATTTTTACGGCATGGGCGGCCAGACGATGGGCGAAACGATGGGATTCAAGACACTGGCGCGTATTGGAGCGGGCGTCAACGCGGATCAATTGCATGCCGAGCGGGTTGACGGTTATAATCCGCTGGCGGTGGCCGAGGCCATTGAACGAAAGCGTAAAATATTACAAAAAGGGCAAGGTCCCGTTTTATTGGATACCGTTACCTATCGTTATTCGGGGCATTCGCCGTCCGATGCCTCTTCTTACCGCACTAAAGATGAAGTTGAACTGTGGGAGAAAAACGATGCCATTAACGATTATGCTCAATATTTAATTAAAAACAAGCTGATTTCGCAAAGTGAGTTGGAAGGGTACCGCTCCGCCGCACAAATAAAAATAAAGAACAGTTTTGTAAAAGCAATTGATATGAAGATTTCACCGCGAGAAACAATGGATTCGGAATTTATAACAACGGTTATGTTTTCCAATCAAAATGCGGAAAAATTTGATGAGCGTGCGCCCGAAGTACTGCAATCTATGCAGGAAAATCCGCGCGTTAAAGCGTTAGCAAAAAAAGAACGTTATGCTTACGATAAAAACGGAAAACCGTTTTCCAAGAATAAAATGTTCCTTTTGCGCGACGCGCTTTTTGAGGCGGTAATACACCGCGCCTATATCGATCCCACTATGGTTATTTACGGGGAAGAAAATCGCGATTGGGGGGGCGCTTTTGCCGTTTATCGCGGATTGACCGAAGCGTTGCCATACCACCGTCTATTTAACGCTCCCATTGCCGAAGGCGCAATAGTAGGCTCGGGTGTCGGGTATGCTTTATCCGGCGGGCGCGCTGTTGTGGAATTGATGTACAGTGATTTCCTCGGCCGCGCCGGCGACGAAGTGTTCAACCAAATGGCCAAGTGGCAGGCTATGTCCGCCGGCGTTTTAAAAATGCCTTTGGTTTTGCGTATATCTACGGGTAACAAATACGGCGCACAGCATTCGCAGGACTGGTCGGCTATGGTTGCGCATATTCCGGGACTTAAAGTTATGTTTCCGGCGACGCCTTATGATGCAAAAGGCATGTTAAATCTTGCTTTAAGAGGCACGGATCCCGTTGTATTTTTCGAAAGTCAAAAATTGTATGACGTGGGTGAAATGTTTGTCGAGAGCGGTGTTCCCGAAGCGTATTATGAAATTGAAGAAGGGCAGCCGGTAATCCGTAAAAAAGGCAAAGATCTTACCATTGTAACCATAGGCGCGGCGCTATATCAGGCAATGGGCGCTTCTGAAATTTTAAAAGAAAAATATGACATCGATGCGGAAGTAATAGATGCGCGTTTTATTAATCCCTTAAATTATGATTTGATAATCGAATCGTTAAAAAAGACCGGTAAAATTGTGCTCGCCGCCGACGCTGTCGAGCGGGGCTCGTTTTTAAATACTATGGCCGCTCAAATTACGCAGATTGCTTTTGACGAGCTGGACGGGCCGCCGGTTGTAATCGGGGCGCGCAATTGGATAGCGCCCGGCGCGGAGTTGGAAGATATGTTTTTCCCGCAAAAAGAGTGGATCGTCGACGCGATTCATGAGCGTTTGCTGCCTCTTCCGGGACACCGCGTTACCACTAATCAATCTATTGAAGAATTGAAATATCGTAATAAACGCGGGGTTTAAGTATTATGGGCGAAAAAACAGTTGCCGTAAGATTATACGGTAAAAATGATCTTAGGCTGGAGTCATTTGAGCTGTCCGATTTAAAGGATGATGAAATATTAGCCGCCGTTGTTAGTAACAGCGTATGTATGTCAAGCCATAAAGCGATGCTGCAAGGGGCGGAACATAAACGTGTGCCTGCCGATATTGCCGAAAATCCTGTGATTTTAGGTCATGAAATGTGCGGTGAAATTTTAGAAGCGGGTAAAAAATATAAAGATATCTATAAACCCGGAATGAAATATACAATTCAACCGGCGTTAAATATTCCCGGCAAAGAGACGATAGCGGTCGGTTATTCCTTTAGCGAGATAGGCGGTAATGCCACTAAAGTGATTGTTCCCTGCGAAGTTATTGAGCGCGACTGCCTTATTCCTTGCGAAACGGACGCATTTTATAAAGCGTCGCTTGCCGAGCCGATTGCCTGTATTTTACGGGCGCTTAAAGATCAGTTCCATTATGGGCAAAATCAAGACGAGCATCAAATGGGCATCCTTGAAGGCGGCAATCTCGCAATACTCGGCGGAGCCGGACCGATGGGTTTGGCGATGATTGATATTTTAATCAATATGGATAAAAAGCCGAAGCGTATTTTGTTAACCGATATTAATCGCCGGCGGCTTGAGCGGGCGGAAAACCTTTTTCGTGAAGAGAAAGATATTGAACTGATGTTTGTAAATACGGGGATCGTTTCCATTGAAGATATATTGAGCAAAACGGACGGGCATGGTTTTGACGATGTGTTCATTTTTTCGCCGGTAAAAGAATTGGTTGCACAAGCCGGATCATTAACGGCTATAGGCGGCTGCCTTAATTTTTTCGCCGGTCCCGCGGATAAAAATTTTAGCGCGGAAATCAACTTTTATGATGTGCATTATAACCGTCATCATATTATCGGTTCGGCGGGCAGCAATGCGCAGGATTTGCTGGACGCTGTTGATATGATAAATTCAAATCGTATCAATCCGGCGATTATGATTACGCACGTGGGCGGTTTGGACAGCGCCGTGGAGACGATAAAAAACTTACCGAAAATAGCGGGCGGTAAAAAACTGATTTATACCGGCATTTCAATGCCTTTGACCGCGTTGGATGATTTTGAGAAATTAGGGAAAAAGAACAAAATATTTCGAGATTTGGCGGGAATAATCAAACAAAAAAACGGTCTTTGGTGCAAAGAGGCGGAAGATTATTTATTGCAAAATGCTAAACGGATTAAATAATATCTGCGTTTAA
>CAYRJN010000138.1:0-10468 GCA_964424545.1 uncultured Calditrichaceae bacterium
ACAACGCCGTCGGCTATATCGGTTCCGCCTATTCCGATAGTATCATTATCAGACGTTAATGACGGCCGGAATATTTCAACCGATTGTATTTTTCGTTTTTTCATCAATTCGGTCGATTGCTATTTTGTAAGTAAAGTTTGTCATTATATAGCCACAATCTCTTTCTCAAACGGAACTTTGCTAATTATTAACTCTTTTAAAGAAATTTTTTTCGAAGCATTGTCAATATCGATACCAACAATATTTCCGTCCGAGTCATAATCAACAACAATACCCGGCGATACTTCATCGCTTTCCGAACTCTGTTTTCCCGAAAGATCAATATACAAAGAGTCCGTATCCGCATAATAATTTAATTTCATTGTTTGAACCTCCTATCCGGAAACATATTATGGATTGTTACTTTGTCTTCCAAAGTCACAACATGAAATACTCTATCATCAAATTCTTTTAAAAGAAAAATGACAGAGAAATGAAGTATTTGTTAAAAAAACAGTAACTATTCCCAAGATATAAAGCATTTTTGATAGTAATCAATAAAATATTTGATTTTTTATTAATAGTATAATAATTTGTGTTTTTTAAAGAAAGTCCTAATATTAAAAAAAATTGAATTCGGAAAATGTTATTTATTAAATGCTTATTTAAGAATAAAGATAATTTTCACAATATTATAGTGTACGCCTGTACCCCCCCCCGTGCATATTCACGCATATACAGACAAAATTTCTACCCTCTAATTGTCTTTTCCTTTTACTGGGTTTATTGGTTCGGATGAGAATAGCCATCTAATTAAATTTATTATTAAAATCCAATAAATCGGAAGGAAATAAAATGAATATTCTTAAGAACTTTTTATTAATTTTTATTTTTATCGCCGTATCATGTACCGATAAAGCGACAGGGCCGGTATATAACAACGACAATAATGAAAGCAACAATGAAGAAACAATCTTCTATAAAACATCTTCCGCAAAATTCACAAAAGCTAACAGATTCCTTGAAAAATTTGCGGAAAACTTTATTAATAAACTTGCAAAAATTAAAAATGCTCAATACTTTTACGGTATGCTAAATAAACAAATAAATAATTATAATCTATCATTGGAAAATTTATTAAATAACTCCGTATTTACTTCAAAATTTATGAATAATGATTTTTTTAAAGATTCGGAATTCGATAATTCCGCGGAACTATTCGATTGGATTAAATCTACATTTCCATATGGAATAAATATTCATTTCCCACTGGAAAAGCATAAAAAAATGTATCATCCCGGCGATGAATTATATCTTGCTATTGCGCCTATCGGCATAGAAGAGTCAGCAATAAATGATGTTTTGGCTTTTGACCTGCATGGAAATAAAATAGTGTTAAATATTGACTCCCCCCCTGAAATACCGACATTAGTCATCGCGCCGGCCGAACGGCCTGTAAAAAATAATAATTATGTTATTAACAAAAATCAAATCGTTGATCCGGGCGGCGGCGGCTGGGTTTATACCGATCCTTATTATCGGCTGATTTTAAAATATATGAATTTAATGGATGATCATGAACCATGGATATATGAACCGGCGGAAATATATTTTAAAGTCCGCTATTATTATGACGACCCGAATTCCTGGCAAATAACCTACACGCCATGGGACGACGATGAAGGGGTTTATGCTAATTTATCGCTTTCTGTGTTTAAGAGCTATGACTATGGAACTGATTGGATAGTAGAAGTCTGGGAGGATGATACAGGACTTACATTGGGAGATGATAAATTAATTGGACCTAAAACGATATCAACAAGCGATGTTATGCATATCGGTAATAATGATATTTATTGTGAGTTCGATACCGCACAATATTAAATTTTCAAAAGACTGCTCTATTGTTTTATTTGAGCAGTCTTCCTTAATTTTTCATTTATTTAAAGCTATTAATGGTATGAAAATATTATTAAAAATCTTTCTTGTTTACTTTGCTTTTATATCCATTTCTAATGTCTATTCTTTACAGAAAAATAAATATTACGGCCGCGTTAGCGATAAAAACAGCGGCGAGCCGTTAATCGGCGTTAATGTCTATACGGAGGACGGTAAGTTCGGTACGGAAAGCGACGCCGACGGCTATTTTTATTTGGAATTTCCGACGGAATATTCGGACGCCCATTATGTAATTTTCCAATATATGGGCTATGAAACCCAAAAGAACAAACTCGTTTTTAATAAAGCTCAAGAAATAATGTTACCCCCCCTGCTGTTAAATTCTCCGGATTCCGTACGGATCGTCGCCGATAAGTTCGATAATGATATGGGATTATCGCATCAATATATACAACCGATGAAGGTAAAAAATTTTGCGGCAGTCGGCGACCCCGATATTTTTCGTTATATTGCCTCTCAAAGCGGCGTCAGCTTTACCAACGATGTCAGCAATAAAATATATATACGCGGCATGCGCTCCGATAAACTTTTTATTATGTTTGACGATTTTGTTTTATACAATCCCTATCACCTTGTAAGCATCACCAGTTCCATCGATATCGGGGCGGTTAGTACCGTCGAATTGTACAAATCGCTATACCCCGTAGATGAAAACGGACGCACGGGCGGCATGCTTAAAATATACAGCAAAAAAGGAAATTCCAAACAATATCGTTTCGATATAACGATGAGTTTGATGAGTTCCATTCTCAGGGCGGAAGGTCCCGTTCCCGTCTCCAAGGGTTCATTTATGGTATCATTGCGCAGAACCTATATCGATTTTTTAAGCAATTTGTTTACCGACGAATTCCCATACTCTTTTTATGACGGCGTTTTTAAGATAAATTTCAACCCCAAAAAGCATAGAATCGAAATCAGCGGAATTAAAAGCTACGATTTTTTTGAAAATTCATCCGAAAATTCAAAATGGTCTAACGGCGCTATGGGCGTAAACTGGAAATACTATTACAGCCCGAGACTCTATTTTCATAACAGTTTAAGTTTCAGCGAATATCGTTCTTCTTTCTATCAAGACACCCTAAACACGCTGAACGACATTAATCATATAGCCTTAAAATCCAATCTGTTTTACCAAACGGGCTTATTAAATTCTTTATTTCAGGCCGGCTTTGCGCTTCATTCGTTTAATACAAAATTTAAATCCGATTTTGAAGATTTCAAGTTATTAGAAGACAGGGCAAAATCCAATCAGGCCGATATATTCTTAAATATTGACGGGGACCTATCACAAAAATTAAAATTTAACTGCGGTTTATCGGGCGTCTATTTTTCATCTTTGCCGAATGCGGAAATCCTGCCTCTGTTTCGTTTAAGCTGGCTTATAAGCGACTCGCTTAAAATAGCGGCCGGTTACGCCAAAAAAGCTCAATTTTTAGCCACGGTTAATAATGAAAAAGACGATTTGCCACCCTTTAACATTTGGCGAACCATCGATGAAAATACCGGCGCCGAGATTGCCCGACAGACTTCTTTTTCCATACAGTTGCTGCGAGCTCAGTATAACTTCAACATTGAATTTTATTATAATTATCTTTCCAATATTGTCGATTTCAACCGCCACTATATCGATGAAGAAGACCCCCTTTTTTTATCCAATCGCGGCGAAAGTTACGGGCTGGAATTAAATTTCAATTATTTTAATTCCTATTTTTCATCAAATGTTAATTATTCTCTGTCGCGCACTATTTATTCCATGTTCAATAAAACCTACTATCCGTCCTTTCACCGTCGGCACAAAGTAAATATTAATATCAATTCTAAAAGCTTTAACGGATGGACATTCTCGCTCCATTGGGTTTTTAGCAGCGGAAGACCATACACGATAAAAGGGGGATATTATGATCTTAATTATTTTGAACAATCTATTTACTATTCGTATCCGCACGTATCTACTGCAACCTATTCCTTTGATTATAATTCCGCTTTTTATCCGTCATACCACCGTCTCGATATTCATATTAATAAAAAGATAAGCGCGCGTTTCAGACTATTTTTTGATATTATTAATCTGTATAACAAAAAAAATGTTTTATATTATGAATATGATCCCTATAACGGTAAAAGCAACGTCGTTACTATGCTGCCTATTTTACCTAATATAGGTTTTGAATATAAATTTTAAAGGAATCGTGATTATGAAATATCCTTTACGGTTATTAATAGTATTATCTTTCTTTTCCTGCATGGAAACACCCGTCGAAGTGACTATTCCCGCAGAAAAGATACTCTGTGTTTCAGGACTGCTGGTCAATAACCATAAACAGTATATCTATTTATTCAGGGGCCGCTCTGCACAGGATTCTTTATTTAATGATTATAAACATAATTCGCAGAAAATAGGGATATCAAATGCCCTGTTAACTCTGCAAGACGGTGATAACACATTAATTTATAGAGAAGACAGCGTATTTGTAGGAAGGTACATCCTTGATAATTGGAAACCTGCCGGAAATCAACGTTATACCATTCGTATTAAACATAGAGATTATCCGGATATTGAAACTTCAACGCTGTTTCCCGACACGGGTGATTTTAATATACGATATGCTTTTAACAACGCCGGCGATTTGGAACTTTCTTGGGATACCATTTATAATAGTTACGGTTACGCCGTTTATGTCAACGGATGGGTATTCGGATTTTTTGGTCCCGAGCCGGTAAAAAAATATTATTGGCGCTATTGGGGGGGGATGCATATAACCCCGACAGAAAGATTAACGCTTAGTAAAAATTCTTTATTAAATATGCATAAAATTGTTGATTTAAAAATAATTATCTCTGCTTTAGATAAAAATTATTACAACTGGAGAAGATATATCAACAGATACAATCCTTTGGATTTTCACTTTATTGATTACGGCAATTACAGCACCATTGACAACGCCGTCGGCTATATCGGTTCCGCCTATTCCGATAGTATCATTATCAGACGGCACTGATGAATAATAGAATTGATTCGATTGATTCATTCGTCTTTTTACCACTATTCAGGCGTGGACATATCAAATAACGGGATTCTCGTTTTAAGTGTCATTACGATAGTTAATAACTCTGTTTTTCCCGGCATTTATGAGCGTTAGAGTAAAGCAATCCTTGTTTTTTTCTTCGTGCTTTTCAGCTTGTCCGCCTGAGGCGTGATGCCCTTCGTGGTAAAAAAACTACTAAAACCATATAGAACACAAGTCCCGCGAAACGTTTATTGGTTTAAATGCTTTCGGGTGACTCGAAAAGCCCTCCCGATCTGTGAGGATTTGATTCTAAAAGCTGTATTTCAATTCTATAAAGGCTCTGGAATATTCCTTATTCCGCCAAAATACCGAACCCTCAGGGCCGTTAAACACCGTAGCGCCGCCATAGAGATTCAGTCCGTCGGAGATGCTGAAGGTGAGAATCGGCAATAAGAAATAGTCCCAATCGGGAAAATTTACCACTGAAATTAACTGCAAACCGACAAAATCACTGATATTATATTGAAATCGCACGGAAGCGGAATAGGTTTGGCTTTTGGGCACATTTCTCACCGGCCTCCCCAATTTTTCGCGTTCGCTTATCTCATAATCATAGTCGTATTTAAAACGGATATAATCCACAAATTGCATATTCATAAACAGATCGTTTGTAATATTATAATCAACGCCGAGAACATATTGTAAATGGGGATTTTCTACTGAAATATCCTTTCCATTGCGATCTGCCGTTAAAAAATAGGCGCCTTCGCCTTTAAAAGCCATTTTCCCTTTGGTAAAAATAAAATCACCGCCGAATACCTGATAGGGTTTGTAACTTATTTGACTGCTGAACTGCATGGCCACAGGGTTAAACCACATGGATACGCTGGGCATCTTATCAGTTCCGTTATAATAACTGAGTGAAAAATCAACATTTTTGATTTGCGAAGAGACGCGCAGAGCAAATTCCGAATTGCCCACTTTGGTTTGCGGCAATCCGGGCGGCAGCGCAACCACAGGCATATCGTTGATACTGTCCGGCAGCTCAACGGGAATACGATCGGGTAAAAATTTCGGTATCCACACACCTTCTATTTTCAGGGGACCTGCGTAATAATCAATTTTGGCGGCTAATACGGGAATGCGGTAATCTTCAATTTCAGCGGTAATATTAGTATAATCCCAGGGATTAATATTATCGGTGGGCATAATCCAGTCGGTGCGCCCCCAGAAAATAAACTGTTGACCGACGCGAATATCCACGGCATCGAAAAACATATCCACATAAAACTCCACGGGAAATACGGACATCCCCGCCGCACGCGATTCTCCGATCATGCCGCTGAGTTGCGACATTTCATAATTAAAATCAACGGCGGCAAAATAAGCGGTATTGGCGCTTAAAGAGCCCGTGGCTTTTAATTGCAAACGCGTTCCCAGGCGGTCATAATTATAAGGACTATTCAAATTGGGATAAAAAAAGGCCTTTACATAGCCGCCCCAGTCAAGCGATTGCCCCGAAAGAACGGCGCTAAACGCCAAAAGCATGAGGAATATTTTTATACTTTTCATTTTCTTTCACCCGACTTATAATTTGAAATTCCAAACATAATGAACATTATTTAAAAAAAGCGCCTATACCTTGTTTTGCTTTTTTCATTTTTCTTTTTTCTTCTGTCTTTTTCATCTTGCCCTTTGCAGCATTCTTTGGTTAAATAAGTTCGCCGGCAAATTTTGATTTATTTTTATCTTGTTGAATCTCATTTTGCTTTGATGGTTATTTTGTACATCCTTCATTAGCATTTCCGTTTGAAACCAAATATCACCTATTTTTTCTATACCCGGAACTGTTAATAGTTTCCATTCGCGGCTACCGCGGTCGTAATATTGCGATTTTACCGTTACTAAAATATCCTTGCGTATCCAGCGAATAATTTTGCCATAACCGGTGTCTTTGGCGATATCTTTACTCGCCGGCAAACATTCGATTTTATAACAGACTTTACCGTCAATGGTTTCATCTTGCAATAACTTGTAAGTCCAATCGTTTAGTTTGGGTTTACCGATATCGTAATAGGTAAAATCGGAGGACATAAAATTGCCGCCCTTACCGGAAGAGGCTATGCGCTTGGTACGCCGCATGGCCGGCAGATAGAGATAGCGGTCATCGTCGCCGTCTTTATGCTCGATTATTAAAAAAGCGGTGCCTTTTACGTCGGCCGGAGCCGTAAAACGCATCAGCATATCCGTTTCATCATTATTGCGCTTACGGCTGCTCATTTCAATTTCCCGTTTACGCGTATCGCCGCGTTCGTTAATCAACAGCAGCTCAACCTTTGCCGTCATATCTTTCCAGCTTGTTTTATTAAGCGCTTTTTCCATGATTGCCCTGGCATCCGGCTGTTGGGCAAATAAGGCTGAAGATAATAATATAAATATAACGGCCGTCCTTTTCATCTTACGCCTCCTTTGTTAATAGTCAAGTCAAAAATTTTTTAATTTATCGTATCGGAATTTCAAAGTTTACACGTATTCCATCTATTTTGCAAAACTGAAAAAATATATCTCCCCTTATAAAAGAGTGTGATAAATATCGAAATTATTGAATAATAAAAACCGGACAACCCTTAGACTCCTTTTTTAAGGGGACGGTTTTAATCTATTTTTCTATTAGCGTAATTCAACATTAATCAATTTGCAAAACTATGTTCTTTTGATATAATTCTTTAATAATTAAGCACTTATTAATAAATAGCCGCCACCCATACCATTCATTATTTGCATTGCAACACAGCGGGATATTTTATATTTACAGCATCATAGTTATATCCTTTTCGGATATGAAGTTAGCTAACTTTTTAAAGAAAAACAATAAATATTCCCACATTTTTTGGGCAAGAAATCCATAAGACACATGGTGTTACGCTACCAAGAGCGAATAGGATTTCTTGCCGAACCTTGCAAAGCAGGAAATTTCCAAATTAAAATATTCTTCGTGGTTTTAGTTATTATCTTTAAACTTTAACGCACAAGGCGATTATACTTCCTTCCGTTTGCTTGTTTGAAACTAAATTTTTATATTGGATTGCCGCCGATAAGCAGGGTTATACAAGGTTGAAAATTTAAAAATAGTATTTCGAAAAATGAACAACAAATTATATGGATATTAAAAATCATATTAAGAAAATACCCCCCGCATTTTGGTATCTTGTCGGCGGATTAACGCTTTTGCGTTTGACACTTATCTTTTTTCTGCCCATTACTCCGCAGGAAGCCTATTATTGGTACTACGCTCAAAAGCCCGCGCTCTCATATTTTGATCATCCGCCCATGACCGCTTGGTCTATTTGGCTCGGCAGCAATCTGTTTGGTTCCAATACGTTTGGGATTAAATTTATGGCGGTATTCTGGAGCTTTTTAACCAATATTTTACTCTTTATTACCGTTCAACGCGCTCAGAAATTGTATAATAATATGGACGAATCACTGCCGTGGAAAGCGGTCCTTCTTTATAATTTAACTGTTTTTTCCCACATGTACAGCGTGTTGATGGTTCCCGATAATCCTTTGATATTTTTCTGGCTTTTGACCGTTTTTTTTATTCTCGAATTATTCGTCGGCGGGAAAATCCGCTATTGGCTTTTCGGAGGAATCGCTCTTGGGGCGGCGCTGTTAAGCAAATATACGGCGGTCGCTTTATTACCGGCTTTCTTCTTAATTCTTTTAATTACGCCCAAAGAACGACACTGGTTTAAAAGCCCTTATCCTTACCTTGCTCTTATTCTAACCGCTATCGTTTTTTATCCGGTAGTTTTATGGAATATGCAGCATGAATGGGCTTCTTTTGCTTTTCAATTCAGCCATCGCGCCGAAGAGGCCAGACCGTTTACGATTAATTATCTTTTGCAGCTTACGGGCAGCCAAATGGGGCTGTTAACGCCGCTCGTTTTCGGGATATTTTTCTATCTCGCTTATCGCATGCTGCGCTTTAATAAAATATGTTTTCCCGTACAATATCTCTATCTAAGCGGTTTCTTTCTGATTGCCGGATTTGTATTCATCAGTCTTAAATCTCTTGTAAAAATCAATTGGTTGTTACCAGGCTATATGGGCTGGTTTGCGGCGTCGATTTTGATTTTTCCGGAAAAAATCGATTTTAAGAAATCAATTATAAAATATACGGGCGCTTTTTCAATATTTCTGATATTCATTATCTATCTTATGCAATTTATTCCCAACCTGCCCATCGGCGAAGGCAATACATGGAGCGGTTGGAAAAATGCCTCCCAGAAAATATATCATCTTCAACAAGAGCAAGGCGGGCGCAAAAACTGTTTCATCTTTGCCAATTCCTACAAGAGCGCCTCTCTGTTGAAATTTTATCTTCCCGACCAACAGGACACCTACGCACAAAATATTTACGGACAACCGGCGCTACAATTTGATATTTGGGGCGCGCCCGATTCGCTCAAAGGCAAAGACGCTCTGTATATATTCACCGATCGCAAAGAATATAAGAATGATTTGCAATATGTTAAAAAGGTTTTTAAAAAGGTAACGCCGCTGCAAACTTTTCACTATAAGTTTATGAACAAAACGGCGGTGCGCACCATTTACTGTTACCTGGCGAAAGAGTATGCTGGAATTCAAAAATAGAGAAAAAATCATTACGCTGATTAAATTCGGTATAGTGGGTTCATCAGGCATTATCGTAAACAACGGTATTTTATGGCTGCTGGTAGAACATTTTGATGCAGCGGTAACATTCGCCTCGCCCGCGGCTATCGCCGTGGCGGTATTTAACAATTTTACTTGGAATAATATCTTTACTTGGCATGAACGCCGCGATAATTATCGCTACAGCTATTTCCACCGTTTATGGAAATATTATCTTTCTACCTCTATAGGCGCACTTATTAATTACGGCGTTTTAAACGCTTTGTTTTATTTGTTTGACGTCAATTATATAATTGCCAATCTCGCCGGCATATTTTTAGGTATGGTTTCCAATTTTGTCCTCAGCGATAAATGGGTTTTTAAAGAAATTTAGCTTTCCGCCGCCGATATAGGGTAGGATCGACGCTTGCGGCCATTGCCGATACATTTAATCCCAATGCAAGAAATCGATTCACTTTTTCCGACGTTTCCCTCGGCGTGGCAATGAGCTCTGCAAAATCGATATAAAGCACGCTTATATTTTCCTGCTTGGCAAGCCGTTCTTTTATCTTCCTTAACTGCCTGATAAAAGCCGTTTTTAACAAAACAGTATTTTCGGTTGCATTTTTCCCGTTTTGCATCAGCATTTTCTCTTGCGAAATTAGAATTTCATCCAAATTTCTCTCCATAAAAATAATTTTATATTGTCCTTGCGGAGGAAGATATTGCAACAATTGCGCGATTATTTTTACGGCTTTGCCGTTTTCTTCAAGCAGCCAAGCGTTATCCTGCGGCAATGTTTTCACTTTTTCATATTCATAATAACCTTTAGGATTATTTTCATCCGCCTGCCTTATTTTATCGCT
>CAYRJN010000139.1:0-10316 GCA_964424545.1 uncultured Calditrichaceae bacterium
GGGGATTGGAAACCGAGTTAAAGTATTTGTATAAATTCAAAGATCAGGCGCGATTCGGAGAAAAGGTTTCGGAAAAGGAATTATGTTCGGTATATGTGGGAAAAACCAACGATACGCCGCAAATTAATCCCAATGAAATTTCCGATTGGCGTTATATTTCCGTTGACGAATTAACGAAAGAATTAACCGAACATCCGGAAAAATATACGCCATGGTTTAAAATGGAATGGAAAACAATCAGCGACAAATATTTGGATGTTATAGAAGCTTTGTAAGCGTAATAAATATGAAAGGATAAACGATGCGAATACTTATACATGAAAATGCCGAAAGAATGAGTAAATGGGTTGCTCATTACATTGCTCATCACATAAACGAAGCGCAACCCACAGCGGATAAACCCTATATTTTGGGACTGCCGACCGGTTCTTCTCCCATCGGAACTTATAAGGAACTGGTTAAACTGTATAAAAACGGTAAAGTGTCTTTCAAAAACGTGGTTACTTTTAATATGGATGAATATGTCGGTATTCCCGAAAATCATCCTCAAAGTTATCATTATTTTATGTGGGACAACCTGTTTAGTCATGTGGATATTCCGAAAGAAAATGTTAATATTCTAAATGGAAACGCCGATAATTTGCAAAAAGAGTGCGAAATGTACGAGGAAAAAATAAAAAGTTACGGCGGTATCAATCTTTTTCTCGGTGGGATAGGTCCGGACGGCCATATTGCCTTTAACGAACCGGGTTCGTCTCTTTCTTCCCGTACGCGCATCAAAACGCTGACTTATGATACGATTGTCGCCAATGCCCGCTTCTTCAATAACGACGTTAATAAAGTGCCGAAAACCGCTTTAACGGTGGGCGTTGGAACGGTGATGGATGCCGAAGAAGTCGTTATTCTTATCAGCGGTTATAATAAAGCGCGCGCCGCCCAAAAGGTAATCGAAGACGGAGTAAATCACATGTGGACGGTTTCCATGTTGCAATTGCATCCCAAAGGAATGATCGCATGCGACGACGAAGCGACGATGGAATTAAAAGTAGGAACGGTAAAATATTTTAAAGATATAGAAAAAGAGGCATTGGCCTCTCTTCCGCGGGTTTAAGTAAAAGAACGCTCCGCATCTTTATTGATATGGAGCGTTTTTTTGTTTTCCTATTTGATATTTGAATATTGGCTTATTTTGTAAAATCAATCTGTTCCCATTTAAAATTAACGGCGTCGTTCGCCTGGGGCGCGCCGGGCGTGCTGCGTCCTTCCGTAATATATTTTTCTAACAGAGATTTCAGTTCGGCGATCTTATCGGGGTTCTCCGCTTGCAGATTATTGCTTTCGCGCGGATCAAGCCGCAAATTGTATAGCTGTACTTTAGGCAGCGAGGAAATTATTTTGTCGTGGGGACGAGGATAACTCCAGCCGCCGGAACCCGGACACATAATTAATTTATAGTCGCCTTTACGAATCGCAAAACTACCGTTTATAGAGGAATGTATGGTGGCTTCGCGAAAGGACCTGCCCAATACCCTTCGTTTAAATAAAGGCAGCAGGCTGTAGCTGTCTTCTCCTTCGTTATCCGATAAATGATAACCTGATATTTCCGCGCAGGTGGCAAACAAATCGGTTGTGCAGATGGTTTCGTCGGAAACGCTACCGCGCATAATTACCTTAGGCCATTTAGCGATAAAAGGCACGCGATGACCGCCTTCGTAAATATCGGCTTTATAACCGCGATAAATATAACTTGGGTTATGTCCTTTCTCTTTTAGCAATTCAAAATCCGCTTGGGGAGAGCAGCCGTTATCGCTTGTAAAAATAACCAGCGTATTATCTTCTATCCCAGCTGCCGTAACGGCGGCAAGCAGTTTGCCCACATAATAATCAACCATCATCACAAAATCGCCATAGGGATTTAAGCCGCTTTTGCCTTGCCATTGAGCCGTGGGTAAGATAGGCGTGTGCGGAGATGGCAGCGCGAGATAGAGAAAAAACGGTTGTCCTCTATTGGCGCTCTCCTTAATATAGCTAATGGCATTGTCAAAGAATTTAGGCGTGACTTCAATATGATGAAAATCAGCGCCTGTCGGTCCTTTACGCCACCATGAATATTTTTCCTTACTGCCCGTAACGGTAGCGGGAGGCGATGTTACTCTTCTGTTTATAACATAAACATAAGGCGGCATATCAAGAGAAGCGGGGATAGCGCAGCTATAATCGAATCCCAAGTCATTTGGCGTATGAGCGATTGGTTTTCCATAATCTATATCATCCATTTTAATAGGAAATGTATTGCCGGTAGAAGTATGGATGTTATCTTTCAGACCCCAGCTCCAGCCGAGATGCCATTTCCCGATAAAACCCGTGTTGTATCCCTCTTTTTTCAGCAGGGAAGCGACGGTTGTTCTGCTTTCGGGAATTAAAGCTGTGGAGACGCCGTTTAATACGCCGCTTTTAAGACGACTGCGCCAGTTATAGCGCCCTGTGAGAAGACCGTAGCGCGTAGGCGTACAAACGGAAGAAGATGTATGAGCGTCGGTGAACATCATACCTTCCTCGGAAAGCGTATTAAGATTTGGAGTGTTGATTTTACATTGCGGGTTAAATGTTTCAATGTCGCCGTAACCCATGTCGTCTGCGAGAATAAAAATAATATTCGGCTTCTGTTGCTGCTTTGTGCGCTGAGAGCAGTTTGTAATGCCCCATAGCGCGCTTAGGAGCAGGGTTGCTATTAA
This sequence comes from uncultured Calditrichaceae bacterium, assembly GCA_964424545.1. Taxonomy (GTDB): domain Bacteria; phylum Calditrichota; class Calditrichia; order Calditrichales; family Calditrichaceae; genus JAUVIB01. Next base: position 2,736 of record CAYRJN010000139.1, read on the forward strand.
TATTTTCATTTTTTCATCGATTTTTACCATCAAATAATCCTATATTTTTACGGTTAACGTGAAGACCGGATCCCAATAAGCAAGTATATCTGCCGATTATAAAAATATCTCTGTGTCATTCACAGCGGCAATCGCAACATTCATTATTTGATACGGGGTTTTTCCCCGAATATTCAAAAATTACTGTAAAAACGGATTATAAGAGTTACGGCCATATGTAAAAATAGGGTTAAAAAAGTCCTTTTAATTTATCTTTAACTTTATCCTGTAACTTGGATTTTTCCTTATTGATGCGGTCTTCCACTTCTTTTTTCTTCTTGTCGGCTTTGGCTTTCTCTTTATCAAGCATGGCTTGATATTTGGCCAGTTCGACATTAAGTTTATCTTCGTATTGTTTAACTAGTTTTTCCAATTCCGCTTTTCTGTCGCTAACTTCCTTATCAATACGTTCGCTGATTTGTTTCTTGGTTTTTTCAATTTCTTTATCGACGCTTTTTTTCAAATTTTCCACAATAATCTTATCGAGATTAGATTTAATGGAAACCTTGATATTGTTCTTTTCTCCCGACAATTTAGCGGAAAAGTAAAAAGTTTTAACGTCTTTTATGGCGTCGCGGATAAGTTGCTTGATTTTATTTTGTGTATGTTGCTGTGAAAAATCAAATGAAATATTACGCGCCGTAAATTTAATTATGCCTTCAATATGATCGCCGGGTAAATCTATTTTGGCTTGTACGTCGCCCACCCCTTTACCCAGTTTGGTCGGGAAAAGATTTGATGCTGAAAGCCGGGTGTCGGCGAGCGAAAAACCTGCATATTTCAGATCCATAGTTTCATGTGGTTGATCTTCAAGATAATTTAACTTTCCGTTTAATGATGCCTTAATGCCGCCTTTAGGGTTTCCGCCTTTGAAATCGAAGGTAGTCGGTTTGTTGATAAAACGCTGGTCAGACACGATATTATCAATTGTTCCGGCAAGTTTTAGCCCTTCGTTAGTGACGCCGGAGATATCCGTACGTTTAATCCAAAAATCCGGGCGGGCGTTTTTGCTGTAAAAATAGATATCCTGACCTTTAAGCCGCGGCGGTTCTGTTTTTTCCGGTTTATCGGATTTGATTTTGGATGAATATTCCCGCGCTTTATTGAAATAGTATAAATATTGATTTAATTTATTCATCAAGCTTTCGCCGAAAAGAAGTTTGGCAATATTTTTAACGCTCAAGTCGGGAATTTTGGCCATACTGTAAGCGCGTTGATAGTCTTCGGCAATCCAGTCGTCAACCAGTAATAGCTGCTCTTTGGCTGTTTTTATATCTGTCGTCAGGTCTTTTTTTGCCTCGGAAACATCATTATATGATTTTTCTATTTTATTTTTAATAGTATTTATATTTGAGATGGTTTCTTGAAGTTGAGAAACGCTTTTTATGTTTTTTATATTGATCTTTTTAATTCGTTGCTCCACATCTTTGGCGTCTTTTTCAATGCTCATTTCCTTGAGTCGTGCGTTCCATGAAGCATATTGGTCATTCAGTCGTGTTTTTAAGGAATCGATCTTTTTAACCGAGCGGATATCCAATATTTTCAAAATACTGTCTGTGTTGACATTGCTTTTCAGGCTGTTTAAGTTTGTGGAAATATCTTGCGAGATTTTATTGGAAACCTCTTTGGTCTTTTTGCCTATAAAACTTTCTTCTTCTTTTTGCTCTTCCTCCGGCAGAGCGCCGTCCGTTTCACGATCGGTAAAAGTTCTAAAGCCGGCGATGCGAAAATCTTCGATGATTACTTTTTTAGAAAGCAACGGCCAAAACTCCAAATTAAATTCGCTTTTTCCCGTTTCAAACATGTTTTTCATGGTATGTTGGGGATGAGTTACTTGTAAACGAGACCACGATATCATCATCTGCGAGAGTGAAATGTTCAAATTGTCAATTTCCACTTTCGCTCCGATAATCGAACTGCCCAGGTCTTCCAATTTTTTCTCTACCCACTTATCGGTTAAAAACATGCTTAACGCAATGAAAAGTCCGGTGATGACGGCGAGTGTAATTACGCCTTTCCAACGTATCATTTATTCTCCCAATCTTTTAACTTTTTCATAAATATTATATAATTTGCCGGCTTTAACCGCTTTAACGATTTTTAATTTTTGAAATTTCTCATACAAGTGCGTTCGGTAGGCGATTACAAAATATTTTACGGCAAAATAAAGGGGTATAAATATAATTAAAGCGCTTATAAAACTGCCCATAACCACGGTATTGTTATAATGGCTTAAAGCGATAATGGGGAAGTTATACAATGTTGTCCATAAGCCGTGTAATGATTCCACGTCAACCAAAAGATAATATCCGAAACTGTGGAATAGCGGGTCAAATAGGTAAGCCAAACCGCTGAACAGAGCCCAAGCAAAAAGGGATGCGCCTAAATTGACACGCAAAATAATAATCAGAAAAATTAAAACAATATTGTGTAATGTCCAGAAAGGGGTTAATCCGATTATCATCCCCATGGCAAAACCAAACGCAATCTGGTTTGGCGATTCCTCCGAACTTAAAATTTTAATAATCTTCGCGATTAAATGCAGCGGCGTCATAAATAGTACTCCGAAATTTATTTTTAAATTTTAATTATGGGAAACGGGTGTAAAATAATTAATAGAAATGGAAAATCAAAGTTTTTATATAAAAAAAACGTCGGTTTATTATAACCGACGTTTTTGACTAAAAAAATATAATGGTTTTATTGTTACTTGGCTGCTTTTTCCAGAGCTTTGGCAACGGCAAGCTGGATAGCGTTCGAAGCCATCGTAGCTTTGGTTACTCCGTCTACATCTACGGATTGCTTCGCTTTAATTTCATTCGGGATCTTATTCTTAGCTTCGGTAACGCTTTTACCGTACTTTTTATGATCTATACTTTGCTCATATTTGGTGATTTTTATATCTTTTATACTATTGGCATCAACGGTTACCGCAACTTCTATCACTCCCGAATGGTCGCCGTGTTTTTTACCCATAGCCGTGCCTTTATAGGTACCGGGTTTGTAGGTTTTTGTTGACGCTTTAGCCAATGCGCGGGCGACGGCAAGTTCCAGAGCAACCGACGAAAAAGTAGCGCCGCTGACTACATCAACATCCAACGATTGTTTGCTTTTAATTTTGCCGGGGATGTTATCTTTTACCGCCGTAACGCTTTTGCCGTATTTTTTATGCTCAATGCTCTGTTCGTACTTTAAAACTTTAATATTTTTAATACTGTTTGCATCGACGGTTACTTCAACTTCGATAATTCCGCTATGTTTCTTATGTTTCTTGCCGTAAGCCGAACCTTTATAAACACCCGGCTTATACTTTCCTGCAAAACTTTGTGATACAAGGAAAAAGAATAACAAAAGCATGGTTATCAATAAATTTTGTTTCTTTAACATTTCCAGCCTCCTTTGTTGATGAATATGACAATAAATTAAAAAATACTTTAACCAGCTTCCCCCCATGTCCCACCTTGTGAAAAAACGAATAATAGAAAAATTTAACCGATTTAGAAAAAATGTTTCCATTTATGTAATGATATACAACACTCGGTTAATAATATACGCATTAATTATCTAAAAAAACAAGAAAAAAATAAAATATTCACAAAAAAATTTACATTTATTTTGATGCAATGAGGTTTCAAAAACCAACCTATTTCAGACATCTTCAGTATTATTTCTGTGTATTTCCATTTTTGTCATTTCAATCCCGCATAGGCGGGAGAGAAATCTTAAAAGCAAAACTAAGAGAGAATCGTCTGCTTTAAGGGAATACTAAAGTTTAAGATTTCTCCACTACATTGCAATGAAAAACATTACGATTCCGATCGAAATAAATCGAAATAATATGTTATTGTTATCATAGATGGGATTAAACCAATACTTAAGACAAACATCTCCTTATTTCATAGGTTCATACATATACAGTAGAAAAAACGATAATTTTACCATAAAAAATCTCTTTAATTTGCAGGTTAGATAGAAAAATAGCGATAATAACATCTTTATTAATCACTTTGCTAAAGTATGTTCTTATTGCCAAGCGGAATTGTTGCAAAAATCAATAAAAAGTGATAGCTTTTTCTCAAGGTCTTATTATTACGGTATAATTATGAAAAAAATGAAATATAAAAAAATCTTTCACAGTTTGAACGGTCAATTCTTTGCCTACTTTCTGTTATTTTCCTATATCCCTCTCATCATCTTCAGTATTATCGGATTTTTTGTTAATAAATGTGTTATCAATGATATTCACAGCGGCTATCTCAGAGAAATAAATAAAATCGAATTGCAAACTATAAACCGCTTTGTAGAGAATAGACAACAAAAAATCAAAGCGCTGATACAAAAATACGATGGCCAACCCGAAGATGAATTGATAAAAAAAATAGAATCTGCATACGGGAAAAATATTGTGATTATTAAGGATAATAGTTCGGCTGAGAATAAAAAGGAGGCATTGACGACAATTCAAATGCAGGAAATTGGGGAAGATTGTTATTTTGATGAAAAAAAAGACAAAATTTATTTGGCAAGTACTGTAACAGATAATAAAAAAGTATTTATTGCTTTTGACGTAGCTGAACTTCAAAAGCTGCTTCACGCCGTCAGCGTAAACTATTATCATGAGATTATTTGCGACGGTTCATACGGTAAAATAGTCATTACGGAAAGCAAAATATTACCGGCGGAAAGCGCAAACGTTACCCGGTACAAGGAGTATCTTAAAATACGTTCCGAGTTGCAAGGCAACGTTATGCTTGTTACCTACCGTACATCGTCAAATTTGTATGATAAATTATTTACATTTCTAAAAGAGATATTTATCGCCAATCTTATTATCGGTATTCTGCTTTTTATTGCCGCTTATTTTCTTGCCGATAAAATAGTTAATCCTATCCGTTCTCTTGCGCGTGCGGCAGAACGAATCAGCAAAGGCGAACTGTCGGAATCAATAAACGTGGAAGGGAAGAACGAGTTAAAAACGCTTGGCGATGAATTTGAGAATATGCGTAAAAAACTCAAAGAAGCCTACAGCGATTTGGAACTAAAGATCGATGAGCGAACCAAAGCTTTGCAGGAAGCACAATTTCAAGTATCCCATCAGGAAAAAATGGCCAGTCTTGGATTAATGGCCGCCGGCGTGGCGCATGAGATCGGTAACCCTTTGACCAGTATTTCCTCTATGGCGCAAATAATAAAACGTAAAATAGACGATCCCTTGCTTGTACAATATGCGGATACTATTTTGGAAAATATAGAACGCATTTCGCATATCGTGCATGAACTGGTAGATTTTGCCCGGCCAGCGAGTTATCGAGCGACCATGGTTAATGTAAATGAAATTGTAAAAAATGCCGTGAATATAGTGCGATATAATCGGCGCGCAAAGCAAATTGATCTAAAACTTGAATTTCAGGACAGTTTACCGTCTGTTTATCTTGTGTCCGATCAATTATTACAGGTTTTTATTAATATCCTTATTAATGCCGTGGATGCGTTAAAAGAAAAGGATAACCTGATTAAAGTACGCACTTATTATGAAAAAGGCGCTATTAATATTCAATTTATTGATAACGGTGTGGGCATTTCACAAGAAAATATCGATAAAATTTTCCAACCTTTCTTTACAACCAAAGAGGTTGGAAAAGGTACGGGACTGGGACTCTCGGTCAGTTACGGTATTATTAAAAATTTAAACGGTAAAATTGAAGTCGATAGCAAACAAGGTAAAGGGAGTACATTTACCGTGTTTATCCCTGTTTCAGAAAATTCGGGTGAAAAAAGTAACAAAAAATAAATTTTATTGTGGATTGTTTCAAATATTGTGGATATATTTGTATTGTTGTGTAATTAATTTTTAATGTAAAAGGAAATTATCTATTTATGGTAGTAAAAATATTAGTTGTCGACGATGAAGTGACGATTAGGGATTCGTTAAAAATGGTGCTGGAAGAGGAAGGATACGCAACATTTACGGCCGCGAACGGGGCAGAAGCCTTTAAAATGGCGCAGCAAGATTATTTTGATATTGTTATTACCGATTTGAAAATGCCGGAGATGGACGGTATGACTTTAATGCAAAAATGCCGCCATACCTGCCCGCAAACGTCGATCATAATCATTACCGCTCACGGAAGTTTAGATTCCGCCATTGAGGCCTTGCGCCTCGGCGCTTACGATTATTTTTTAAAACCATTTGATTTTGACGATGTATTGCTGAAGATAAAACGCTTGGTGAAGCATAATGAACTGGTTCAGGAAAATATGGCCTTGCGGCGGGAAGTGGAAAAAAAATACAATTTCAGTAATATCGTCGGACAAAGCCGACAGATGCAAGAGGTTTTTAAATTGATCAAAAAAGTGGCTAAAACAAAAGGAAATGTGTTAATTACCGGGAAGAGCGGCACCGGAAAAGAGTTGGTGGCGAGAGCCATTCATTATAACAGCGATCGTAAACATAAACCGTTTGTGGCCGTAAACTGCGGCGCCATCGTTGGTAACTTGATGGAAAGCGAGTTTTTCGGTCATAAAAAAGGCTCCTTTACGGGTGCCGTGCGCGACAAAGAAGGATTGTTCCAAATGGCTAATGCAGGAACGCTCTTTCTTGATGAAGTGGGCGATATTCCCCTTAATTTACAAGTAAAATTACTAAGAGCAATTGAAGAACGGGAAGTAATGCCCGTTGGGGGTGTAAATCCCGTAAAAGTGGATGTAAGGATAATTGCGGCAACTAACAGAGATCTGGACGAAGATGTAAATAGGGGACGTTTTAGAGACGACTTGTATTATCGTTTGAATGTGGTTGAAATTCAATTGCCGTCGCTTAGTCAGCGTAGGGAAGATATCCCGCTTTTGGTCAACCATTTTATTCAAAAATATAATACGGAACTGAAACGCGCTATTAAAGGCGTGGATAATGAAACGATGCGGGTTTTGATGAATTATGAATGGAAGGGCGGAATCAGGGAATTGGAAAATGTAATAGAAAGAGCGCTGATTTTAAGCGAAAGCGATTATTTAAGCAAAGAAGACCTGCCGCGCAACATGCTGAGCGACGATTATTATTTTGAAGAACCCGACCGTTTGAAAGAGGCTGTTGCTGCATTTGAGAAGGAACATATTTTAAATATTTTAAAAAGAGTGGATATGAATAAAGAAGAGGCCAGTAAAATTCTGGATATCAGTTTATCATCCTTATATCGTAAAATTGACGAACTCAATATAAAATAAAAGAACATAGCTTCGCAAAATGATTAATGTTGAATTACGCAAATAGAAAAACAGATTAAAACCGTCCCCTTAAAAAAGGGGACTATAGGGGTTGTCCGGTTTTCATTATTCATTAATTCCGATATTTATCACAACCCCCTTTCCCCTTTTAAAAGGGGAGATTTATTTTTTTCTGTTTTGCAAGATAGATGGAATAAGCGTAATCTTTGAAATTCCGATACAATAAATTATTTATCACATGAAAAGGTAGCTTTTAACTAATTAAATTTTTTATAAAAAATGTTTTTTAAGGAGGAAAAATGATCCGCAAAGAGGACG
>CAYRJN010000140.1:0-10131 GCA_964424545.1 uncultured Calditrichaceae bacterium
CAATGGTATATATCCAGGTGGAAAACTTAGCGATCTCTTTGTAATAATGTTTGTTTCGATATAAACGATAAAAAGTTTCCTGAATAATATCTTCCGCCTCGGCGCTATCGCCCACAAATCTCGAAACATAATTAAACAACGGAATTTGATAACGCCGGACAAGGATATCAAAAGAAGAAATATCGCCTTTTTGAAAACGCGATATTAACTGCTCATCCGTAAGTTTTTCCCTATTTTCAATCCCCTCAGATTGTTTCATCATTCATTGTCTCTTATTGTAACATCGAATAGTAAAAAAAGTTCCCGCAAAAACGGACATTTTTTACTTTTATTAATATTTTTTATTATGTGATTTTTATAATCATTCCCAATCAAACCTATTATAAAGTAATAGTATTTATCAAACACTGCAAATATTAAAACACAACATATTCAAAATATGTTTTTCACTTCCTTTAGAACTCTTTAAATCGCTATCGGCCTTTTTTAACAATTCTATAATCTTTCCTATTTGAGCAATCGAATATCGCTGCAGCGCCGGATTGATTTCTTGAAGCTGAAAATTTCTAAGACCGCTCTCTCTTTCGATTTGAGAGCGATTCTTACCCAAAGAACGCAACGATGCCACAATCATCACTTTCTTATAAAAAGAAAATAAAATGTTTATTATTCCAATTATATTCTCGCCGGATTCCAATAAATTTTTGCTAATCTTTAAACTTTGGGCTATCTGCCCGGCGGCAAGCGTTTTTTGCAATGCAAAAACATTAACCTGTTCGGTTGCGCCTGCAGTAAACATCAGATCGGCGGAGGTAATTTTAGAATCATCGTTCTTATAATTACGCACCTTATTGATTTCATTCTCAATCAACAATAAATCCGATCCGATCTGGTTAACCAAAAACTGGCAAGCCTGGCGATCAATGGGAATGTTGCGGGTATTATAATAGCTGTATATCCAATTATTTAAATCGTATTGACGTACGGGATCGCAGGAAACAGCCACCGTTTTTTTATTTAAGGTTTGAAATATTTTAGTGGGACCGCTTTTATCGCTGCTGATCACAAGGGCAGCGCTTTTTACGGGGTTAGCAATATATTTTTCCAAAGCATCGGCATTATTCAGATCCATTTTACTAAAATCTTTTACAATAACCAGCTTTTTATCGGCAAGCATAGGATAATCCATACAGGCTGACAAAACTTCTCCCAAATTATTTTCCGCTCCATAAAAAATATGCGTATTCAAACTCCTGCTCCCGGCATCATTAAAGAGAGTTTCTTTAAAAAGATTAATAATACGGTCGTGAAAATATTTTTCTTTACCAACGAGATAATATATCGGTTTTATATCACCCGATTTAATTTTCTTTTCCGCTTCTAACGGAGAAATTTTTGCCATAAAACCCTATCCTTGTCTTTCCAATATTTCGTTGACTTTTTTCATAAAAACAATACTGACGACAATCAACGCCGTCCATTGCAACAAGCACGTTCCCAAACTAAACCGTTCAAAGGGATTCCACCAGCTTTGCGGATACCATTGCACCGCCTGCCACAACCACCAAACAAGCATAGATAAGAATTCAAACGGCAATAAAACATAAAAAAAGAATTTAAACAACAAGGTCTCTTTATTAATCGGAAACTGCTCCTTGTCCAATTTTGTGGCGATTATAGTAAAGAAAAAACCGCTCAGCAATAAACCGACTCCCCAAACCCAATCCTGATTATCAAAAAAATCCATGGAAACTGCTGACGGCGCGCCGGCAATTACAATTAAAACAAAAATTATAATTACCGATTTTTTACGCTGTAATCCAAAATCCATCAAAACGCGAACAGCGAGCTCCAGCATAGCAATCATACTGGACAATGCGGCAAAAAAGAGCGATAGAAAAAAAACATCCGAAAAAACGGCGCCGCCGCTCATCTTTGAGAAAATTTGCGGAATAGTAATAAAAGCCAAACCTTGATTCCCCGCCGTCAGAGCCTGCTGCGCCGCCTCCGTATTGGCACTTAAGGTAAAAACCGCGGGAATGACAGCCAAACCGGCAACAAGAGAAGCGATATTATTACCAAGGCCGGTGTAAATGGAGTTTTCAACAATATTCACTTCCTTTTTGGCATAAACAGCGTAAGTAAGCAACAGACCCCATCCTGCGCCGGTTGACCAAGCGGATTGAGATAAACCGTCCAGCCAAACTTTATAATTAGCTAATTCGCTCCATGAAAAATGGAAATAATAGCGCAAACCTTCGGCCGCGCCGGGCAGCGTTACCGCCCGAATCGCCGCCGTAATTAACAACAAATATAGCGCGGGTACGATTAGCTTGGAAAATTTTTCAATACCGTTGCTAACGCCTTTGTAAATCACCGCCGACGCTATAAATGCCGAGACAACGTGAAAAAACAAAGGTTGATAAACGGAAGAAGTGTATTGCCCCCAATAAACATTATAATCGAGGTTTAACAACTCACCGCTAAGCGAAAGCAAAAAAAATTTAAGGCTCCAGCCGGTAACAACCGAATAATAAAATAAAATAGCCGTGGTAACGACGGATATAAAAACACCCATCCATGTATAATTCTTACCGCCTGCTTTTTTAAACGCACCTATTACGCCTTTACGTATATTTTTCCCCATGGAAAATTCCACGATCAACAAAGGAATTGACCATAAAAAAAGAAAAATGAACCAAGGAATTAAAAAGGAACCGCCGTATTGACCGGCAAGACGCGGAAAGCGCCAAATATTACCGGCGCCGATGGCCATCCCCAATGCCGCTGCAACCAAGCCGTAACGCGAATTAAACTGATCTTTTTGTCCTTTAACCATTATACATTTTCCGCATTGTCTATACTAATGAAGAAATTATCCCTATGGCAGCCAAAATAAAACAATAATATCCGAACCATTGTAATTTACCTTTTTTTACAAAATCCATCAACCAAATAATAGCAAAATATCCGGCGATAAAAGAAGCAATTGTGCCGACAATCAGATTTAACATCTCCGCAGAGGTAGGCGGAACGTCAAGTAGATCTTTTGTTTTCAGAATAACCGCACCGAGAATAACCGGAACGGACATTAAAAAGGAAAATTTGGCCGCGTTTTCACTTTTAATGCCTTGTATTACACCGCTAAATATGGTGCTTCCGCTGCGTGAAATACCCGGCATTATGGCAAAGGCCTGAGCCAGTCCAATAAAAAAACTGCGTCGCGCCGTTATTTTATTATCTTTCTGTTTGATAAAAGGAATACTGAACATTAGCAGACCGGTTATAATCAACATAAAATAGACCATAAAAACATTGGAAAAAGCCGTTTCAATTTCATCCTTAAAAGCCAGACCGATTACGACCGCCGGAATAGTGGCAATAATAATTTGGATATCCCAGTTAAGATATTCCTTGCTCTCATCATTATCTTCCCTTTTTATCCAAATTTCATAAGGAGCATAAATTAAACGGATTATCTCTTTTCGAAAATAGATTAATACCGCCAATAACGTACCGAAATGCAGAAACACTTCAAACGCTATACCCTGCTCCTGAAAACCCATCAATTCCGAAAAAATAACCAAATGCCCTGAACTGGATACCGGTAAAAATTCCGTTAAACCTTGTATCACGCCCAAAATAATCGCTTTAATAAGTTCCATCTTCATCTCCGTTATAAGTATGTATATTCAATATCAACCTAATTTGAGCAATTCTACGGTTGCCTTCTCTATGATTATCATAGCCTATCCGCAAAATTTTTTAGCCAAAAATATCATTGACTTTTTATCACTAATTTTCCAATATTTTTTATATACAAAATGAGATTTAAGTAAATTTATAGTCTATTCTTCGCACAATACTTTAGCTCCATTGTTGGCGTCTGTTCAATTAATCGTTGATTACAAACGATATGGTCATTACAATATAGAACATAACATAACAAACTGTTAATTACGCCATTAAATTATATTACAGAGCCGCCTGATCCAGGATTGTATATTCGTTAACTACCAAAAAGAATCTGTTCCATTACACGTGCCGTTCTCAGTGCGCTTTCGCCTGTAGATGGACACTTTCCACGTCCGAGCAAATCGTCTACAACGGTTTCGATTAGCGGCTGCTGTACATGTTGCGGCGTCGGCTCGGGAAAATATTGTTTCTCATTATTTACAACCAGCTCCACCGGCGTTGTTTCAAAACAAGCGAGACGAATATTACCTTTGCTACCGATTATTTCAATCCTATCGATACGCTCTTCAGGCGAAGCGCTAAAGCACCAGATGCCCGTTCCCAGAGCGCCCGATTCAAAACGATAGACGGCCGTTACAATATCCTCGGCCGGATATAAAGCAGCTTGATTGTTGGCAAAACCTTTCGCCTGCGCAATAGGCCCGAGAATATAATCCAAAATATCAAGTTGATGAGGCGCCAAATCGAAAAAGTATCCGCCGCCGGCAATATCGGGCAAAACACGCCATGGCAGATTCTCCCTATCGTAATCTTCCTGATTAGGAGAGAAATATAATGATAAATTAACAGCCCGAACCTTGCCGATCACACCGGAGTCAATTAATTCCTTAACTTTTAAAAATCTCGGCAAGCGACGACGATATAAGGCCGCAAACAGCGGTGTATCGGTTTTTTTACAAACTTCAACCATCTGTTGCGCCTGAGCATAATTCAAGGCCATCGGTTTTTCCACATATACAGCCTTTCCGGCCTGAGCGCATTTTACGGTATATTCAAGATGGACATCGGGCGGAGTGGCAATATAGACGGCATTTACATCGGGATCGTTAATCAATTTATCAACATCGTCATACCATTTGGGAACGTTATGACGGTACGCATAATCTTTAGCTTTTTCAGCGTTTCTGCGCATAACGGCAACAACAGACGAATCCTTTATTTTATTAAAAGCAGGTCCGCTTTTAACTTCAGTTACGTCGCCGCAGCCGATAAACCCCCAAGACACTTTATCCATTTCTTTTCCCTTTAATTCAATAAAATTGCTTGGTTAAATATACTTTTCCTACCTCAAATAATCAAATAATGGTTACGATAATTAGCAATTGTTATATATCTTTAATTTTACTTCCATACAAATATTCAAGCCGAAATAACATTTTGATATTTTTCGGAATAAATCTTTCCTATTTTTCGTAAAAACGTAACAAACACAAAATCGAAAGGATAACATGAAACGAATAGGAGCGCATGTAAGCGCTGCAGGGGGAGTAGAGAACGCCCCTTTAAACGCAAAAGAGATCGGCGCAACAGCTTTTGCACTTTTTACAAAAAATCAGCGACAATGGAAAGCGAAAGCATTAACGGTAGAATCCATTGCGGTTTTTAAGAATAATTGTAAAACCGCCGAAATTGACGCTCGCCATATTCTACCTCACGACAGCTATTTAATTAACCTTGGTCATCCGGAAAAAGAGGCATTGCAAAAATCCCGAGACGCCTTTATCGATGAAATGCAACGTTGTGAACAACTTGGTCTTTTATTGTTAAATTTTCATCCCGGCAGCCATTTAAAAAAATTCGGCGAAGACGACTGTTTAAAAACTATTGCCGAATCCATTAATCTTGCTCTCGATAAAACCGAAATCGTTACGGCCGTGATTGAAAATACCGCCGGACAAGGCAGTAATCTCGGATATCGTTTTGAGCATTTGGCGCGCATTATCGAACTGGTGGACGATAAGCGGCGCGTGGGCGTATGCATCGATACTTGTCACACTTTCGCCGCGGGATACGATTTGACGACGCCCGAAACGTTCGACAAAACAATGGATGAATTTGATAAAACCGTTGGATTTTCATATCTGCGTGGGATGCATTTGAATGATTCCAAAAAGGGGTTAGACAGCCGCGTTGACCGCCACCACAGCATCGGCAAGGGAGAAATGGGCATAGAGCCGTTTAAATTGATTATGAATGATGCGCGCTTTGAGGATATCCCGCTTATTTTGGAAACGCCGGACGAAACCCTTTGGGCGGATGAAATAAAAATGTTATACGGATTAATCAAATAAACTTTTACAATGACCAAATTGCCATTTTGTTGATCACGCAGGATCGAGAAGAGAAATATTTAATATCGGAATTTCAAAAAACAACCTATTCCGGATATTTTCATTTATTTTTGTATTATTCTCAATTTTGAAATTATACATCGTTCATATAGGCCCTATTTTAGATTCTTTAATTTATCTGAGAAGGGCAATATTGGACTTTTTGGTTGCCGTTTCTACATTCTCCTCCTCCTTGTCCTTCCCGATCCCGTATTGACGGGACGGGAATCTAAACCTTGCTATTGTCTACATTCGGATTCCTTCTTTCGAAGGAATGACACGTTGACGATTTTACTTTTCTATTTTCATTAATCATTTTGCGAAGCTATGTTCTTTACAAAGCTATGTTTTTTATTGAACCGTATGATTCCTTTAAAAAATTACATTCCTGCATAAAACATCTCTTTTTCTCTTTGAATCTTACTGTTTTTATGCGTATTTTTACGCCGCGATTATCAAAATATCTTTTAACACAAAAGGAATTAAACAATGACACAGATTGATTTTATTGAAATTACAGCCAAAGAACTTAATCTAAAAAAAATTCAAGTTTCCAATACTATTGAGCTGTTGGACGACGGTAATACCGTGCCGTTTATCGCGCGTTATCGCAAGGAAGTTACCGGTTCGTTAGATGAAAACCAGATTCGCGATATTGAAAGCCGTATGAACTATCTGCGTAATTTACAAGCTCGTAAAGAAGCTATTTTGCGATCTATTGAAGAGCAGGGTAAATTAACGCCCGAGCTGAAAGTGCGTATAGAGAAATCACTGAAACAACAGGAGATTGAAGACCTTTACCTACCTTATAAACAAAAAAAACGCACACGGGCCACCGTGGCAAAGGAAAAGGGACTGCAACCGCTTGCCGATATTATCCTCAATCAGGAAACCGTCGACGGCGACGTTCTAAAAATTGCGGCGCAGTTTGTTAATCCCGAAAAAGAAGTGCAAAATGCGCGGGAAGCTATTGACGGAGCCTTAGATATAATTGCCGAAACCATAAGCGACGACGCCGACGTACGCGCCGACGTACGCAAAATAACGTTCGACAACGGACTGCTTGTTTCCAAAGCAAAAGATAGTGAAACACGCAGCGAGTATGAAATGTATTATGATTTTTCCGAAATGCTCGATAAAATTCCTCCGCATCGGATTTTAGCCATAAACCGCGGAGAAAAAGAAAATATCCTTAAGGTTAATGTGTATGTAGACACGGAAGATATCATAAAACAAATCGAACAGCGTTATGTTAAAAATACGGCCTCAATTTTTACCGATGAGTTGACAAATGCAATTCATGATTCCTACAATCGGCTAATTGCACCTTCCATTGCCAGAGAAGTGCGCACGGCTTTAACGGAAAAAGCGGATGAACATGCTATTAATATTTTTGCCGAGAACTTAAAAAACCTGCTTTTGCAACCCCCTGTTCACGATAGAATCATCCTCGGAATTGATCCGGGATTTCGCACCGGCAGCAAAGTGGCCGTTATTGATAAAACAGGCAAATATCTCGAAGGCGCAACCATATATCCCCATCCACCGCAAAACAAATATATAGAAGCCAAAGGGACGATTCGTACCTTGATTGATAAATATAACGTAGATATCATCGCCATCGGCAACGGCACTGCCAGCCGTGAAACAGAGCAGCTTGCCGCCGAAATCATCGGCGAAATTAAAGACAAACGCGCAGTAGTTTACATCATCGTCAATGAAGCGGGCGCTTCCGTCTATTCCGCCTCTACCGTTGCGCAAAAAGAATTCCCCGATCTTGAAGCCTCTATGCGCGGCAATATCTCCATTGCCCGTCGTCTGCTCGACCCGCTGGCGGAATTGGTAAAAATCGACCCCAAGAGCATTGGCGTCGGACTTTATCAACACGATGTTAGCCAAAAACGCCTTACGGAAAGTCTGCATCAGGTTGTGGAAAGCTGCGTGAACAGCGTTGGCGTAAACCTGAATACCGCCTCCGCTTCCCTTTTACGCTATGTATCCGGATTAACAATGCGCAGCGCCGAAAATATTGTTAGATATCGCGATCAATACGGAAAGTTCCATTCCCGCGATGACTTAATGAATGTAGACGGTATTGGGCGTATCGCTTTTCAGCAAGCGGCAGGATTTTTACGCATCCCCGACGGCGATAATATTCTCGATAACACATTTATTCATCCCGAATCTTACGGGGCGGCGGAAAAATTATTGCGGCTTCTTAAGGTTGATGATGTAAAACAAGAGGGGCGACAGCTGCGGAAACGTTTAAAAGAAGCCAATCTCGAATTAGATAAAATTTTGGACGAACTCGGCATAGGACGCCCAACCTTTGACGATATTATTTCCAATTTGGAAAAACCGGGGCTTGATCCGCGCGACGAACTACCCAAACCCATCTTGAAGAGCGAAGTGCTGAAAATGGAAGATTTGAAAGAGGGTATGATTCTAAAAGGCACGGTGCGCAACGTAGTAGATTTCGGCGCTTTTGTAGATATCGGCGTCAAACAGGACGGCTTGGTTCATATCAGCAAAATGACCAAAGGTTACGTCAAGAATCCGCTGGAGGTAGTTTCCGTAGGCGACGTGGTTGATGTTAAAGTCGTTTCCATTGATCTTGAGCGCGGACGCATCGGGCTTTCGATGATAACGGACTAATCTCCCTTAAATCAGCGCGCTTAAAATGCGGGAAGCGGAAATAATAAGAAGGCCGTTCTTTTTATAATCAATTCCCTTTTTTTACGGCGCAAATTTTATATAACGTCGAATATCTTTGTTTTTCCTTATTGATAATTTTACAAAACAAGTTTCCAATAATTCGGGTATTTTCGCCTATACGTAAAAATATTATGTATTTTTTTACTTTTGAGTTAGTTTTTTAGAATAAATCGGCTTCTTATTTTTTTATGAGAAGCATATTTTACAATAATTCAAGAAAAGAACGGCAAACCGTGTCAACTTATTCTTTCATAATTGACCTAAATATCTTATATTCTCATCTTTCATTCGAAAAACGAAAATTCAGGAGAATATTGTGGCAAAAAATATTGAAAAAACAATGGATAAATTGGTATCACTGACTAAACGTCGCGGATTTATTTTTCAAAGCAGCGAAATTTACGGTGGTATAAACTCATGCTACGATTACGGTCCACTTGGTATTGAGATGAAAAAGAACATCAAAGAGCTGTGGTGGAAAAGCATGGTTTATGAGCGAGACGATATTGAAGGCATCGACGCCGGTATTTTAATGCACCCGAAAGTTTGGGAAGCTTCGGGACATGTGGAAGGATTTACGGACCCCATGATTGATTGTAAAGTTTGTAAATCCCGCTTTCGCGAAGACCAGATCGATACATCCAAACCCTGTCCGGTTTGCGGCAATAAAAATTCTTTTACGGAAGCGCGCCATTTTAATTTGATGTTTAAAACATTTATGGGGCCTGTGGAAGATTCTGCCAGCGTAGTTTATCTGCGGCCTGAAACGGCTCAGGGTATTTACGTTAATTTTCATAACGTTCGCGAAGCCGCTCGCAAAAAACTGCCTTTCGGCATCGCCCAAATCGGTAAAGCCTTTCGCAACGAAATCACTCCCGGGAATTTTATTTTCCGCACTCGTGAGTTCGAGCAGATGGAGATGCAATTTTTTGTACGCCCGGGTGAAGACGATAAATGGTTTGAATATTGGAAAGAACAACGCATGAAATGGTATGAGCGTCTTGGATTGCGTTCGGAGAAATTACGTTACCATGAACACGGACCGAATGATTTGGCGCATTACGCAAAAGCGGCTTACGATATCGAATACGAATTCCCTTTCGGGTGGCAGGAAATCGAGGGCATTCATAATCGCACCGATTTTGATTTAAGCCGCCATAAAGAATATTCAGGTAAGGATCTGCGCTATTATGACGATCAAACGAAAGAACGCTTTATCCCTTACGTTATTGAAACGTCCATTGGCTGCGACCGAACCCTGTTAACCTGCCTTGTTGACGCCTACACCGAAGAAGAAGAGCGCGTGGTAATGAAATTTGCCCCGTCCATT
>CAYRJN010000141.1:0-10102 GCA_964424545.1 uncultured Calditrichaceae bacterium
AGAAAATTACGCTGGCTCTAAAGAGCATCTCCCCCGCCGTTATCGATATGGCCAGCGGAGCGGAAAAATCACCGGGAATAAAAGATATTAAAAAAATCAAAAAAATGGCCGAGGAAGTGAAAAAATACAATGAAAACCGAATATAAAAAAGGATTTTTCGGAGAGTTTGGCGGACGCTTCATTCCCGAAATATTGCGTCCGGCTCTTCTTCAACTGGAAGAAGCCTATAAGCAGTTTAAAAAGGATAAAACTCTCCAAATACGTTTTAGAGAAGAATTAAAGGATTATGATGGACGTCCGACGCCCTTATATTTCGCAAAAAATTTAAGCAAACATTACGGAAAAGCAAAAATCTATCTAAAACGGGAAGATTTAAATCATACCGGCGCTCATAAAATAAATAACGCCGTCGGACAGATATTGTTAGCGCAATATATGGGTAAAAAAAGAATTATCGCCGAAACAGGCGCCGGCCAGCATGGAGTGGCTACGGCAACTGTAGCGGCAAAAGCCGGTTTGGAGTGTGTTATTTATATGGGAGCGGAAGACGTTAAGCGACAAGCGCCTAACGTGCAGAGGATGAAGATGCTCGGCGCAAGAGTGGAACCCGTTTATTCCGGATCGGCCACCCTTAAAGACGCCACAAACGAAGCGTTGCGCGATTGGATGCGCACTGTTGATTACACCCATTATATTATAGGCTCAGCCGTAGGTCCGTACCCTTTTCCCGCAATTGTACGCGATTTCCAGCGCGTGATAGGCGTTGAAACAAAGCAACAAATCATTGAGAAAGAAAATCGCTTGCCGGAATATATTGTTGCCTGCGTAGGCGGCGGCAGCAATGCCATCGGTATTTTCGACACTTTTATAGGGGAAAAAGACGTAAAGCTTATCGGTGTTGAAGCGGGCGGAAAAGGGCTTTCAACAAACCAACACGCCGCTACGTTAAGTCTTGGCCGTCCCGGTATTTTTCACGGGATGAAAACTTACTTGCTGCAAAATGAAGACGGACAAGTTCAGCTTCCCTATTCCATTTCCGCAGGGCTCGATTATCCTGGCGTAGGTCCGCAGCACAGCTATTTTAAAGAGAAACATATTGCCGAATATTTTTCCGTCACCGACGACGAAGCTTTGAACGCTGCCTACCTATTAACCAAAGCGGAAGGCATCATACCCGCTCTCGAAAGCGCTCATGCATTGGCTTATTTGGAAAAATTGCTACCTCAAACTTCATACGAACAAATCGTCATTGTTAATTTAAGCGGACGCGGAGATAAAGACATGAATACCTATATCAACGAGATGACTAAAAATGAGTAAAAGACTAAATCAATTAATTCAAAGAAAAAAAGAAAACGACGAAAAAAATTTATCCATTTTTGTAACCGCCGGTTTCCCCGAAAAAGACGCAACTGAAGAGATAATAATTCAATTGGCTCATGCCGGCGCCGATTTTATCGAATTAGGCATTCCTTTTTCCGACCCCGTAGCCGATGGGCCGGTTATTCAACAAGCATCACAAAAAGCGCTTGAAAACGGCATATCCTTAAGAGATATCATAATGATTATTGAAAAAATCAGAAAGACTACCGATATACCGATCATTTTAATGGGCTATCTTAATCCCGTCTTTCAATACGGAATAGAAAAATTTTTTAAGGACGCCTCCAGGGCCGGAGCAGACGGATTTATCCTTCCCGATTGGCCGATTGAAGAAAGCGGACGCTATAAGGAATTATTACAATCGCTTGACCTCGATCTGATTCATCTTATTGCGCCGAATACGGCCGAAATACGCATAAAAGAGATTGACGAGATATCCACGTCATTTGTCTATTGCGTCGCCTACACGGGGGTAACGGGACGAGCGAAACGAAATGAAAGTTCGCAATATTTCCTTAAAAAACTAAACAAACTGTTAAAGAAACCGCATTTGATCGGATTCGGCGTTAAAACGAGAGAAGATTTTGAATATTACGGACATTTTGCCGACGGTGTAATCATCGGCAGCGCGTTTATCAATTTATTATCGGAAACACCAAAAAGAGATAGGATGGTTATGATAAATCGTTTTATTAGAGATATTATAAATTGATCAAAATATTTTAAAGTTAAAAATATTTCAAAATTTTAGGCAAAATATTAGATTAAGTTAATATTATTAAATTAAGACTCAACAAGGAGTATAAAAAATGGATAAACATCTTGTACTAACGCTTAGCGGTCCGGATCGTGTGGGAATGGTGGAAAAAATTACCGAATTGGTTTTTAAACAAAAAGGGAGCGTCGGTGAAAGTCGTATGGCGCGACTTGAGGGTGAGTTTGCCGTTTTGATGTTAATCACTGTCGACCAAAATAACTACAAAGCGTTGGAGCAATCTTTAACGCTTCTGCAAAATGACGGCTATAAAGTGACCTTAGGACACACGGAAACCGCTGTTGCCCAAAAATATGCAGACCGCTTGCCTTATAAAATTATTGTAAACGGTGCCGATCATGAAGGCATTGTCCATAAAATAGCGCAATTATTAGCCGACAAAAATATCAATATCGAATCAATGGAAACGCATATCCGGCAGGCTCCCATGAGCGGCGCCCCTTTGTTCATTATGAAAGGGATTATTTTAGCGCCAGGGGGAAAATCTAATTGGAAAGAAGATTTACTAACGACTGCGGAAGAAATGAATGTTGATATAGAAATTTCGGCGTATACTGGTTAATTATTGCGAATATGCGTTTTGCCGCTTGGCCGATAATTTATTGTATCGGATTTTCAAAAAAATATAAATTCCTTTTAATCGGGAGAAAAATCTATTCATTAACATAATTCAATGATTTTTCTCTCGATCAGTTTGATTTGAAGTGACAATAAAGGTTGCTAAAATCTCTTTTCTTTGAATAAATATTTATAGGGTCTTCATTTTTATTTCCAATCAGCGTTAGTTTTGTCATAGTTAAAATCAATAATTTTACTGTTAAAAGCGCAAATAGTATCTGTCCAATATTTATTTATCCATTTAAAGCCAGCAAATAATTTTATTTATTGTTATCCAAGAATCTCTAATAATTTTTAAAGATTTCACAAATAATTCCGATAATAATGAAATGAATAAGGAATCAAAGAAAATATTATCTTTGTTTGACTTAATAAGAAAAACATAAATTTACCTATTGGGTCATCCTGTAATTTGAATTTTTTCCCACAAAACCGGAAGCGGAGAAAAATTAACCTCAGAGTATTTATATTAAACGGGCAATTTTAAATTTCTCTCTTTCTTCGAAGATTTGTGTTATGTAGCACCATATACCATAAATTACGTATTAGATTATTAAAGGCAATAATTAATCCATTATTTAATACTCACAACTCAATCGTAAGGGGCCTGCCATGAAAGGTAAAAAAAAATTTTTTGTTTTATTGCAAACTGTTCTCATGTTCTCAATTATGGTTTTTTCTTCCTGCCAACAGCTTGAGGATCTACTTAATCCGGAAGAAAAGGGTGGATTAGGCGATTCCATTTGGGTGCATCATAATCCGCAAAATGCAATATTAGACGCCAAGGCTATAGCTATCGGCTTAGACGGTTCCATTTATTATTCTGCATATACCACATCCGGACAAATGTATATTTATGCGGTTAATAAAAGCGACGGCAATTTAAAATGGCGAAGCCAGGCGCTCGCTAACCGGCAAACAAACAGTAATCTTGTAATCGGCGATAACGGTAATATTTATGTTACATCATATACAAAATTATATTCAATAAACTCAGCTACCGGAAATATTGACTGGACGTGGGAAGTACCTCAAACGTTAAGCGACGGCAACGGAAACAGTTTATATAGCTATGGTGAGCTCGGCCCCTTAGCGCTTTCCAATGCGGGAGAATTAATTACAAAAACAACGGGAAGCGGTTCGTATTACAGGGCTCTATTTTGTATAGGAACTAACGGAACGATAAAATGGTATCGTTTTATCGGTTCGGAATTAAATCCGATAAGCGTTGGAGCAGACGGAACAATTTTCGACTTTGAGCACGACAGTAATGGAACAGTATTAACGGCAACGAATAAAAACACCGGTGGATTGAAATGGTCAATATCCGCCGACGGCAATGCTGCATCCTCCCAAAATAATATCTTGATCGCCGATAACGGCGACGTAATCACTTTGATAACAACAGATAACTTGGTTCGTATTAATCCAGCCACACATACAACGGTATGGAAAACTGCGGCAGGGACTTATCAAGATTATAAATATATGGACGGCTTCGGGAATATTATTCTATTCGATCAATTTTCAGGTAGCTATTTATACAGTTCTTCAAATGGTAAATTGACCAATAGCGGCTTACCGCTTCCCCATTTAATTGCAATTGATTCTAAAAATCACCTATACGGCGTATTAAACGACGGAAATGCTCATTTAAGCGTAACTGACGAAACGGGTAAAATTATTTGGGAAAACGAGACCGGTATCTATAACGGTACTGCTGCAATCTCCACAGAGGATAACATTGTTTATGTGTCTATTGCTTCCGGCATTTTAGCGTTAAAAACGGATGCAACAATGGCTCAATCCGGATGGCCGCGCTTTAGCCATGACACCCGTAACACCTTTAATGTTAATAAATGGTAAACGCCGTTTTATTATGGGGCATATATATCCGTATTTAGGGGAGCGACGCTCCCCTTTTCTATTTTCCGGATAATAAAAAGCGTTAATTCGAGCCGCAATGAATAGATTTTGTTTAATGGAATTAAAGTTACACTACTTAATTTTACAAAAAAAGCCACATAGCACGCGGGCTATATGGCTTTATGTGGAGAGGGGAGGATTCGAACCTCCGAAGACATTCAGTCGACAGATTTACAGTCTGTTGCGTTTGACCGCTCCGCAACCTCTCCATTAATTGCAAGACTTTAATATACAAACAATCTTTTATTTATGTCAACACTTTAGTAAAAAAAAATATCCATCTTTAAAAAAATATTGAATGTATAAATTCGGATAGGCTTTCATTTGAAAATGGTTTTGTTAATGTAAAATCCACGAGAGAATCATACTCTTTGTCCACAGCAACCGATCCGGTTAAAAGTATTATTTTAATTTGCGAATTTTTATTCTTTGCTTCTTTTATCAATTCCAATGTATCCGTTCCGGGATGTATCACATCGGTTGTGAACAGGACTATTTTTTCGCCATGATGTTTTATAATATTCGACGCTTCGTTACCGTTCTCTGCAATATAGACATTATGCTCCATGCCGGATAAGGCAGAATTGATAACCCTAAGCAATAGGTCTCGCGCCGTCAGATCATCTTCCAGCAATAGCATAGCGTTTTTCACTTATGGATCCTCTTTTTAAAAAGCGGGAGTACGTGGGAGTCGAACCCACCCGTCCCTGTTTGTAGGGACACACGCGGTTTTGAAGACCGGGGGGGCCACCGGGCCCCATCTACTCCCAGTGTTTAAAGTAAATATTATAAAATAAATGAATATAAGGCAAACGAATTTTATTAAATTACAGCGTATTTCACCGTTACTTTGGTTTTTCCAACTTATTATTGAAAATGTTTTAGATTACGAAAATTTAGTTATTATTCCGACCAGTTCCTCTTTTGTAAAAATGTGCAGCTTAATGAGATTTAATAAATTTTTATTTATAATTGACTTGACACAAAACAAAATCTTCCGTATGTTTCACGTCGCGATTGTTCTTAAAAATAATACCCGATAATTTTATCCGGAAAGGTGGAGGGATCAGGCCCTATGAAACCTTAGCAACCGTTCGAAAGAAAAAGGTGCTAAATCCTGCCCCGGCTGGGGAAAGATAAAGAAATGGTTAATTAATATAAGCCTCTTCAAGATTCTTTCCTGAAGAGGCTTTTTTTATATGGAAAATCATATTAATTACTACAACGGGCTATGGAATTCGTTAATACTTAAAACCGGAAATAATAGAGATGAAAATCAATCATAAAAAAGGGGGACATTATGTCGACTAATCCATTTAAATATGAAACATTGCAACTTCATGCGGGACAGCAACCGGACGGTACGACAAAATCAAGGGCCGTACCCATCTATCAAACGACATCCTATTTATTTGAAGATGCAGACGATGCCGCAGAACTTTTTGAGCTTAAAAAATTCGGCAATATTTACACAAGAATAATGAATCCGACCACTGACGTTTTTGAAAAACGTATTGCGGCGCTTGAGGGAGGCGTTGCCGCTTTGGCCACTGCCTCCGGAATGGCGGCGCAGCTTTTGGCGGTTACAACTCTTTGTCAAGCCGGAGAAAATATAGTCTCCACCAGCCTGCTTTACGGCGGTACCTATAATCAGTTTAAAGTTGCTCTCCCCCGTCTTGGCATTGACGTAAGATTTGTAAATGGCGATTCGCCGCAAGAGTTTGAACAATTGATTGACGGTAAGACTAAAGCGTTGTATATCGAAAGTATTGCCAACCCGAAACTCAATATTCCGGATTTCGAATCTATTG
This sequence comes from uncultured Calditrichaceae bacterium, assembly GCA_964424545.1. GTDB lineage: Bacteria > Calditrichota > Calditrichia > Calditrichales > Calditrichaceae > JAUVIB01. Next base: position 6,514 of record CAYRJN010000141.1, read on the forward strand.
TAAAGATTGCGCATAACCATGGAATTCCGGTAATTGTGGATAATACATTCGGCGCCGCCGGATTTTTAGCGCGACCGTTCGATTACGGCGCTGATATTATTACGGCATCGGCTACGAAATGGATAGGAGGTCATGGCACTTCCATCGGCGGAGTGATTGTAGACAGCGGTCGTTTTAACTGGGGGAACGGCAATTTTCCTATTTTTACCGAACCCAATCCAGGTTATCACGGTTTAAAATTTTGGGATGTTTTCGGCGAAGGCAGTCAATTCGGCAATATCGCTTTTATTATACGTGCCCGTGTGGAGGGTTTGCGCGATCTGGGGCCAGCCATTAGTCCGTTTAATTCATTTCTTCTTCTTCAAGGCTTGGAAACGCTTTCGCTACGCGTGGAACGACATTGTTCAAACGCTTTAACACTCGCTCGCTGGTTAGAAGCGCATCCTAAAGTAAGCTGGGTATGGTATCCCGGCCTTGAATCGCATCCTTCCCATGAAAATGCTAAAAAATATTTACGAAAAGGTCTATTCGGTTCAATGCTCTCTTTCGGTATAAAAGGCGGCTCGGAAGAAGGAAAAAATTTTATTAATAATGTAAAATTAGCGAGTCTGCTTGCCAATGTGGGCGATGCCAAAACGCTCGTTATCCATCCGGCTTCAACAACGCATCAGCAACTTAGCGATGAAGAACAAGCCGCAGGCGGCGTTTTGCCGGATCAGATACGCGTATCCGTCGGCATAGAACACATAGATGATATAATTGCCGATTTTGAACAAGCCTTTTGATTATATAGAAGGCTATGAAAAATCAAAATCAATAAATAATTTGAACACGACAACGGGATGTTATGACAGCATACAAAATGAATGATGAGCTTAACCGTATGGTCGGCATATTCAAATCCGACCGCCCGCTGCCGCTGGAAAGCGGCGGCGAATTATTTAATCCTCAAACAGTATATGAAACCTATGGCGAACTTAATAATGATGCTTCCAATGTTATTTTGATTTGTCATGCGCTCACCGGCAGCGCTCACGCTGCTGGCGAAGCCATATTCCCCGACGAGATTATTGCCGAAGCGCCGCTTTTAAAAAAAATCAGCGGCAATTTTCGTGGTTGGTGGGATGAAATAATAGGTCCGCATAAATTGCTCGATACAAATAAATATTTTATTATCAGCTCCAATATTATCGGCAGTTGTTATGGTGCGACAGGCCCGCTATCTAAAAATGAAAACGGTGATATATATAGAACGGATTTCCCGCAGGTTACGGTGCGCGATATTGTCCGTTTTCAAAAACGGCTGATAGATTATCTTAATATAAAAAAGATAAAAACCGTAATCGGCGGTTCTCTCGGCGGTATGCAAGTATTGGAATGGGCACTTCTCTACCCCGAAATAATAGAATCCCTTATTCCCATTGCTACAGCTTCACAACACTCCGACTGGTGTATCGGTATTAATCATTTGCAACGACAATCCATTATGAACGATCCTCAATGGCAAAACGGATTATATGAACGTCAGCCGCAAAAAGGATTAAGTTTGGCCAGACAAATCGCTATGGTTTCTTACCGTACGGCAATTAGTTTTAACGCCCGCTTTAAACATGAATTGAAATATGGCGATAGAACAAATTTTAATAACGACAATATTTACCAAGTTGAAAGCTATTTGAACTATCAGGGTCGCAAACTTGTCGACCGTTTTGACGCTAACTGCTATATCGTTCTCAGCCGAGTCTTGGATGCGCACGATGTCGGCCGCTCGCGCGGGGGCGTCGTTAAAGCCCTATCCACTGTTACCCAAAAAGCGCTTTGCATCGGTATCGATAGCGATATTCTCTATCCTGCGGACGAGCAGAAAGCAATTTCCGCTGCATTGGAAAATGCCGTTTATAAAGAGATAGGTTCGCCAAACGGTCATGACGCCTTTTTAATTGAATATGACCAGATGAATACAATAATAAAACCGTTTTTAGAATCAATAAGTTAATAAACGAGTGTTGATAGTATGATTATAATGAAATTTGGCGGTACATCTGTAAAAAATGCAGCCGCTTTTAAAAAGGCCGCTTCAATTATAAAGCAGCATATTAAACAACATCCTCTTATAGTTCTTTCCGCTATGGCCGGCGTTACCAATATTCTCGAAACATCGGTGCAAAACGCCGTAAATCAGCTAAAAGACGATGTTGACAGTGCTTTAGATAATCTTAAATCCATCCATAAAGAGACAATAAACGAATTGTTCGAATCCATTCCCGGTAAACGAGGATTTCTGCATAAAATCGTAAGCGATGAAATGGAAAAGCTCTCGGCTCTTCTTAGCGCTACGGGTACCATCAAAATTGTAAGCGCCGATTTAAGTCACGCCATTTTATCGGTCGGTGAGATTATTTCAAGCAGTATTATGGCATCCTTGCTACAGACAATGGATATTGCGGCACAATTTGTCGACGCGCGCGCAATTATGATCACAACCAACATCAACAATGAAATCGTACCTGTCCCTGAAATTATAGAAAAAGAAGCGCAAAAACAGCTCATCCCTATTATGAAAAAAGGAAAAACTGTGGTAACGCAGGGTTTTATCGGAGCGACATCGGAAGGCGCGCCTACGACACTTGGTAGAAACGGTTCGGATTTTAGCGCCTCGTTGCTCGGAGCCGCTTTAAAAGTTGAAGAAATACAAATTTGGACTGATGTGGACGGTATTTTAACGGCCGATCCCACCATAATAAAATCGGCCAGACCTTTGGAATTTATGACATTTGACGAAGCATGCGAATTGGCCTATTTCGGCGCGCGCGTTCTTTATCCTTCGGCAATTCAGCCTGCCTTGGAAAAAGATATCCCGGTACGCGTCCTTAACTCGTCGCAGCCTCATTCATCCGGAACTTTAATCGTGAATCATGCGCAATACCGCCATAAATCTCTGGTGAAATCAATTGCCTACAAAGAGGGTATCACCTTGTTAACGGTTAAATCCACTCAATTACTTCTATCCACTAAATTATTAAGCGAACTCTTTAACTTTCTTACCAAAAGAGGAATGCGCGTTTATGCCGTATCGAAATCGGCTATTAAGTTATCCCTTACTGTTGAGAATAATGACAAATTGGAAAACATTTTACAAGAATTTCGTTTCGCCGGTAAACTTAAGATTGAACGGAACAAAGCTATTGTAAGCATCGTGGGTGAAAACATGAAACGTAACCCTGATATTTCATGGGAAGTGATAAAAATGCTCAAAGAGGCGCGTGTTAATATCGAGTTGATCTCCCAGTTTGCAGGACAAATCAGTTTTATGTTCATCATTGATGATAGAGATATTGATAAAACGGTAAAACTGCTACATGAAAAATATATCGAACGCACATAATTCCCGTTTTGCCGGACTTCATGAACATAACCTTCCAAATTTATTATTAGAAATAGCCTATCACGGTATTAACGGATAGCTCTAATCGTTTCCAATTCAATACCTTGACAGCTCTTGTAATAATAGCGCAATTTTATGCCTGACCGTTTTAATTTTATGCCAGCGCATATCTTCAATAATACGCCTCTCTTTCATTCCGCCTAT
>CAYRJN010000142.1:0-10007 GCA_964424545.1 uncultured Calditrichaceae bacterium
AAAAAATATGTTTTTTATGGATTTTATTTTATTTATGGATTTTATTTTATCTCATTATCCCGCTACAAGTTCGTTTGTTTGCGGTGAATAGAGAATTTACGCGTTTGACTATAGAAAACGGCTTATCTCAAAGCACCGTCTTTGATATCATTCAGGATAAAAAAGGTTATTTATGGGTTACTACACAGGACGGGCTAAACCGCTACGACGGCTATACTTTTAAGGTATTCAGACATTCCATAACGGACAGCCAATCTATTTCGGATAATTCTTTATCTCGACTTATTCAGGATAAAAACGGCGACATTTGGATAAGCGGCGCCAATGGAAATATCAACCGATACCATTATGAAAACGGAAAATTTTCGTTATATAACTTAATTAAATCGGATGAGACGCTTGAAAATGCGTATATAAATTCAATGGTATTGGATTCTGCGGGTTATATATGGTTTGGGATGAAAGGCGCCATTAGCAGATTAAATCCGCTTACCCAAAATACAACGGTTTATCACCGCTATTCCTCAAATAATGAGATGAAATCTCCTTTTGTATTTATTGATAAAAAAATAAGATTTGGGCCGGCGATAAAGAAGGGTTGTATATTTTTAACGAAGCCAAAAAAGAATTTGAATTGGTTAGTCATAAGCCTTTATTGAAAAATATTCATACCATTTGCGAAGATAATAACGGTCGCCTTTGGCTTGGAGTCAAGGGGCATGCTCCTGTCCTATTCAATACTCAAAATAACGAAGCCTTTAATTATGACAGCTGTTTCTCATCACGGGCCTTACGCAGTTTTAACAAAATAACTTCTGTTTTATATACAACAACAAATGAACTGGTCATAGGCACATTTAACGACGGTTTGTATATTTTTCATCCGAAATCCGGCAGGGTTGAACATTTATTAAACAATTATATGGACCAAACAAGTCTTTCTTTTAACCATGTTTTATCTCTTTATGAGGACAGAGCTCAAAATCTGTGGATCGGCACATTAAAAGGTTTAAACAAACTGAACCTTAAACCAAAGAAATTTGAAACATTCAGGTTAAACAATGATATTTCATTAATTGAAAAAGATAATAGGATTATGGCCGTTCCTAATGTCATTATTTCGGTTTTTGTGGAAGACAGCGGACTTATTTGGTTAGGCGCCTATATGAATTCGTTGTATACTATTAATCCGAAAACGAAAAAAATAGATCGATTTGATTCCATTCAATATCGGGGAGAAAGTGTTTGGGCGATTTATAAAATTTCCAAAGAATATTATTTGCTGGGCACGAATTATGGCTTGAATCTAATTAATATAAATTCAAAATCTTCGCAGTTTATCCCGCTTGCAAACGACGCTGGCAATGCTAATTATTGGGTGCGTGCCATTGTCCCTACGGCGAAAAATAAATTTTGGGTTGCCACGCTGAACAAAGGACTGTTGCTTTTTGATTTGAATGAGAAAAGAATAAGCGTTGTTTCTTTAAAATATAAAAAAAGCAAAAAAATTTTTAAAAAAGATATATTATCTCTCTATAAAGATCATTCGGGGATTTTATGGATCGGAACACAACATTCCGGCTTGTTTTTTTACAATTCGCAGACGGAAGAATTGTTTCCCTTTTCCGATAAACGCAAATATTTTAACAATGAATTTAAGCGTATTAATTCCATAACGGAAGATACGCATCATCAATTATGGGTTGGCAGCGAAAACGGATTAATCTGTATTAAACAGGATAGAAAAAATATTATGCATTATTCTGTGCAAAACGGCTTATCGAACTCTTATATTTATGCCGTACAAATTGATAATCAGAATAATATCTGGGTCTCGAGCAACGGCGGTCTAAGTAAAATACATATCAATAAATACGGGGCTTCATTGGTTTACAATTATACAATGAATGACGGCTTACAAGCCAATGAATTCAATACAAACTGTTCTTTTAAAGATCGCAATGGCAATCTTTATTTTGGCGGTATCGACGGCTTAAACATATTTGATCCCCGTAAAATTTACAGTAATCCGCATATTCCTGTAGTGGCTGTTAATTGGATTAACGTAAATAATAAAATAATTTCTCCCGTAAACGAAAAAACGAAAATAACGATTGATCCCTATCACTCTAATCTCGAATTCGTTTTTTCTGCGTTGGATTTTACTAATCCCGCTAATAATCGCTATGCCTATAAGCTGGATGGATTTGATTCCGATTGGCTATATAACGGGACTAAGCATTCTGTTCGATATACGGGATTAACGCCCGGCGAATATATCTTTTATTTTAAAGGTACAAATAACGACGGTTTGTGGAGTAAAAGTGCATTTGTTAACGTAACGGTATTGACGCCTTTTTGGGAAACAGCCTGGGCAATGGTTCTTTATATTCTTCTTTTAATTATCGGTATAATCGTACTGATTATGTTGAGAACGAGAAAAGTAAATAAGGACAGAGATAAACTAAACAGAAAAGTTAAAGAGATTACCGGAGAGCTGCAAAAAAATTATCAAAAATTGGAAGAAACCAGAACAGAACTAATAAATTCAGTTAAGAGGAAAGCCGTAGAAGTACTAGCGGACGGAATGGCTCACGACTTTAATAATCTGTTATTTGTAATCCTTAGTTCCGCTCAATTACTGGAAAAATCGGTTGAGTCGCCCGAAATCAAAAAACTGGTAAAAAATATTGAGATAGCGGCAATAGATGCTTCTTCGGTTATTAAAAGAATTCAGGATTTTAGTACAAATAAGGAAAACGCCAGTCGTGAAATTGTTGATATAAATCATGTTTTACTTGATGTTGTCGGACTGATCAAATCAAAAATCAAAGAGAAAGAAGATATAAATAACATTATTATTACCATAAAAAAGGATATTCATGTAAATTGGGTTACTTACGGTAATGTATCGGATTTCAGGGTTGCTTTAACGAATATACTTATCAATGCCGTAGACGCTTTTGATAGTTCCGGCCGCATTACAATTACAAGTCGATTTGACGGAGAAAATAAGGGCATTATAGAAATATCGGATGAAGGAAGGGGAATGCCGAAAGAAATTTTGAACAATATTTTCGATCCGTTCTATACAACAAAAGGCGTTCATGGCAGCGGTTTGGGATTAAGTCAGGCCTATGGTATTATTACGCGGCATAACGGCTCAATAAAGGCGGAGAGTGAAATCGGACGCGGCACAAAAATAATAATAACCTTGCCAGCAAACCCAAAAATATTAAATTTACACAGTAGCGCAGAGGAAAGCGATGGAATGCATAGGAAACAAAACAAAAATAATAACTCGATCCTTATTATTGAAGATGAATTAACCATACGCGAATTATATGAGGAGATCCTTTCCATACAAGGATATCCTTTGCAAATGGCGGAAACCGGCGAAGAAGGGCTTGCCAAATGGGAGAACGGTGATTTTAATCTTATAATTTGCGATTTGGGTTTACCCGGTTTATTGAGCGGTTGGGATGTTATTGAGGAAGTGCGAAAGCAGAATAAGCAAATCCCCATTCTGGTCGTTACCGGTTGGGGAAATACAATAGAAGAAGAGAAAATAGAATTATATCAGGTTGATAAAGTCTTAACAAAGCCGGTGCCGATTCAAGAGCTTATTCGGGAAGTTTCTTCTTTGATTTCCCGATAGCATGTCACATAATTTTTTTTTCTATAAACAAAGCCTGAGAATTTACAACAATCTCAGGCTTTGTTACTTTAATGACAATTAATATTAAAAACCGTAAGTTAAGCCTAATGTAAGCGCTGAAAGATTTTGCGGATGATCAACTTGAAATTTTTCCCATTCGAGGCGAATACCGATGTTGCCAAGATGTACGCCCGCTCCAAATCCCCATGCAAAAGCAGTGCCGTTGAATGAATCCGCATTGGCATTAACATCATTGTACGCTTCGCTTTCGGTCTTCCAAAAGGCCGCTCCCGCTTTAGCGAAGATGTCAATAATAGCTATTTCAAATCTGCCTAAAATATAAACATCCCAGGCCGTTGTTTTTGACGTTAGCGTAATGTTTTCAATATCGGTTTTTACCTTGCCGAAATCGCGCCAGCCGCCTTCAACGCCGAGAAACCCGCTGCCCCGAAATCCACCGAAAAACTTGTATCCGTAATCGCTGTCGTTGAGTTTTAATTCATTATCGTTTATATCGCTTATTTCGGTATTAACGAATGACGGCCCCAAACCGGCGCCAAGATATAATCCGGAACCGGCAAAAAGCGATAAAGGGAGACCCAATAATATCAGTGCGAGCGCCATTTTTTTTAGCATATTACTTCCTTTCATAGTATTTAATTGCTTGACGTAAGATACGTGAAAAAAAATATATTATCAAGGGCTTAATTTTGCGGATATTTTTTAGGAAAAATACTCTCTGCTTATATTATTAACAACAATAGGCAGAGAGCATCAGAGCGTTTTTATCTCTTATTTACCTTCGATTTCTTTGGCAAGTTTTTCGGCATTATACAGTTTTTTTAAGGCTTCGATGATATAAGCGGTATGAACGGCGACAGCTCGGTTTTTCGTTTCATCATATACAAAACGTCCGGGTAGGCTTTCTATGTTGCCGTCAAAAATTAATCCTACAACTTCGGCTTTGTCGTTTATTACGGGGGAACCTGAATTACCGCCTATAATATCGCAGGTGCTGACGAAATTTACGGGCGTTGATAAATCGAGATCTTTTTGTTTTTCCCAAAATCTCTGAGGAAGAGCATAGTCTCCCTGTTGGTTAAAACTGAGACTGCGGTCATATAAACCATACAGCGTGGTTTTGTACGGCGCTTTCGTACCGTTCATGGGATATCCTTTTACTGCGCCGTAAGAAAGTCTAAGGGTAAAAGTCGCATCGGGATAAGCGCTTTTTCCGTATACCGCAAAACGCGCTTGAGCGATTTTTTCAGCGGCAGGCGTCATAACGCTTTCAATGTTGTCTTTATACCATTTATGATTTTTTCGTAATATCGGGTCGATTTTCCTAGCCATTACGATCATGGGGTCTTTGCATTTATCAACTGCTTTAACGCCGCCTTCAATCAATTTTTTTCTTAACTCTACATCCGCCAACTTGCTTCCTTCCACCAATATTTTGGCTGCCTCTTGCGGAGATTTTCCGTCTAAAACAATTTTGATAAACGCATCATTCTGCCCTAACTCTTCAAGCGCCAAATTCAGCCACCATGTAAGATTTGATATTTCAAAATCGGTATAAATGGGAGCGGGAGAAAAAAGTCTGAATTTCAATGAAGGTAGCTGCGCATCATGAAACCCGTCGAGGCGGTCGGCATCGGGTTTTTCAATTTCCGTTACGTATTGTACGATAGTAACCGCCTTACTTGCCATGCTTGAACCGGATATTCTTTGGAACATACGCTGCTTGGAGTTTTCTTTTTGTTTCTCAATTAGATCGGCTATGGTATCCCATGCATCGCCGAATTTTTTCTTTAATTGGGGGTCGGCGTCTATTTTCGCGCGGAATTCGTCTTCGGCTTCTTTACGGTGTTTCATTAAATTTTCATCAAGAAGGCCGTTATATTCGCCGGTCATCGCTTTTTCGCCGTTGGATAATCCGAAAATTCTGATTAAGGCTCTTCTTTGTTGTTCCGGTCCGCGAGCGGCATATTCTCGTAAACTTTTTATCCACGATTTGATGTATTTTAAGATCATGGGATAACGATAATCGCGCTGATATTCAAGTTGGGCATAAGTGAAAAGGCGGTCGGTTGAGCCGGGGTTACCGGAAACGAAAACCAGTTCATTCTCTTTGGCGCCTTTGCTGTTCCATTTAAAATATGCCGGACTTTTAATTGGTTTGCCGTCTTCATATACGCGGAAAAAAGCAACGTCGAGATCATATCGGGGATAGGTGAAGTTGTCGGAGTCTCCGCCGTAAAAGGCCGCTTGTCTTTCCGGAGCAAAGACGAGGCGCACGTCGGTATATTTTTTATAACGATAAAGCCAGTATTCGCCGCCGTGATAAAGACTTACAATATTTGAACGTAATCCTGTTTCGTCCAGACTTTTCTTCTCAATTTCGGCAATTTTTGCATCACGCGCTTTTAACGCTTCTTCATCGCTCATTCCTTTTTTTACGGAAGATAATACTTTATTTGTGACGTTTTCCATTGAGAAAAGAACGTTCACTTCAAGATCGGAACTTTTTAGCTCATCTTCATACGTTGGGGCATAAAAGCCGCTTTGCACATAATTTGTTTTTTGTGATGAGATTTTCTGCAGTTGACCTACGGCCACATGATGGTTGGTCATGACTAGACCGTCCGGGCTTACGAAAGAGCCCGATCCGCCGTCCATAAAGCGAACGCTGGCAAGCCTGACATGATCGAGCCATTTTTGTGTAGGGGTAAAGTTGTATTTCTGTTGCAGCTGTTTCACGGGTGGATTATCAAATGTCCACATTCCTTCGTCGGGTGAGGACCAAACGAAGCCAATCATAAAAACGATCAAGCTTAAAACCATAACAAATTTTCGCATTCTGTTTCTCCTTAAAATTAGGTTAACGGGTTGCATTATAATAAACGATACGCTGAATGATAGTTCTTCCCTTTGTCATTAATTAATTTACCTGGTATGTTTTTATACGCAACGCTTTCTCAAACATTTAAAATACGTTCTCTCGGATGTTTTTGTTGCACAAATAATAAAATAAATCCAATAAAAAAGCCGCTTGAGGCTAAAATATTGAACTTCAAAGTTGAAAATAATCAATAAAATAGCTAAACTACAATATTAGAAGAAAATATACGTTTTGAGGAGGAGTAATGTTCAAAAAAGATACAGGTTTTGCCTTTACGTTTATCATTTTGTTGATAATTATTTCCTGTTCTTCAAAAAAAGAGGAAAATATAAAAATGACTAAATATAAGAAGGGACAGTTTGGTTATGATTTAACGTTTTTAGAAAATTATGATAAACCCGTTGTTTTAAAAAATATGAACGATCGGGCGCAAATTATAGTTTCACCAAAATATCAGGGAAAAATATTTACCAGTACGGCGCAAGGTTTAAGCGGATTCAGTTTCGGCTGGATTAATTATAAACTCTTTGAAGCGGCTGAAATTCAGAAACATATCAATGCCTATGGCGGCGAGGAACGATTATGGCTGGGACCGGAAGGCGGACAGTTTTCCATATTTTTCCCAAAAGGTGCGGAAATGGTTTTTGATAACTGGAATACGCCGGCTCCGATCGACACGGAACCTTTCGAAAGCGTTGCTCAAACGGATTTCAGTATTTCACTACAAAAAGAGATGCTGCTGGAAAACTATTCCGGCGCCAAGCTCAATATCAAGATAAAGCGTGATATTCGCTTGCTAAACAAAAAGGATATTGAAAATAACTTTAATGTCAAAATTCCCGAAGGCGTAAACTGCGTTGCGTATGAAACTAAGAACATGGTCGTCAATACGGGGAAAAATCCATGGACCAAGAAGGGCGGCACCGTATGTATTTGGCTGCTGGGGATGTATAAACCGTCCGATAAAACAACCGTCGTAATTCCTTATGTGGAGGGGAACAATGCCGAGCTTGGAAAAATCGCCACAACAAATTATTTCGGCGAAATACCGCAGGACCGCATTTTAATGAAAGACGGTTATTTATTTTTTAAAGCGGACGGAAAAACACGCAGTAAGCTGGGACTTTCCCCTAAGCGGGCGAAAAATATTGCCGGAAGTTATGATCCGCTAAATAATGTTTTGACCGTAATAAAATACTCTATGGATAAAAAGGCCCTTTATATTAATCAATTGTGGGAAATCCAAAAACATCCCTTTAAAGGCGATGTTGTAAATAGTTATAACGACGGGCCGCTTGACGACGGCAGCCAGCTGGGGCCTTTTTATGAATTGGAAAGTTCTTCTCCGGCGGCGTTTCTCAAACCTTCTGAAAAAATGAAGCATATACAACAAACCGTACATTTTACGGGTAAAAAGGAAGAACTTGATCTTTTGGCAAAACAAATATTCGGTATAGGCGTTAATGAAATCTCTACGGCATTAAAATAAAAAGAGGAGCGTATAAATGAAGTACATTAGTTTTTTGATAATCGCTTTGTTGTTTGCGGCCTGCGGTTCCGGCGATAAAAATAACGACAAAAAAACAATCGCCGTTATCCCCAAAGGCACAACGCAGGTGTTTTGGCAATCCGTGCATGCCGGCGCCGTTAAAGCCGGGATTGAAAAAAATGTTAATGTAATATGGATTGGCCCGGAGAAAGAGGACGATCGGCAGCAACAGATAGCGCTATTGGATAATCAGATTATGAACGAGGTTAACGGAATCGTACTGGCTCCCTTAGATGAAATGGCTCTGCGCCGACCGGTGCGCGCAGCCGTAAAAAAAGGTATTCCGGTAGTGATTATGGATTCCGGCTTGAAGGATTCGGAAGAGGTCTATTCCAGTTTTGTGGCTACCGATAATTTTGCAGGCGGCAAGCTTGCGGCGAAGAAGATGGGAGCGTTGCTAAACGGTAAAGGTAAAGTTGTCGTATTGCGTTTTGTCGAGGGCTCGTCCAGCACGGAGAAACGGGCAAACGGATTTATCGAAGGAATAAAAGCTTTCCCCGGAATAGAGATCGTAAGCGATGAGCAGTATGCCGGAGCAACAAAATCAACGGGACAGCAGACCAGTGAGAATCTTTTGCTACGCTTTAGGGACGACAAAGGTAATTTGACCTTTGACGGCGTTTTTTGTACCAATGAGTCGTCGACATACGGGATGATGATGGCTTTACGTCGTTTGCAGTTGGCCAAAACCGTAAAATTTATCGGGTTTGACGCTTCCGATCCCTTGATTGAAGGTTTAAAAAATGAAGAAATACAGGGTATTATTATTCAAAATCCCTTTAAAATCGGCTATCTTGGCGTAAAAACCATGTGCGATGTTTTGAATAATAAAAAAGTGGCTAAAAGAATTGATACCGGCGTTGCCTTCTTGACGCTTGAAAATCTTAACGATCCGAAAATTAAGGAAATAATTCATCCGGATTTGGAAAAATGGCTGAAATAGCAAACAATAGGGTTAACAAAAAAATTCCTCGCTTTTCTATGGCGGGTATTTGCAAATCGTTTGGGGCAACGAAAGCGCTTGAAGGAGTGGGATTTGAAGTGTGCGCCGGGGAGGTGCATGCTTTGGTGGGAGAAAACGGCGCAGGAAAAAGTACGTTAATGAAGATTTTATCGGGCGCCATTAAGGCAGATAAAGGCGAGATGTTTGTTGACGGCGCGCCTTATCTTCCGCAAAATCCGCTTGATGCGCGTCGTTCGGGTATTGGTATGATTTATCAGGAACTTTCGTTGGCCTTGCATTTAACGGTGGAAGAGAATATTTTCCTCGGTGTGGAGCCTCTTAAATCCGGTTTATTGGACAGAAGTGAAATCCGCCGCCGTTCTCAGGAGGCTATTGCAATTTTTGAGCATCCCGAAATAAAACCTCATACATTAACGTCAAATTTATCCGTTGGCGCAAGACAGTTGGTCGAAATCGGGCGGGCGCTTGCCGCAGGCGTTAAAATTTTAATATTTGACGAGCCTACGAGTAGCTTGAGCCAGCGCGACAGCGAGCGCTTATTCACCTTAATCGAACGACTAAAAAAACAGAATATTGCCATCGTTTATATTTCACACTTTTTGGAAGAGATCAACCGCATAGCCGATCGCATTACTATTCTGCGCGACGGTAAATCCATTGTAACCGATTCCGTTTCCAATATTAGCGAGGACGAGATAATCAGTATGATGGTTGGTCGTGAAGTAGCCGATATCTATCCGCGTTCGGCGCGAAAAAAAGGAGAGTTGTTGTTAAAGGCTGAAAATATTCAAGGGGAAACGGCGCCTCTGTCCGCTTCCATTGAACTGTATCGAGGTGAGGTTTTGGGGATTTTCGGTTTGGTCGTCGCGGAGAGAACGAAGTTTTTACGTATTCTTTTTGGACTTGCTGCCATAAAATCGGGACAAATTAAAAT
>CAYRJN010000143.1:0-9903 GCA_964424545.1 uncultured Calditrichaceae bacterium
AAGGCCGAAATTATGTAAAAGTTGAACAGCCTCTTCTTCCCTTGGGGATTCGTCGATAAGCGGCGCAGGCAACAGTACATTATCAAGAACCGTTATATATGGCAAAAGATAAAACATTTGGAATACAAAGCCAATATTTTTAGAGCGAAAACGCGTTCTGTCATTGGCGTTTAGGGCATATAAATTTTGTCCGTTAATAATAATATTGCCTGAAGTGGGTTTTAACATTCCGCCTGTGGATAGCAATAATGTTGTTTTTCCACTGCCGCTGGAACCGCGAATTACAATGAATTCTCCGTCGCGGATGTTTAAGGAAATATTGTCAATGGCTTTTACTTGATTATTACCCGAACGGTAATATCTGGATAAATTTTTTATTTCTATCATGTACAATCCTTCAATAATTACGGTAGGTTATTCGTTTAATAAAATACGCGCCGGGTCCTGAGATACCGCTGACATCATCGGAATAAAAGTGGATAGTCCGGCAAAAATAGGCGCTGCAATAACCGACCATAAGAAGATAGTAAAATTAGGTTTAATGGCTTTGGCGGTAACTTTAAAAATATCGGGGCCGATACTTAAAGAAAGCGCCGTTCCGATTAAGTAACCGATAAAAGCGCCGACAAGGCCGATAAAAAGCGCTTTACCCATAAATAAAAAGGCAATATCTTTACTATCGTAGCCGATTGATCGTAATATACCGATTTCCTGTTTGCGCTCGCGGACGTTTAACCAAGCCAGCGCGCCAATCCAAATTGCGGCGATTATAATAACAAAGGGCAAAATGAAAGCAAAATATTTTTGAAACATCAGACGTTGTTTCTCTCTCGCTACGGCGATAGTGCGGTTCATGATTACTTTGCCTTCGGGGAGAACTTCATTCAACTGTTGACGCAAGGTAATGAGGGGGTCTGTTTTCCCGTCGGTAAGACACAAACAATTAAGCGCGCGAATTTCATTGATCTGTCCCTCTTTACCAAGTATTTGCTGTACGGCTTTTAGGGGAGCAAAAATACGAATATCGTCTTCGCTTCCGTTTTCATTTAATGAATAAGCTACTTTAAAATGCAAACCCGAAACGGACAGAGTGTCGTCTTTCTGAAGGTTGAATTCTTTGGCGATTTCGTACCCGAGAATGACCGTACCCTGTTGAATGGAAAAAATCATAGGCGCCTTTTTTTTGCCGGAAGGTTCGATCTCATTGGAAATACCGGTTAAAATAATCTCTCTGCCCCGCCATTTTATTTTTTGCTGCAAGGTAGCTGTAAGATGAGCGTATGAAAAATTTTTAAATTTATTGAATTTTAAAACATAATCCTGCGGCATGGTATTATTGGAATAACCCGTCGCCCAAAAGTCGTTAATATTGGTCTCTTTAGGGATAACACGTAAATTAAAACCCATATCTCGGGTTAAACGGATTGTTTCACGATTGGATGCTCCCGTCATGGTGAAAAATCCGGTGAACAGAGCAACGGCCGTAATAACGGCAACTATGCCAAGTAAAAAATTCAGTTTTCTGTATTTGATCTCTTTTAAAATAAGTGATAACATTTATAACGCTCTCTTTTTTGATCCGATATAAATTATGATTCCGCCTACAACGACCAATATAAAAAATATTAGCATATAAATATAAATATTTTTACCGGAAGATCCGTCTACTGAAAGCGAATCGTTTAAGGAGTCGATATTTGATGCCGTTAAGTTGTTTTTATTATAATCTTTGATAACCTTAATGGCGCCTTCCGTATAGCCGTATAGCGTTCCCGTTCCCAAAGCACCCTGTTTGCGTTCTTTATCGGGCGATATGGAAAGAATTTGACTCATCTCGGCTTTAACAAAAGGATTTTCCGCGTCAAATTTATGCCATTTTTGTACTTCTTTCTGCCGTCGTCTATCCCAGCGGATCGGCAACATTTTCCCGAGTATCCACGAACGGTCCAAGCCGCATTCGCAATCGGCGCCGACAATGGTAAGCAGATTATTAATATTAACCTGCTGTAATAAAGCGTTTTGCAAAGACTGTCCCATAATGCGTCCGCGCCCATATAAGATAACAACCGCCGGCTGTTGCAGGTAATCTTCTTTTAAACCGATACTCCATAAAAGAACGCGCTCGTTTTTTAACCGATCGTGTTTAAGGACAACGAGAGCGGGAGGATTGTCAACGGGCTTGGGCATCTTATCTTTTGTGGATGAAATGGTTCTAATTGAGAAGTCTATTTCGTTCAACACCTTTTTGTTTTGAACGCTGTCGCTGCCCTCAATAAATAAAACTACGGCGTAAGATTTGACGATATTCATTAGTATTTCAATGCGGGTGGCGGATGTAATAACGTCTTCCAAAAGCGCCCAAACGGATTCTTTAAATTTTTTCGCATCTTTTTTCAGGTGAAAAGTCAGCGAAGCGGTTTTATCCGGATTAACCAAAACGGCAATGGGCGATGTGTGTTTTTTTTCAGTATTATAATATTTCATAGCCGGATGATTCCTTTGACTGACAACGTCGATTATTTGCGCTTGCACATTAGCGTCCAAAAGAGCGGCATAAGAGATACGTTTGAACTGAGATATCATGTCCGAATTAACGAATTTATCTTTATAAAAGTAGAGTTGATAATTATCCGTTCCGAAATCGGCAAAACCAATTTCTCGCACTGTATAACGGCAGGCAAATGCGGGAACGCTTAATAAAAGGGCGAGTAAAACAAGTGCAATTTTTTTATATTTATTCAAAAATATCACCTTTCTTTTAAAGTAAAAATTTTGGTTTCATCTCATTTCTTGTGGTTAGATAAAAATATAAGCGTAATTATGTTTTTAAGTGTTTTTGCTTTACCATATAGATAAAATAAATTTTTCCTGTAAAGTCGATTTATCGAGATCAACCGTATAAATTAGCATAAATCCATAGTTTAGGTAGATTCGCTCTATTTACAAAATAAAGTGCACGGTAATTTTTATAGATCGCCGGTTTTCCCTAACATTACGGGCCTGAGAAAACAGTCAAGCCGCTTTAAACAATAAGTTTACAAAGCTTATGCCGTTATAGCGAATTCACGGTACTAAAAAATCGATTATTATGTTTTATCAGGTTTTATTAGCATAAGTTGGGATATCGGCCTTCCATATAACCTATATTCTTTCAATTAATAATTAAGTTTCCAGTTATTATCAACTTTAATTTCAACGGTCTTTACTTTTTTGATATAGTCGATTAAAATATTGCGCATTTCTTCGTTGGATTTGAATAAAATAGACGGCGTTTTAATTCCTGCCGCCGCGAGATGGCCGCCGCCGCCAGTGGCGCGGTAGCTGTTCATTACGACTTTATAAACCTTTTTCTCATCAAGCGGCTTATGATTTTTTAAAAGAATAAGGTTTTTTATGCGATTGCCCGGTTTATTTTTTATATGAATTTCATAAGCAATGCCATCGCCCATGTCATAGTTATACCCCTGAAAATCGGGATTGGTTTCAACTTTGCCGCTTTTATAGATATAAAATTGTGCGCAATACTCCAAATAATCTTTTATCTGCTTACCGGTCATTTCGACTACATACAAATAGTTCTCATAGCGATACATAGCATAAGCGTCTTTTACCTGCAAAGTACGTGGTGTAATATTCAAGCGATCATTAAAGGATGCCGCAAAAGAAATATCGGCGTCGGTAAAATTAAGCTGGGCTTGATTAATCAATTGAACATAGGGTGTATCTTTAAAGCGTGAATTTTTTCCGGAAAGCGTTATTTTTAAAACGCCAATGGGCGTATGGATGTATTGTAATGTTTTATTATGATAGTAACGCATCAGACTTTCAATAGCCGGAGAGGCGGAGACATCGTTCATAGGTTCGAGCCAGCCATTTTTTTCCATAATATTTACGGAATGGCTGTCCTTACGGAGGATAATTTGAGCTACGCCGAGATTATAGGCGCGAGAACCGGCATTGATTATCAATGGCGCTTTTTGCGTTGAATCAAGCGAAACGGTTTTTTTATAGGGAATCATTTTATGAGAGTGTCCGGCAAGAATTAGGTCGAATCCGCTAATCTGCTCGGCAACAAGTCGAGATGCATTGCCGTTAGGCAACCCCCTGGCGGCTGTTTGATTACGATCGTATTCGGCATTCGTGCCGGCGTGGAACATACCGATTAATATATCTACCTGCGGACGAAGAAGATCTCGATATTTTTTTGCGGTTGTGATCATATCTGCCCAAATGATCCCGGGATATAAGTCTGGATCAAGCCATAAAGGTATTGCCGGTGTGGTTAAACCGATAATGCCGATTGTTATACCGTTTTTTTTAATAATCGTATAGGGCTTAAAATAGCTGCTTTTGTCAGGTAAAACCGAATTTGCTGACAGCCATGGAAAATCCGATTGCCTACGTGCGCGATTGTAAACAAAAAGTCCCTGTTCAATATCATGATTGCCTACGGTAAAAGCATCGTATTTCATATAGTTTAAAGTAAGTATCATAGGATTGGGGACATCCGTTTCGATTTTATTAAAATAATAAATTAAGGGCGTACCTTGTAAAAGATCACCGCAATCCACCAATAATACGTTTTTATATTTCAAACGATAATCGCTTACGCGTGTGTATATTTTTGCCAAGCCGTAATCGGCCGGTTTATCGCTAAAATAGTCATAAGGATAGACATTGCCGTGCACGTCCGTTGTTTGTAGTACGTAGAGCGTGTCAAAGTTTTGTGAAAACAGAAATGCGGCGGTAAAATAAATAAATAATATTATTTTTTTCATATTGTAATTCTTCCGTTAATTTGTAGTATCATTCGGCGGTGGCAAATTAGCAACCGATTCGTTTAATTCGGATTATGTGTAATTTTTATAAAAGGATAAATAATTAAAAATAGAAATCCTGTAGTTAAAAAAGCGGTATACAACCCGAATAAATCGGCAATGTAACCGAAAAGAGGCGCATAAATGATAATGATAATGGTTTGCAACTGCGATTCGGTTGATAATCCTGAAGCCATAACGTTGCCCGAAATGATTTCACTTAAATAACTGACCAACATCGGACGGCGAATATTTTGTACAATATATATCCCCACAAAGAGTATTACCGCCATAATTATTATATCAAACTTTAAAAATAGTCCTGAAATTCCGATAATGACAACACCGACGATATAAGTTAAGTTAATCGCTTTATCCAAACGGCTGACGCGCCTTTCAATCCGGTATGCATTTTTCGAAGCATAGGAAGTGACGAGATAAAGTAAAGTATAAATAACGCCGATAAATATTGCCGTGCGTTTATCCTGTTCCATGGCAGCAAATAACGGGAAAGACAGAGCAAGAGATTTAATTAAAGGTTGTAAATAATCTTTAGTTGTTTTGTATAGAGCGGTAAATATTGAAGCGCTGAACAGGCCGTGCAATATTTTAGGATTTTTAAATTCCGTTATAAAAAGTTTTACAGCATTTTTCGTGTGATTAGCGATATCCTTTAAGCGTATTTCCTCATTCCTGCCGTCAAGGGCGTTGGGATAGGTTGCCAATTGGATAAGATTAATAATATAAGGTATTGTAGAAACAGCAAAAATAAATTGGAGGTTGTCGGAATAGAAAACAATAATCATAGCAATAAATGCGCTTAAGGCCGAACCAAGCTGCGAGCAGGAACGCGTACTGCCGTAATATTGCGTTTTTAAACTTAATTGATTGTTCAGGCGTAGATATTCTAATATCATGGCTTTATGTGTGCCGGAGCGGAAAGCCTCGCCCACGCCGAAAAATATCATCGCAAAAATAAGGAGAGACATTTTGGATACAAGAAAAAACAATACAAATGAAACAAGGTATGCGGACATAGAAAGAAGCATGGATTTTTTACGACCGAAGGCATCTGCCATAATGCCCGAGGGGATTTCAAGAAGATTTACCGTTATCTGTCTAACGGAATAGAGAATGCCGATTTGCAGATAGTTCAAACCGATTTCATGCAAATACAACAAAAAAAAGGGATCGAAAAAGCGCAGGTTTTTCAAAAAACCATAGGCGCAAAATTGATAATATTGTCTGTTTTTTACAAAGGTTTTATCCATTAGCCGTCATTTAGATGTTTTATATCATCGTAAATATCAGTATAAAATGTATGAGTTTAAAAGGAAATATCCAATATTTTTTGGATAAAGAGCGTTATAAATGTTTCTATCCGATGGTGTTTGTTCACTTTCAATTAAAAGCGAATTTTTGCACAGTGCGCACAATGCCCATTTTTTTATCTAACTTTTGAAAATCCCGCCAGCGCCTGATTGTTTTTTTAATGCATTGTTCTACCAATGGATCGTTTATGGTAGATTTAAGCACGCGAATACTTTCCGGAATAACGTAACCATCATATGAAATTCTAAATTCAAATTTTATATACCCCTTGATATTGCTGTTGATGCGGCGCGCCTTATGAAAGCAATGTTCTACCATAGGCAAATGCGTTGCGACAACGCGACTGATTTCATCGGGGTCGCGATAGCCGGCTTGTTCCGTTTGCGGCTGATGCAATAATTCGTCTGTAACATTAATGTACATTACACCGCGCCGCGATAAATCGTATTCAAACGGGTGTGAGACGAGATCATATACACTGCTGTATTTATGCATTTTGGTTTTTTTGCGACGTAGAGGTATGCCCCGTTTAACGGCGGCGCCGGATTTATTGCTTTCGCTTGTCAGTTCTGCAATTAATTGATCATCGGTGTTAATTTCCAAATCTTCAAATTCAGCCAAATCACCGTAGGGGGCCGTTCCGCTCGGGGGAATATAGACGCTTTGTCGGGCTTTCTCTTCGGCGATTTTTATTTCAAGAGCCCTTTTTCCTTTAGGAGAAAGAATATGATCCTTGTTGGTATCGCCGAGAATAGTTTCGCCTGTTTGTTTTGGTTCTTCTACAAGTAATTTGGAAATGAGATTAACGTAGCGTTTTTTTATAATCTTTTTGTAAGAAGATTGATGTTGTTTATAATCAAAACTTCCTATTATTGTGATAAAACAGGTTACTAAAACAAATACGCTGAAAAGTATTTGAAAATAAAGCTTATTGTCTTCTCGGAAAACTTTTTTGGTAAAATAATAATTAAATTCTGCGTTTGATTTCATCATGACGATTCTTGAAAATTTATTAAAACAAATATTATGAAACATTTTAATGGATTGCAAACATTATTTTTGTTTTATAATAAAGTTGAGAGGATAAGTGAGGTTCCTGATTATCGTGGCGTTAATCTATATTGTCCATGATTAAAAAGGCGATATTCTATATTTAACATAAAAACAGCTGCCCTGATCTTGTTTGCTTTCAACCCAAACTTCCGCATGTTGCAAATCGGCGAGATGTTTAACAATAGAAAGTCCCAGTCCCGTGCCTCCTGCAGAACGCGAACGCGCTTTATCTACTCTATAGAAACGTTCAAAAATTCGTTTTTGATATTTTAAGGGGATACCGACGCCCTGGTCCGCTACAGCAAAGATACAGTGTTCGTCCTTAGTCAAATACAGGGAAACATCTATCTGCCCTCCTTTATAACTATATTTTATAGCATTGTCAATTAAGTTAGATATAATTGAATGAAACATTTCATGATTTCCATAGATTTTTATCTGTGTATTGGGCAGTATTGTAGACAAACGAATATTTTTTTCCTTTGCCATTTCGCCGAATTCATCAATTATATCGAGAATAATCGGTTCGGGTGAAAAGGAAAACAACTGTGTATCCTGCATCCGTTCGATATGTGCCAATTGTAAAAGATCGGTTACAAGGTTTTCTAATTGAGTAGAACGCTTAATGATTTTTTGTATATATTTTTTATTAACCTTATTATCTTCTAATCCCCAGTCTAATAGTGTTTCCGAATAACCGCGAATGGCCGATAAGGGCGTTTTAAATTCATGGGAAACATTTGCTACAAAATCACGTCTTATTTTTTCCAGATTTTTGAACTTTGTAATATCGCGTAATAATAAAACCGCTCCGGAGGGTTTAGAAGACGATCGTTGAAAAGGTGTTATGACGATTTCAAATATGCGTTGATCTTCGGTCCTAATTTCATCGGAGATATAGATTGGTTTTTTGAAAAATTTTAAAAGCAATGAATTGATGTGTTGGTTTTTAATGACCTCATGATACGGTTTGGTGGTCGTTTTCGATACCTTAATCTTAATTAATTTTATAATCTTATCGTTAAAAAAAATAATTTTATCATTATCGTCAATAGCCAAAAGGCCTTCATTAATAGAACATAGCACCGTATTTAAATCTTGTTGTCTTCTCTCTAATTTGCGTAAAAAAGAATCGGTTTTAACGGCCATTTCACTTAATGTATTTGCTAAATATTGCAACTCGTCATTAGAATGTATGGTTAAGTGTCCATCTAATTTTCCGCTTGAAATATCATGCGCAAAGCGTATTAATTTAGCGAGATTGATATTAATACGGAAAGTTAATCCGATAACAAAAAGTCCGGATATAAAAATAATCAACAGGGCGCTGATAATAAAATAAGAAAGAAAATCTGACAGCAAACGATTTTTCTTTTCTGCGAACATCGCGATACGGATATAGCCTACGATTTGTTTGTTGTATCGGATGGCTTTACATAAATAGAGAAGATCTTTATTTATGGTGGCGCTATGTCGGATACTAAATCCGAAATTTTTTGAACGGGCATCTTTAACTTCCGGGCGTTGTAAATGATTATCGAGTAAATATAGAGAATCTACGGGAATTTCAGAATCACCAAGGACAACGCCATTTTTGTCTATTATCGTTATACGGCAGGAAACGACTTTGGCGTTTTTATCAACAAAATTTTTTAAATAATGATAATCCGGTTTGATTATTTTATGGCAATCTAATGATTGTTCAACGAGTTCGGAATACTCGCGAAGTGTTTTTTCCAACTGGATATGTAAATAATCTTTAAATTTATTATACATGATATAACCGACGACAATCAAGCCGGTTAATAAGGAAAAAATAATAATTGCTAATAATTTAGTTCTAATATTTCTTAGGGCAATAGATTTAATCATAAAAATAGGAAAGTTTTAAAAGGCTATTCTTGCTCGATATTCCAACGATACCCAAAACCTTTAACCGTAATAATTAAACTACCGTTGGGGTCGAGTTTTTGCCGTAACCGTTTTATATGCACGTCGACGGTTCGTGGATCACCGTAATAATCGCCTTGCCATACGGTATCGAGAATATTTTGCCGTGATAGGGCTTTACCCTTAGCGTCGATCAATTGTTTTAACAATTTATATTGAATAGGGGTTAATTCTATCTGTTCTTTATTGATGAATACTTGATGCGTTTCAAAATTAACCGTTAGTTTGCCTTGTTTAAATTCATTGTAGCTTGATTTTTTTACACGTTTTAATTGCACTTTTATGCGTGCTAAGAGTTCTCTTACGCTAAAGGGTTTAGTAACATAATCGTCGGCGCCTACCTCAAAACCGATTATTTTATCAATTTCTTCACTGCGTGCAGTTAGCATTATAATTGGCGTTTCGCTCGTTTTTTCATTTTCTCGTACATATTTACAGACTTCAATTCCGCTCATCGATGGTAAATTTAAGTCTAATAATATTAAATCGGGCGGCGTTTTCATTATGGCGTCCAAAGATTTTGCTCCGTCGTAAAATGTTTTCGTTTTATAACCTTCACGCAGCAAGTTATCTTCTAAGATTTCCGTAATGTCTAAATCGTCTTCGATAATATAGATTAAAAAAGGATAAGTCATTTGATATTTTCATTTTTCTTCAAAATTATAAAGAATGATATAATTAATCAACTAATGTTACAAAATGATGACATTTTAATGAACATTAAGAGAATATTATTTTCATAGCCTATTGA
>CAYRJN010000144.1:0-5270 GCA_964424545.1 uncultured Calditrichaceae bacterium
CCCAATATTTATAGGTTTTTATTTAACTTACACTACTGCGAAACTTGAGTAATATATATTTAAAATTACTTCCCGCAGGAGCGGGACGGGGTCGGAATGACAATTGGACGGATTGAATTTGAATTGGTCAATCAGAACCTTTTATCTTAATAAAATCGGCTATCCGCTCAAAGCGCAAAAGAATTATATCTGAGAATAGCGAAAAAGAATAATGAAAATATTTGTATATATTGTTTTTTGAAATTCCGATACAAAGAAATATAATATCCGACAATGAAAATTGTTAATTTTTAAACAGAGGAAACGAGAATGGAGAAATCGAAACTTCAAAAGAAATTAGATGCGGTGGTCGAATATGAACGCACCCCGGTTCCGCAGAGTAAATTAAAAGGTTGGAGCAGTTTTATCGGAATGTATGCCGGGGAGCACACCGCGGGCACGGAATTTGTAATCGGTCCTTTATTTGTGGCGCATGGCGTAAGCGCTTTCGATTTGGTTTTCGGGTTGTTGGTCGGGAATTTTCTCGCGGTGCTCAGTTGGGCTTTTTTATGTTCGCCCATTGCCGTTAAAGCGCGCTTAACGCTTTATTATATGTTGGAAAAAATCGCCGGAACCAAATTGACGCTGGTGTATAATCTTGTTAACGCCTTGATGTTCTGTTTTCTAGCGGGATCGATGATCGCCGTATCGGCTACGGCGGTGGGCATTCCTTTTAATATGACCATGCCATCCCTGAATGACTGGCTACCCAATTCTTCCGGCTGGGTTATTGCCGTGCTGGCCGTCGGCGCCGTTACGACGATTGTGGCCATGTTCGGTTATGATGAAGTTTCAAAATTTGCCAATCTCGCCGCGCCCTGGATGATTTTGGTATTTATCGCCGCGGCCGTGGCCGTTCTGCCCGAACTTGGCGTAACTTCCGTGGGCGATTTCTGGCAAGTCGCCAAAGATAAAATATGGACGGGTACGCCGCTTCCCGGTCAGAGTAAATTTACCTTTTGGCATGTGATGTTTTTCGGCTGGTTTGTGAATATGGCCATGCATATCGGTATGGCTGATCTCTCCATTTTAAGATATGCCAAAAAATGGTATTACGGTCTCTCTTCGGGTGCGGGTATGTATATGGGACATTATATTGCCTGGATGGCTTCGGGTATTTTATACGCCTTATTTTTAAATGAATCCGGAGGCAGTATGGAGTTTGCTCCCGGCCCCATCGCTTTTCGCGCCGCGGGTATAGCCGGCGCGCTTTGTGTAATTATCGCCGGCTGGACGACGGCCAATCCTACGATTTACCGCGCCGGGCTGGCGCTGCAGGCCATTAAACCGAAATGGAAAACATGGAAAGTTACCATGGCCGTAGGGACGGTAACCACGCTCGCCGCCGCTTTTCCCGCGCTGGTGATGCGGCTGTTGGAATTTGTGGCCTTGTACGGATTGATCTTAATGCCCATGGGAGCCGTCATTATGATGGATTTCTATATTATTCCGCGTATGGGACTAAAAGCCAACTATGCCGAAAAATTCGGTAAGAGCGTAAATATTGCCGCCGCGGCGTCGTGGGGCGTTACGCTGATTGCCGCCTTTTTGCTCAACCATTTTTACGGTATGGAGATTTTCTTTCTCGGTTTGCCGGGCTGGTTTATCGCCGCATTGACCTATATCGCAATAAGCCGTATGATTCAAAATAAAAACGTTAAGGAAGGAGCGGCGGCATGATTACCTTATTAAAAGTTATATCATATTTGGGACTCGTCTTAACCCTGCTGCCATCCTTTTTGGTCTTCGCGGGGATAATCGATATCGATACCAATAAAAATTTGATGCTTATCGGCACGGCAATATGGTTTATCAGCGCCGCGCTTTGGCAGAAAAAACCGAAATCGCAGCAAAGCTAAATTTGCTGCTGCTGATGGTGAATATTTTTGATCAATTGAAATTTTAGCCGGTAGTCGCTTTATATATTTAATAAAAAAACAAAGTATTTATGACCAATATTGTCATTTTGACCGGGATCGCCATGTAGTGGAAAAATTTTAAAGCTATCGTAATTCCTTAAAGCGGACGATTTAGACTGTATTTAACTTTTAAGAGTTCTCTTTCATCTATGCGGGATCGGAATGTCTATTAAGAAAAAAGTCAATAGGGCGTACTTATCCTATATGAAATTTATTTCATTTTTTTTGCTCTGACTTTAGGTCGAACACTCTTTGTGTACACCAATGCACATGAGAATCCTATCTGGTTTCTTTTCTTGTTAGTAATTTCAGAACTGCTTACATCTCGCAAACTGAAGATGCGGTGGTTTTAAAGAGGAGACGTAGGGTTGTACCGGGGAAAACGGTTTCCGTTTCATTTAATAATTTCGTAATTTTATGTGCCGCTATATTATGTTCTTTTAACAAGCGCTTAAAAAAAGCCGGTTCATAGGCTTCCCGATCAAATGCAAATGTGCACTGTATTTCATCTTCTATGATATGTTGTAATTTCTACGTTAGTTCGCCCGGTTTACATTGCTTTAGCTGTTCCGGATTCTTTATGCGTAGTAAAGCCACAAAGGCTAAGATGAGTATGATGGATACCAAATCATAATAATAATTGCGGGGAAAACTGTAAACCTCTTTTACTTTTAATATCCCCTGTGAAAGTAAGGCGGGTAGTAAAAACAAATACCGCTCTTTGATAACGCCTGAGAGCGTTTAAAGCGTATCTTTGGAGAACATAACTTTCCCTCTGATGACAATATAACGCATTTTTATTTTGCGAGTCAATAGTCTTTGTTCTATATTTTTCAATAGGGGTAAGGATTTCTGAAGTTATTTCATCAACATTAGTTTTTCAATCACTTGTTCGCTTTCATCGCCGTCTTGAATGATTATTTTATATAAATACACCCCGTTCGCAATGATATCGCCGTCTTTATCTCGTCCATTCCAACCGTCTTCGGGCAGCTCATTATAACCCGAAACGGAGGTAAATCCTTTCAGCTCTTGAATCAAGCGTCCGTTTACCGTGTAAATTTTGATGGTTACATCGGCTCCGTCCCTATTGGTCTGAAAGGTGAACTTTGTATTGTCGCGAAAAGGATTGGGATAGTTGATTACATCCGTAATAAAAAGATCGTTTGTTTCCGAAACCTGTACGTCCACAACTTCGTTGCCGGGGTTATTAAGATTATCGAAGGCCGTTAGTCTTAGACTGTGGGCGCCTTTTTCAAGCGTATTCATGGGATAATGGATAATGCCCTTTTGAAAGCTGTTTTTATTATAAATGAAATAACCGGATAAATTAACCGGTTTATTATCGTCAATTTGCAGCATAATGGTGTGTCCCGTTTCTCCGGTTACGTTAATACCCTGTTCGTCGAATATTTCGGCAATCAAAGTTGGCTGTCGGGTAATATAATCGCCGCTGGAAAAATTTTCCTGATTTTTAAAATAGACGTCAATTTCAGGCCCTTCAGCGTCGTTAACCGCGTTATTGGAACCGTTTATCAATAATTTATCGTTTACACCGAGCGCCGTTTCGCCGCTGTTGGCATCCCAGGCATATACGGTTAAGCGGCCCGTGTTTTTATTTTTATAGCGAATCGATTTGGGCACAATAAACTTTCCGCTTAATTCGCCACTGCTAACGCTGACTTCGCCTTTAAAAAGCAACGGCCCTTGGAGGGTGTAGTATAAATTTCCTCCCGTAGTAATGGAATCATAGCGAGCGTCGTTAACAATTAGTACAGCGCCGCCGTCAAAAGAAAAGTTGGCCTTGTTGTCCGTTAAAACGGAAGCTTTTACTTCAATAATGCTTAAGGCTTTTAATGTATCGGGAGCGATGGAGGTGATATTTATTTGTGAACGCGGATCGGCCAAGCGCATGGTCGGATCGGCAAAAAGATGATATTTCTGATCATTAATAGAGGAGCCGGTTGAAAGAAATTTTGCAGAGCCAACGGTTGTGGAAGGCTTTCCGAAAGGAAATAGATTTTTAAAAAATTTTCTGGTAAATTCATAATTCTGTCCGGAATAAACCAATCTCGTAGCGGATAATACACCGATGGCGCCTGAATTCTCTTTCCAAATAAGTTCTTCCGTAAAACTCGGTTCATGCGGATCGTCGTATTTGCCGAAATCGCATGTTGCCGCCGTAAAAAAGCTTAACTTCCCTTCATTGCTGATTCGTTCCAGATCGCGGTTCATGTTAAAAACATCTTCGTGCGCCCAGCGCGTCGGGCTGCCGTGACCGATATAACCGACAATAAGCGAACCTTGATTAATATTATCAATCAACGCTCTGTTGGCTTCCGGCTTAATACGTCCGAGACCGCCTGCTTCTTCCGGATAAGCCGACAGATATACTTTTTTAATATTAAATTTGGAAAGCTCGCTTAGTCGGGCAATATTTTCCGTTTGGCTTTGGTGAATCCATTGTATATCGTCGGGATCGCTGACTTTTTCATCATCGGCTACAAAAGTAATAGCTGTTTGCCAGCCGTCTCTTGAAGGATTATGTTCATAATTGTATAATTTTTCTACCATTCGTTCCGCATCCGTTTTGCTTTCCACCGGCAGCCTGCCTATTGCTAAATCCTGTGTAATTATTGAAAAATTTTTACCGTTAAAATTTATATCAACATAATAATTATCTGTAACCCTGCTGTCTATTTCCCGTTCAGCATAAATTTCAAAAGGCGGAACGCGTTGAATATTGGGTAAACTGATATTTCGGTAATCGTAATGTCCGTCTCCGAAAAGCAATACATAGGAGATGCGCGGAGTTTGCCAATTATAATAGGCGTATCGAATAAAATTGCGAATCGCCGTAGGATCTTGAACGCCGCCGTTAAACAAATTGTAAATATCTTCCGTTGTCGTGATAAAAGTTTTGAAATTGGTGCGTAAATCGGCAATTTTTTGCGCTTGATCGAGGAAGTCTTTATGGGTTATGATAATAAAATCGGCAGAATTGGCCTGACTCAATAAATCCTTAGTGAATTCAATTTTTGATAAAGAAGAGATGCTGTTTATTTTCGGAGAAGTTAACGATGTTACGATAATATTTCTTCTTTTGGAATGCGCTGAGAGATCAAGATTTATAATTTCGTTTTGAGGGCTTAAATTTTCCTTAATAATTACAGGATTAACGGGATCGCTGACGTCAAAGGCATAAACATCATTTGCGCTAATCGATTTCAACGGAAATTGTAAATCGGCATTAATATCTGTTACATACAAATTCAAATAATTGTTCTCCGCATCTAGCGTTTGCGGGAATAT
>CAYRJN010000144.1:5370-9884 GCA_964424545.1 uncultured Calditrichaceae bacterium
CTGTTACATACAAATTCAAATAATTGTTCTCCGCATCTAGCGTTTGCGGGAATATAATTTCAAACCAATCGAGATATGCGCTGGTGCCGCTCTTATTCCCATTGTATAAAAACAATAGATTGTTTGTGCCGTTTTTTAAATCGGTGGGATTAAGCGATATCGTGGTTTGACGCCTGTTGCCGTTGTATAAAACGATCTGTTTGTTAAGTCTTGCTCCATTGAATTCAAAAGCGAAAGTATATTTATAGGGAACAGAGGGGAATGGATATCTTATGCCCGATCCGCCTTTGACCTGCGCTTTAAAAAAAGGCGTTACGCCTGCGGAGGCATCAAATTTAATATTAAAAGATTTGCTGTAATCATCAGAGCGACCTACAAAACGGTGTCCGTACCAGTCGGGACCGGAAGCCAGCAGATTGTATTTATCTTCTTCAAAATGATGACGGTTTATAAAATATTCACGAACAATCGCCGAGGGATTATCCGCTTCTATTTTCTTGGCCATTCGTTTACCGGAGGCTCCGTTTAAAGTGAGCAGATAGCTGTTTTCAACGGCGTAGGGATGCTTTTGATAAGTAAAGTCGTTCAGCGATTGGTTATAAAACCAACTGTTAACGCCCTTCCCGTAAAATAAAATATAATCGCTGCCGTCAAACAGACCGTTTTGGTTTTTATCTTTAACCATTATTGCCGTTTCCGTTACATAAGGATAATTATAATCGCTTGCCGTAACTTTTGGATTTAATACGTGCCCTCCGTTACCGAACATTTGAATGGCCGAAACGGGTATATCGTGATCGGCAGATACGGCTGAAGCGGGTATTTTGTACAATCCGTCTTCGCTAATTGTGATTTTATAATAGTCCCCAGACGGTAAAACAGTTGCCTTCGCCATACTACGCGGATGAATGATTTGCCAGGATTTGGCCTGTTCGAAATTGACAAATATTTGTTTATAGGTTCTGTCTAACAATCCTTGTTCACTGTACATTCTTTTTTGCGTCGGAACATTTTTATAAGTAATGCGCAAGCGGAAAGAGGAATAAACGGTAAGTTGTTTTGAAAGGGGATTATAATTAAAGGGCGTTATAGCGATACGCCGCGCTTTTATATCCCGTATCTGTATAATCGGATGTAGGCTTAAAATATTTTGCGGATAATTGATAGATCGGCCGTAAATGGAATCGGCAAAAATATATTGCCGGTTCGGCATCCCGTTTTCGATGAAAGGAAAGGGCGCCGGCTGAATCGTAACATTATTAAAGATTTTGCTTTTGCTCGATATGATTTGCACGTCGATATTGCCTTGCGGCGGAATACCGAAAGTTAAAATACGCTGCGGCAAAGCCGGATAACCCGATTTGACATTTACGGCGCCGTTCTCAAAAGTAAGATGAATTATGTCCTTTCCGGCAATTTGTACGGTATCCATTTTGAGGTTACGAGGCGACCAATCGATAGTCAGGCTGTTTTGCGTTTGGCTGACAATAGTGATATCATCCGCAGTTTGGGCAAATACGTTAATAGAAAGCAGTATTAAAAGCAGCGGGTTGAAAATAATATATTTCATCACATTAACCTTAACAATATTTTTTGGCAATTTAGATTTTTTAAAGGTTTTTATCAAATGAAAAGCATCTTTCTATTATAACGCACTATAACTCCGTCTGTTCCATATATCCGAATAAAATTAAATAAGGAAAGTAAAAAAGAAGATATTTTGCACCTCAAATGAATTCTCTTACAATTTCAAGACTGGGAGAGGGAATAATAACCTTTTCAACGAGCAGACCTTTGGCGCTCACCGGCCGGATTCCCGCTTCCACAGCCGCCTCAACCGAGCCTACGTCGCCGGTAAAAGAGACAAAACCTTTTCCGCCGATGGCCATAGCCAAATGGATGGTTAAAAACTCTATTTCCGCCGCCTTGGCCGCCGCATCCGCTGCTTCGATAACGGCTGCTACGGTAAACGCTTCGATTACGCCGAGCGCTTTAATTTCCGGTAATGGCGCCGAGCTGTTAATGGCGGGGAATACCGAGGGATGAATATTAGGGATCACAAAATGATCGACAACCGTATGGGCGCCGGTTTGAATACCGGCTTCTACAGAAGCGTTTACAGCATCTACGTCTCCTCCGAAGAGAATCATATATTTACCCGGACAAATGGTACGATTGACGATAACATCGACGCTGGCCGCCTTTACGACCGTGTCGGCTGTTTCAAAGCCTTTTGCGATACTGGACGTTTCAATAATACCGATTGCCGAAGCCATAGTTTATTTCCCTTGCCTGTTTATGGTTATATATTTATCGCTTATATCTATAATGATGCCGTCTATGCTGGCATGAGCAGCGCATCCCAGAGCCGTTTTATCCACTTGAGCGATTACATCGTTTTTATGAACGAAATCGCCTTGTTTGACGATAGCTTTAGCCGGCGTACCGATATGGGAATCCAAAGGAATCGTTACCGATTCCGGCGTCTCGTTTGTATGAGAGAATGGCGCTTTTTTATCGTATCGTTTCAAATCAAGTTTTTGCATCACGCGCGAAATGGGCGCTTCGCGATCTTTTCGCAAAGGATGAACGTCTCTAAAAAGGATTTTTAATTCTTCTTCCGTGCGGCTCAGATTATTTTTTCGCAATAATTGCTTGGCGTCAACGCAGACGTTTTTAGGATCCAAGCCCTCCGGGCAGGCAATATGCGTACAAACATTGCATTCTACGCAGTATTGCGCCCATAAACTGACGCGCTGTTTTGCCTCGCCGGTCATTAGCAGATTGCGCATAACCTTATGCGGCTCGATGGGATAACCGAGAATATAACGGGGGCACATCTCCGTGCAAAGAGAACATTGATCGCACTGGCCGTGTCCGATGCGCGTATATGTTTCTTTGGATGCGCCGTTGCGCCGTATGAGATAATGATCGCGCGGTAAAACAATTATCCCGCCGACCTTTTTTGAGAGCGGCTGTGAAAAATCCTCTATCAAACCGCCCATCATCACGCCTCCGCTCAATGCGGCATAATCGTTAACGGAAGCGCCTCCGGCCATTTTGATACATTCGGCATAACTGACGCCTACCGGAACCAGCAAGGTTTGCGGTTTATTTACGGCACCGGCCACGGTAACATATTTATCGGTAACGGGTTGATTTTCATTAACCGCTTTGGCGATATTGATAATCGTTTCAACATTATCCACAATGCAGCCTACATTTAAAGGTAAACCGCCCGGGGGGATTCGCCTGCCGGTATTTTCATAAACCAAAACGTACTCATCGCCCGCGGGATAGACGTCTTCGTAAACAAACCATTCAAAACCGAGCTTTGCCGTCTCTTTTTCAAAACGTTCGGCAACATCGCGATTTTTTTCCTTAACGGCGATGGTTACCTTTGACGCGCCGCTAAGTTCTTTCATGATTTGCAAACCGTCAAACAGCCTCTGTGATTCGCGCAGCATAATTTCGCGGTCTTTAAAGAGCAGCGGTTCGCATTCCGCGCCGTTGGCAATGATATGTTCCACGGAGGCGTCCAATTTTTTATAGGTCGGAAATCCGGCGCCGCCCGCGCCGAGTACGCCCATTTCGCGAATAATATTTAATGTTTCGTTTTTATTCATCTATTTTCTTGTATTTGAGAATATAGTAATCAAAAAAATTATTTGTTTCACGCCCCTTGTAATATTACACGATCCGGAAATGATCGACAATAACGCATCGACGCAAGCGTACAAAACTGCGAGCTGAGGTTACGCCTTCGCCCGTAGGCGTGGTGATGGTCATGGAAGTCCATCCCTCTCCGCCCAGTCCGAGGCCGGCGGCGCAGGGGCCGTTCTTTACAAAAATACTGGTGTTTATCTCGTTAGCCATACGGTGCATATTATCGATATTTTTGGAGTGCATAGCCGCCGTATGATGCAGGCCCCGCTCCAATTCGACGGCAAGATCGATGGCTTCGTTGGCGTTTGCGGCGCGGATAAGCGGAATAACCGGCATCAACAGTTCGATACGCGCAAAAGGATGGTCCTTATCCGTTTCCAAAAAAAGCAACCGTGTATCGCGCGGCACATCCAATCCGATCTCTTTAGCGAACCAATAAGCGTCTTTACCCACCCAATGGCGGTTTACTACGGGATTCTGTCCCGGATAGTTTTCCAATATTACCTCAGCGAGCTGCCGTCCCTGCGCTTGAGTAAGTTCCACCGCCTTATTCTTTTTCATTTCGGATTTTAATTGAACGGCAACGCTCTCCACGGCAATGATCTCTTTTTCGTCGGTGCAGAGAATGTTGTTGTCAAGGGAAGCGCCGAAAACAATATCCCGCGCCGCTTTGGCAATATCGGCCGTTTCATCGACCACCACGGGAGGGTTGCCGGCGCCGGCGGCCATTAGGCGTTTATCGGTAACTTTGCGCGCAGCATTAACCACGCCTTCTCCGCCCGTTACGACCAACAAATCAATTCCGGGATAGACGAAAAGCTGTTGCGCCGCTTCGATAGACGGTTCGG
>CAYRJN010000145.1:0-9861 GCA_964424545.1 uncultured Calditrichaceae bacterium
TTATTAATCATCTATCTAACAAAAAAATCCACAAGAAACCCAGTAGAGCCAAATTTTTTATTACCACCCTTCCATGGCATTTTTTATACTTTTTACCGCTTCCGCACGGACATGGTTCATTAGGCCCGATTTTCTTTTCAACCCTAATCGGTTGTTTTTTGCGTGAACGCTCTTTAGAAGCACGTTGGATATCCGTCTCTCCGCCAGGAGCTTGCGCGGTATTAAAGCCCATATAATCGGCAGATTCGTGTATTAACTGCATTCTGCCCATACCAGCGCGCGCTTCGGTGCGATTGGTCGGTTCAACCTGAATCTGAAACTTCCACAGCCAGTTTAACGTTTTCTCATTAATAGTATGAATCAATTTTTCAAACATAAAATAGGCTTCGCGTTTATACTCAATTAAAGGATCTTTCTGCCCGTAAGCGCGCAGATGAATGCCCTCTTTCAACATATCCATTTCAAACAAATGATCTTTCCACTCTTCATCAATCACTTTAAGAATAAAATAACGCTCCAAAAAGCTCATTTGTTCGCGGCCGATACGTTCCTCTTTAGCTTTGTAAATTTTTAGAGCGTCTTCTTTGATATATTCTTTCAAATCATCAACGGTATATTTTCCGATTTCATCGGCAATAGAATGTACCGATACATTTATCGTACTGCCTAATTCGGCGTCCAAAGCTTCCAAATCCCATTCATCGCTGTGCATCCCAGGATCGATATGGTTATTAACAACCACGTCTATAAATTCTTCCAGGATACTATGGACTTCATCCAAAGTATCCTCTTGCAGCAATGCAACACGTCGACGGTCATAAATAATTTCCCGCTGCTGATTCATGACATCGTCGTACTCCAACAGTCGTTTACGGATGCCAAAATTTTGCAGTTCTACTTTTTTCTGCGCTTTTTCAATAGACCGCGTTATCATAGGATGCGTAATGACCTCGCCCTCTTCCGCGCCGAGACGATTCATCACGCTGGCGATACGCTCACTACCAAACAGGCGCATCAGATCGTCTTCTAAGGATAGATAAAATCGACTGCTGCCCGGATCGCCCTGACGTCCGGCGCGTCCGCGCAACTGACGGTCAATACGCCGCGAATCGTGACGTTCCGTTCCGATAATATGCAATCCGCCTGGTATACCCCTCTCCGGATCGCCTGCATTAACAACGCCGGCGCCCAGTTTAATATCCGTACCACGACCAGCCATATTAGTGGCGATGGTTACGGCGCCAGGCTCGCCCGCTCTTTCAACAATTTCCGCTTCTCGTTTATGCTGTTTCGCATTTAATACTTCATGAGGTATTCCGCGTCGTTTTAACATACGGCTTAATGTTTCGGAAACATCTACCGTAGTCGTTCCTACCAATACGGGTCTGCCGAGGCTGCGATTCAGTTCGATCTCCTTTATTACCGCATTATATTTTTCCCGTTTGGTACGATAAATTAAATCATCATAGTCTTTACGCGCGACAGGTTTATTTGTCGGAATGACAACAACGTCTAATTTGTATATTTCCCAAAACTCACCCGCTTCGGTTTCTGCCGTACCCGTCATTCCGGCCAGTTTATCATACATACGAAAATAATTCTGCAGTGTAATGGTAGCAAGCGTCTGTGTTTCCCGCTCGATCTTCACATTTTCCTTCGCTTCAATAGCTTGATGCAAACCGTCGCTGTATCGCCTTCCGTGCATTATACGACCGGTGAACTCATCCACAATCATAACTTTGCCGTCTTGAATCACATATTCCTGATCTTTCTCATAAAGAGAGTAAGCCCTTAATAGCTGTGATATATTCTGTAATTGTTCGCTGCGTTGATCGTAAAGCGCGTGCAGCTCCTCTTTTTTAATTAACCTTTCTTCATAACTTAAATTTTCATCGCCTTCTATTTTTGCAATTTCGTCGCCAAGATCGGGAAGCAAAAACATTTCGGGATCATTGGGATTCAGACTTTCGCGTCCTTTTTCCGTTAAATCAATTACATGATTTTTTTCTTCGACAATATAATACAAATCACCGAAATAATCCTCGTCGGAAGTTTTATTTTGTCCTTTATCGCGCAAATAATCGTTCTCAACGCTCTGTACCAATTTTTTAATAGCCGGGTCCTGGTAAAGTTTTGCTAATCGTCTGTTTTTAGGAACACCTTTTTCAGCAATTAATAATTTCATACCACCTGCGGAATTTTTGCCTTCTTTAATTAACGCCTCGCCTTCCTGTACCATCTTATTAACCAAACTGTTTTGCAAACGCACCAATTTTTCCACCAAAGGCTTCATCTCTTTATATTTATGCGTAGAAACGCTTACCGGCCCGCTAATGATCAAAGGCGTCCTCGCCTCATCAATAAGCACACTGTCAACTTCGTCCACAATAGCGTAATGATGACCGCGAATCTGGACAATATCCTCTTTTGAACCGGCCATATTATCGCGCAAATAATCGAAACCGAATTCATTATTGGTTCCATAAGTTATATCGCAATTATAAGCGTCGCGTCGCTGCGCAGGGCTCATATTATTTAAAATAACGCCGACCGTCAATCCGAGATATTTATACACTTCTCCCATCCATTGCGAGTCGCGTTCGGCAAGATAATCATTAACCGTAACCAAATGAGCGCCTTTGCCTTCCAATGCATTAAGGTATAGCGGTAAAGTTGCAACCAAAGTTTTTCCTTCGCCGGTGGCCATCTCGGCAATTTTACCCTGATGCAATACCACCCCGCCGATAAGCTGAACGTCGTAAGGTACCATATTCCAGGTTACGTCACGGCCCACCACTTTCCACGTTTTTCCCTGTAGTCGTTTACAAGCCTGTTTTACAGCGGCAAACGCTTCAGGTAAAATATCGTCAACGGTTTCGCCGTCTTCCAACCGTTTTTTAAACTCATCGGTTTTTGCCTTGACTTCATCGTCGGATAACGAGTCAAATTCTTTGTCGAATTCATTGGTCGCCTCTATAAGAGGCATTATCTTTTTTATGTCACGATCGTGCTTCGTTCCAAATACTTTTTTTACAATTTTACTTATCATTTCAATCCTCAATTAATACCCGTTTATCAACCTTTCCGCCAAAAATGGCGGCAAGCCGCTTCTTATTATTTTTTCACCAGTACCCTTTATATCGTAATTTAAACGAACAAACTCAATATTTTGTTCAATTGTATCATAAATGCAAAAACATAAACGATTATCGCCGTCTCTCGGCTGTCCGACGCTACCGACATTCACAAGATACTTTTTGTTATTCGCAAAAGTGTAACAATTAGAATAATTGCCTTTTTCCGCATCTGGATAAATCATCGGCGAGTGTGTATGCCCGATAAAACAAACTTTTTCATTGAAACTATTTAATTCTTCTTTTGCCGTAATATCCGAAAAAACATAGGTCCATCTCTCAGGGTTCTTTGGAGAGGCATGAACAAAAAACAAATCCTGATCTTTATAAATATATGGTAAATTTTCTAAATAGTTTCGATTTTCTTCCTTTAATTTTTTACCCGTCCAGATTATTGCATTGCGAGCATTCAGATTAAATCGGCTGATATCAAGCGCGCCGCTTGCTGCGGCATCATGGTTGCCGAGAACAATTGATTTACAACGATTTCTTACTATTTCCACACATTCATTCGGATTCGGCCCGTAACCGACAATATCCCCAAGACAATAAACCGTATCAATTTTTTCCTTATCAATATAAGAAAACGTTTCCCGCAATGCTTCCAGATTTCCATGTATGTCAGAAATAATTGCAATTATCATTTAAAACGTTTATCTATTTATAGGTTTAATCGGTTTTGCAGGGAATCGAAAACTAATTGCCGGCATAGTTAATTAAATGCTATAAATGCCATGGCATTCGAGAATTCTTTTCAAAAGCCGGATAACATTTATTCATTTTTTTCTTTGTTATTCTTTTTATTTATGCGTTTCTTTTTATATTGACTTTTTTTATCGGAGCTGATAACTTTTGATATCAGACCGCGGCCACTTTTTTTCAAACGATTGCTTCGTTTCATATCCTTTAAAACTGAATCCAAAATCCCGTTTATAAACCTTCCGCTTCTCGAAGTGCTGTACTTTTTACTAATTTCAATAATTTCGTTGATCGTCACTTCCGGAGGGATATCTTCAAAACATAAAAACTCGCATAATGCCATACGCATAAGAATAACATCCATCACAGCGACGCGATTGAAATCCCAATTGATTAATTTTTTTTTAATTTCTTCATCAAGAATATCAATTTTTTCGATATATTCGCTAATCATTTCCTTCGCAAAAGGAGTAGCCTTTTCGCCATAGCTCTCTTCTACCAAAGATAATTCATCCATCCAAGGAATCGGATTATATTCCAGCGCATATAAAACTTTTAAAATATATTCCCGCTCTTTTCTTCTGTTCATAAGCTAATTATATTTATAGAACCCTTCTTTTGTTTTGCGCCCCAATTTTCCCGCCGATACCATTTTTTTCAACAAAGGACAGGGTCGATATTTTGGATCACCCAATCCGTTATATAATACTTCCATAATACTTAAACATACATCAAGCCCGATAAAATCAGCCAGCGCCAACGGACCCATAGGATGGTTCATGCCAAGATGCATTACCGTGTCAATAGAATTTTCATCCGCCACGCCTTCCATTAAGCAAAAAATAGCTTCGTTTATCATCGGCATTAAAATTCGATTTGAAATAAATCCGGGATAATCATTTACTTCAACAGGCGTTTTACCCAGGCTCTCAGACAATTTCCGTACAAAAGCGTACGTTTCATTCGATGTATCATAGCCACGGATTATTTCAACCAGTTTCATTATAGGCACGGGATTCATAAAATGCATTCCAATGACTTTTTGCGGGCGAGACGTCTTTACCGCCAATTCGGTTATCGAAATAGAAGATGTATTCGATGCAAACACGGTTTGCTGCGAACAAATTTTATCTAACGCCGTAAATATCGATTCTTTTATTTCCATTTTTTCATTTACCGCTTCTATTACCAAATCAGAATCGACACAGGCGGATAAAGATTCGGCGCTGTTAATTCGCTTTAATGCTTCATCCGCTTTTTGTTGCGTAATGATTTCTTTTTTCACTTGTCTTGCAAGATTTTTTTCAATAGTCTTTATGGCATTTTCGAGAATCCCCCTATTAATGTCAATAAGATTGACATCATAATTATTTAGGGCAAATGTATGCGCAATGCCGTTACCCATTGTTCCTGCGCCGATAACGCTAATTTTCATACACCCCCCGAAACCTTCTCAACGATTAACGTTGATGCCTCACCGCCGCCGATACACAAGGAAGCTAGTCCGCGTTTTAGATCACTTTTCTTCATTTCATGTAGCAACGTCGTTAAAATCCGAGCTCCGCTTGCTCCTATCGGATGTCCGAGGGCAACAGCGCCGCCGTTTACATTTACTCTCTCGCTTGTTAAGCCGAGCAGACGATTGTTAATAATAGAAACAACTGCAAAGGCTTCGTTTATTTCAAACAGATCTATATCATTTATAGATAGGTCGGCCTTTGATAAGGCTTTTTTTACGGCATCAGCCGGCGCGGTAGTGAAATATTCGGGCGCTTTTGCCGCAGAAGCCTGAGAAATAATTTTTACCATCGCTTTCAATCCTAAGATTTTAGCTTTTTCTTCGCTCATTAACAAAACCGCTGCCGCGCCGTCATTTATGGAAGACGCATTTGCCGCCGTCACACTTCCATCTTTATCAAAAGCAGGCCTTAATTTACGCAACTTGTCAAATTTAACTTTATACGGTTCTTCATCAGTATCAAATTTAAGAGTATCGCCTTTGCGCTTCGGTATGCTTACCGCAACTATTTCATCTTCAAAACGGCCGTTTTCGATTGCTTCCTGAGCGCGTTTGTAACTCATTTCAGCATAACTATCCTGATCTTCCCGCGTGATATCGCATTCCCGCGCACATAATTCCGCAGCGTTACCCATATGAAAATCATTATAAACATCCCATAAACCGTCTTTTACCATTCCATCAATTAGCGTTTTATTGCCCATCTTCATTCCGAATCTCGCACCCTCAAGATAATATGGCACTTGCGACATATTTTCCATACCGCCTGCCATTATTATATCCGCATCGCCTGCCATTATTGCTTGCGCGGCGAGCATGACGGATTTTAATCCGGAACCGCATACTTTATTTATTGTCATACATTGAACAGTGTTGGGCAGTCCGGCTCCAAGAGCCGCTTGTCTGGCCGGAGCCTGCCCTTCGTTTGCTGGCAGGACATTACCCATAATAACTTCATCCACTATTTCCGGTTTGATTTTGCTACGTTCTATCAGCGCTTTTATAACTATACTACCGAGTTTAGGAGCCGATATATCTTTCAAAGAGCCGTTAAAACTGCCGATTGGCGTTCTTGCGGCATCAACGATAACAACATTTCTTAACGAAGCCATACCACGCCTCCCGATTTGTATTATGCAAAATTAAAATTTACCCATATTTTATATATTAAGCAAGAATGAAAAAAACCTTTAATTATCAGCTGCTAATAAACGTCATCTTATTTTTTTGGTTGAATATTTATCATAAGCATCGATTATTTCTTTTACCAATTCATGTCGCACAACATCTTCTTTTTTCATTTCGATAAAGGCAATTCCTTTAATTTTCTTTAATATTTTGATGCTGCTTAATAAGCCGGAATCGTTTCTATCGGAAAGATCTATTTGCGTAATATCGCCTGTGATTACTGATTTTGTATTACGTCCCAAACGCGTTAAAAACATTTTCATTTGCATAAATGTGCTGTTTTGCGCTTCGTCTAGAATTACAAAAGCATTATTTAGCGTTCTGCCACGCATAAATGCAAGTGGAACAACTTCAATAATTTCCTTTTCAATATATTTAATTAGCGTTTCTTTGGGCAGCATATCTTCTAAAGCATCGTATAACGGTTTTAAATACGGATCAACCTTCTCCTTAAAGTCTCCGGGCAGAAAGCCCAAACTTTCGCCTGCTTCAACTGCCGGTCTTGACAATATAATTTTATTAATTTTTCCCGATTCAAGATATTCTACCGCTTGAGCTACCGATAGATAGGTTTTGCCCGTACCCGCCGGACCGATAACAAATAAAATATCATTTTTTTCCAAAGCTTTTATAAGCCTTATTTGTCCCTCAGATTTGGGATATATATATTTTCCGTTTTTCATTGCGATAAATATGTCAGTTGGAGAATAGGAAGATATACCGTTACCGTTGGTTAATTGCAGAATGATTTTAAGATCATCCAAGGTTATTTTACTTTCTGAAGCATATAGGAGAGATAATTCTTCTAAAACATCTTTTGATATTTGGACGGCGCTTTCATTACCGAGAATTTTTAATTCACGATTTTCCAAAATCAATCGAACATCATATTTTTGTTCTATAATTTTTAAAAATCGATCATGTATTCCCAATATGGCGCGGATATTGTCCGTTTCTTTAAATTTGTATTTAAATTCT
The DNA here is from genome assembly GCA_964424545.1 of uncultured Calditrichaceae bacterium. Lineage (GTDB taxonomy): Bacteria > Calditrichota > Calditrichia > Calditrichales > Calditrichaceae > JAUVIB01. The sequence goes on from CAYRJN010000145.1 coordinate 7,519, forward strand.
GTAATTACGTTTTTCACGTTTCGGTTATTCCCTATAAACAAAAAAAGCTTTCGGCCTTATGGCCGAAAGCTTTTTTTAAAATTTCTTAAAATATTTATCGTGTAATTTGAAGCAACTGATAAGGATATATTACATTCGGATCGGCAATAGTCGATTTGTTAGCTTCATAAAGCTTTTGCCATTTGAACGGACTCCCATACACATTGGAATATCCGGCAATCTTAGATAAATTATCTCCTTTTGCAACGAGATATTCATTTGGGCCAACTTGATGGGGGATATTAAATACTTGATTAACAAAAATTAAATTCGGGTCTTTAATTTGATCTTTATTGGAAGTATATATTCTCATCCAGGCATACGGATCGCCGTAAATATCATCTTTACCGGCAATTTTCCATAAACAATCTCCGCGAACAACCGTATAGGAGGGAGGTACTGCGGCTTTACCTTTTTCTCTGATTTGATCGATCATGCTCTGAATAGCCGAGATCATTTTAGCATTATCGCTCATAACCGAAAAAGGGCTTTTCTTTGCTTCATCCAATTTTGCCTGTAAATCATCTACTTCATTCATTCTTTCGTAAATTTGCTCAGGCGATAAGCTTAAAAGAGCACTTGCATCTGATTTTAACTGATTTAAACCGTTGACATAATTATCATAATCTTGTTTGGTTAAACCGGTCATGGTAAAAATATCATTCCAATTGCCGTCTATATCGGCCTGTAATGAACTCAATTGAGCTTTTAATTCATCGATTTTCTTCTGCTCCTCGTCAATACCGGCTTTTTGAGTGTCTAATTTTTGCTGCCATTCGCTTAACAAAGCATTGTATTGGTCCATTTCCATTTCTTCATAATTATATGAATTCTGAGCCGCGATAAAATTAAACGCCAAGAAAGAGACTAGCAATGCAACTGCAATTTTTGTATTGATTCTCATGGTACTGTTTCTCCTCTTTAGTTTAATTATTATTTTCTAAGAATTGTTTAACTTTTTCTTTATCAGCCTTGATCTTCGCTAGTTCCGCTTCTTTAGCTTTAACCTGACGTTCCAAATCCTGACGCTCTTTAACTTTTTCTGCATGTGTCTGTTCGGCAGCAAGCGCTGCAGACTTGGTTTCTTCTAACAGTTTAATTTGTTCTTCATTGGGATGTTTTGTACAACTTGTAACCGCTAACGTCCCAAAAACAAAAAGAACGAGAAGAATGGATGTAAATACTTTCCGTAAACGTTCCATAGATTTAGCCTCCTGAGATATAATTCCCTGTTTTATTGTGATTTAGAACAAACGTAATAAAAATAATCTAACAAGTCAAGTATAAAATAAATATCTTTTAAATATTTTTTAATTTTAAATGCAAATCTTTTAATTGGCTATCTGCAACGTATGAAGGCGCGCCCTCCATCAATGAATAAGCCGAGTTTGTTTTAGGAAATGCGATTACGTCTCTGATCGATCTTGCTCCCGTTATTAACATGATTAATCTGTCCATTCCAAAAGCAATACCTCCATGCGGCGGAGCACCGTATTGTAAAGCATTTAAAAGAAATCCGAATTTTTGTTCCGCTTCTTTTTTTGAAATTTTCAATATTTCAAACATTCTCTCTTGCATTTTTTTGTCATGAATTCTTATACTGCCACCGGCTATTTCGTTCCCATTCAATACAAGATCATAGGCTTTTGCATGAATTTTTTCTGGAGAGCGGTCAAATTTATCATAATCATCCGCTTGCGGCTGTGTAAACGGATGATGTCGGGCAATAAAACGGTTTTCTTCTTCGCTAAATTCCAACAATGGGAAATCAACTATCCACACAAACTTAAACTCATTCTGATCAACAATATTTAATTCATCCGCTAATTGAAGTCTTAATTCGCCCAGTATAGGATATACTATCTGATATTCATCTGCCAAAATCAGCAACAAATCACCATCGGTTATATTGAAACAATTAATCAATTGTTTTTTTTCTTCTGAAGATATAAATTTAGCTATTCCGGTTTCAAATTTATTATCCTTATACTTCATAAATGCAAGGCCTTTAGCGCCTTTTTTTATGGTTTCTTCTACCATATTATCAATTTTTTTACGGGTAAAAGTGGCTCCGCCTTTTATGTTAATGCCGGCTATTCTGCCTTCACTTTGTATTGTATCTTTAAATATCTTGAATTCTGAATTTGAAAATATTTGATTAAGCGTAACGATTTCAAATGGGATGCGCAAATCGGGCTTATCATTACCGAAACGCTCGAACGATTCTTTATATTTCATCTTTTTTATTGGTAAAGTAACATCATAATCAATAGTTTCTTTAAATATTTTGGCAACAAGTTTTCC
>CAYRJN010000146.1:0-9819 GCA_964424545.1 uncultured Calditrichaceae bacterium
TTTCACGTACTTTTTTATGGTAACGGTTTAAATAATCAATTTCTTCGGGAGTTAAGAGAGATTTATCGATTAGCTTCAAATCAATGGGACACAACGTCGCCGTATCGAAGGTTAGAAAAGCGTCATTTTCTTTGCAAACAACAACCTGTACCAGCGTTTCTATACGGATACCGTACTCGCCCTCTTTGTAATACCCCGGCTCGTTGGATAAAATCATTCCCGGCTCCAATGCAACGCCCAGCCCACGATAATAGGATATGGCTTGCGGACCTTCATGTACGCCAAGATAAGAGCCTACACCGTGACCGGTTCCGTGACCGTAGTTTTCCGTAATATCCCAAAGCGCTTTACGGGCGATAGTATCCAATTGTATGCCCTGCGTACCGCGCGGAAACTTCGTTAAAGCCAAGTCTATATGCCCTTTTAGAACGAGCGTGAAACGATCTTTTTGCTCTTTCGTCGGTTTGCCGAAAGCCAAGGTACGGGTAATGTCGGTTGTACCATTCAAATATTGTCCGCCGGAATCAAGCAGATAAATTCCGTCCGCTTTTAATTCCACATCGCTCTCTTTTGTTGAGGCATAATGCACAATCGCCCCATGCTCACCGTAAGCGGAAATAGTTTCAAAACTTAAACCTTTAAAAAGCGGAATTTGTCTGCGAAACGATTCCAATTTTTCCGCCGCCGATAGTTCGGTAACGCCGCCTTTCGGTACGGCCTCTTCCAACCAGCAAAAAAATTTGACCATAGCGGCGCCGTCGTTAATATGACTTTCTATAAAACCTTGCAATTCCGTTTTATTTTTAATCGCTTTAAAACGAGCAACGGGACTTTCGCTAAAAACGATTCTATCCCTCCCCTTCAACAAACCGACCACCCAGCGATTAACCGTTAATTTATCTAACCAAACGGTCTTCTCCAGCGGAATATTTTTAAGTTGAGCGGCAAATTCATCATAATCGAACAGGCGCGCATCGGCGGAAAGATGCGTTTCAGCCTCCGGCGTTATTTTTTGTCTTTTAATAAATAACATGGCATCATCAAGGCCAATTATGGCATAAGCTATGACCAGGGGATTAAAATCAATATCACTGCTGCGAATATTAAATGTCCAGGCAATAGCGTCAAGCGTAGTTAAAATATGTACGTCGCTGTTAATACGACGCATCGCCTCTCGGATACGAGACAATTTGCTCTCTACCGTCTCGCCAGCATATTTTATCGGATGAACTTCCACAGGATCTAAAGGCATCGGCGGCTGATCATGCCATAACTGATCTACCAAATTATCCTCAAGAAAAACCAATTCAATTCCCGATGAGTGCAATTGAGCCTGTAGGGTTTGCGCTTCGGAAAACGAGATAAGGCGCGGATCAATCGCCGCTTTATCCCCCTCTTTCAACTGTTCTTTAATAAACTCCGTTATCGTCGGCGTGCCCGCTATGCCGAGTTTATAAAGATCGATACCCGTATTGTTTAACTGCTCGGCCGCTTGAAGAAAATAACGTGAATCGGTCCACAATCCGGCTGCGCTCATTGTAACAACAATATCGCCGGCAGAGCCATCGAATCCGCTGATCCAAATACGACGCTGCCACAGCTGCGGCACATATTCGCTTTGATGGGGATCGGTGCCGGGAATTAGATAAGCCTCTATGCCGTTTTTTTTCATCAACTTGCGTAAAGCCGCAATGCGTTCTTTAATCATCGTAAAACTCCCAAATAAATTGTAAAATAATATATTTTATGGTAAAACGCTAATTCCATAAAACCCAGTTAAGACCAAAAACCATACGGCGGAACTGCTCCCGATAGCCGTAAACATAAGCGTAATCGCTCGAAAGCGGATTATCCATGGCAAAATAGAATTGAATATCCTTAACGGTAAGCGCTAATTTATAATTGAAGAACCAATAGCCCTCATCCGTTATGTCGGGATTATAATAAAAACGGTCGATAACCGGATCATAAATAACGCGTTGATGACTACCGTAGGCATACACGGAGCCGACGGCGTCAAAGGTAATGCGATTATGATAAAATTTACTGTGATATTGCCCCTGTAACCAGGCTGAAGATTGCGGAGAAAGTTTTATATTGCCGTTTGAAACCTCTCCACCGCCAAGGAAGACAAATTTGTAAACCTGCGTTTTGATTTTTATGGATAAATAGCTGAATGAGCGCGGGCGTCCGTTAAAAAAGTTACTCCCGTCAAACAGGATGGCATCGTTCAACCTCCTGTTTCCTCCCAAGAGAGTCAGCGATAAATACTTACTCTGCATCCAACCGAAAGAGGCGGATAGTGAATGCGTATCTTCATTATTAAGACGCTCGTTTCCTTTATAATTCAAAAGGTTAGAGGAACGTTCGTTACGAAAAGCTATTCGTTCATATTTTTCATAAGATAAAGACGCATTCATTTTTGAATTTTGCCAGCCCAGTACGGCCGACGCCGAAAAAGCGTTGTTAAAATTGAAAAGATAAGCATAGTTGATCACAGGCTTAATGAAGAAATGCCCCCCGAAAGTATAATCCAATGATAAAAATCCTTCAATGGTATTGTCCGGAAATCTACCGGTGAAGGCGGAGCCCCAAACCTGCGAATGATTGAGACTAACGCCGCCCTGTATTGCCAACGAACCCAACGTATAAAAACGCATAATCCCGGCGGTATAGTTATCAAATTTGGCGGATACCCGTAAACTGTCAAAATAGGCAGTACGGTCCGCCGTATTAACGCCGGCCGTAATACGCCAATAAGCCTTGAGGCTGTCATCCGTTGTAATAATTAAATCATTATAAATATCAACGCGTTCGTCGCTTAGTCGATAATATGGGAAATCACTGAAATTAAACATATTAAACATGCCGTCATTTTTTTGAAAACGAAAGCGATTGAAAATTTTATCCGTGAACTGATAGGCAATTTGGACGCGGTAATTGTCGTTTACGGAGCTCGTGTTATACTGCCAACCATCGTAAAGCCGACGCGCGCCGCCGAGCTGCACCAATAAACGATTCGTAAAACGTTCGGAGAAGGTGATATCCACATTACTGAACCCCCAATCGCCCTGACTGTACATAATGCGCGTGTAAGGTTCACCGGTTTTAATAAGTCGCGTATTTATTTGCAAAGGCGCATTAGCGCCATTGGAGGAAAGCAGCGGAGACGTTTCGATATCGCATACGCCGTCAAGCGGTAAATACTGCATGCCGTATAACCCGCTTATCGGATTGCCTATATGATGATAATCAAGCGATACGGCCGTTTGATGAGGCAACAAGTTTAGAGGCGCCGCATATGCGGGCCTAAAAGGCTCGTTAAAACTATATACCTGATATTCCGCTTCATTCCTTAGTATATGGGAAAGGCCGTTGTAATTCTTTTTTAAAATTTCGGAAAAACGGTAAACGGTTCGGATATCATTGCGCAACGAATCACGCATTTGCCCGTTGATATTAAAAAATTGGGGGGGTAAATATACCGGCGGCTTTCGCTCTTTTTTAAGACCCATTGGAAGCGAATCGGCAACAGCAATAAGTGAGTCATTCGTCGCCTTTAACGAATCGCTGTTTTGTGCAAAAAGCGTCGGAGACAGTGAAAGTAGTATTAAAAATAATAATATCCGCGATACAAAATTCGGCATATTTACCCTATAATTGAAAAAAGTATAATATGCCGAAAATTTCATTAATAATCAATCTAATTTTAGGATTGACACTTTGGAATAACGTAAATTATCGATTTATAATACGATTGCCGTTTATTCCACGTTAAAAAGTTTTTCGGCCTTTTCCGCAGAGGTGACAATACCGCGAATCAAGGCCGAACTAAACCCTTGATGCTCCATCTGATTTAAGCCGGATATGGTTACGCCCCTCGGCGTGGTGACTTTGTCGATTTCATATTCGGGATGACGTTCGTTTTTCAACAGCAGCGCCGCCGCGCCTTTGGCTGTCTGCGCGGCAATTTCGATAGCTTTATCTGAATTAAATCCGATTTCAATACCGCCTTGCGAAGCGGCGCGGATAGCCCGCAAGAAAAAGGCCACGCCGCAAGCAGCCAAAGCCGTTGCCGCCCCCATTAATTCTTCATCAATCACGGTTACTTTACCCACCGTTTTGAATATCTCTTCTGCCACAACAATCGGGTTGTTTTCTCCGCCGCCGTTGGAATTTTCAGCAGTCATACAAGTCATGGATTCACGAATGGCAATGGCCGTATTAGGCATAGCGCGCACAATATTAATATTTTCTCCGAGAATATCTTTCATCTTTTTCAAGGAAACGCCCGTTATCACCGAAATAACGATATGCTTTTCGGGATCTATAGCATCCTTAATCTCATTTAAGGCTTTATCCGCTTGACAGGGTTCAACGGCAACAATGATTACATCCGAATTGCGCGCCGCTTCCATATTATCCGTCGTTAATTGAAAATCTTTATCTTTTATCTTTTCAAGATGCGATTTCTTGCGTCTTGTTAAGGTAATATTTTTAGCTTTGTAACGCTTGGAATCTACCAAACCTCTCGCTATGGCCAAACCGATATTTCCCGCGCCGATCACGGCAATCTTTAAATTACTTTTCATTTTACTCCCTGCTTTTAAATAATATTGGATGGAATTTAGAAAAGTTCAGAAAAAATGCAAATGTATTATTTCGCTATGTAAAAAGGGAGGATGGTTAAGGCGCTTTGCAGCCTTGCAAACGGTTTAATAAAAATACAGATCAAATTATGTTAAATTAATTTTTCCAAAAAATCTTTAAAAGCGGCCAAGGCTTTGCCGCGGTGACTGATACGGTTTTTCTCTTCCATGCTTAGCTGCGCATAGGTTTTTCCGAGTTCGGGAATATAGAATACGGGATCATAGCCGAATCCTTTATCACCCATAAATTCCCGTGTAATAACCCCCTTTGTAACGCCCTTAAAATAGCGGGGGCCGTCTTTGTCAAGATAACAAATAACGCTGACAAACGCAGCCGTCCTTTTTCCATCCGGGATGTCCCGCATCTCATTTAACAGTTTTTTATTATTATCGAAATAGCTTACCTCTTCTCCGGCATAACGCGCAGAATAAACGCCTGGCATACCGTTAAGGGCGTCTACGGTCAATCCCGAATCATCGGCAAATACCGGCAGACGCGTCAGTTCGCGATAAACGGAAGCTTTTAGCAACGCATTTTTCTCAAAAGTTTCTCCGCTTTCCTCTACTTCAGGAACGTTATCATAATCGTTAAGCGTTTTTACGACGATATTTTCTATTTTCAAATAAGCAAGAATTTCTTCGATTTTATGTGGATTTTGCGTCCCTGCCACAATGGTAATTTTTTTTTCGCTCATGATTTTTTTATCCTATTCCCCCACCAACAATTCGAATGTGCCGATTCCGATGTCCGTATTAATATTGAGAAAAGGGGAATCTTTTTTATAATTATACGATTTATAGCGGCCTCCTTTTTTCTCGGCGTTTTCAACGCGAACGGAACTAAGGAAGGAATCGTCCACTTTTAAGATAAAAGGCGTCTGTTCATTTAATTCAATCGTCGCCGAAGCGCCGCCGAGATTCATATCAATATCGGCCTTTTGTCTCAATTCACCGCCCATATTAAAATGATAAATCCCCACGCCTCCGTTAAAAACAAATTTTTTGAAATTAGCATTGAGAAAATTTTTACCGCGTATTTTGCTCACCCCGGCTTTGAGCGTTAACTTTTTCATCTCGATCGGATTTTCTTCGGAAAAATTAATACGGCTGTCCGATGCGCCGCATTCTATCGTCAAACCGCTGAGCTTCATTTTACCAAAGTCAAAATCACTTTTGGCCGCACCCATCTCCACTTGCATTTTTATTACTACTTTCTGAGATACTCTGATATTCCATACATTTTTCTTTAATTCATCAAAGGAATTTATATTAATATTCGTATCTTCTTTATCTTTCGAATTATTCGACGGCGATGACGATATTTCGAGATAGCCTTTATCGCCTTGAATATAATAGTTAATTTCCGGTTCGGCGTCAGAATCGAAATAATACATCAAAGCCTCGAGCAGCGTATCTCCACCGGCGGGCAGGATATTAATTGTTCCGGCGCCGAAAACAACCTTTACGTTTAGAGATTGTTCGTCTTTAAGAAGAATTACTCGCTTTATCTTATTTTTACTCACCTTATCGCTGGCGCCAAGATTTGCGCTTAAACCGATAAAAACAATTATCAGCGTTATGCTTATTTTCAACTTCAATGTGTGATATCCTTTAACGATTTTTTTAACATTTCCCGCGCCCGGAAAATTCTCGCCTTAACCGTTCCAAGCGGCAAGTTAAGCTCCTCTGCTATTTCATCGTAACTTTTTTCTTCGCGATGTCGTAAAATTATGGCCGTGCGATATTTATCGGGCAGTTCGTCTATGGCCGTATTTATTTTACGGCTCCTTTCGCCGGCTATTATAACGCGTTCGGCATCCGGCTGCGGGTCTGCATATTCTTGCTGAACTTCATCCTCTTTATATTTTATCGTCCGATCCATTGAATAGGTTCTTAATTTCCGTTTCCGAAAAAAATCGATGCAATTATTTGTGGCGATTTTAAACAACCAGGTTGAAAAAGCGTACTCTTCGTTAAACGATCTTATTGAATGATAAGCCTTGATGAAAGCTTCCTGAGTAAGATCTTCCGCCTCCTGTTTATTATTTACCATTTTATAAACAATACCGTAAACAGCGTTTTTATAAAGCAGAACCAATTGATCGTAAGCCTTTTGATCTCCTGTTTTGGCCCTTTTAACTAAATCTTTGTCGTCTTTTTTATTCAAACTACATCCAATTTACGAATTTCACATTAAAAAGTTACAACGTTGACGTTATGCGATACGACATTTTCAAAATCAAAGGAATTAAAACGATTCGATTTTCGACGGAATAGCATAATTAAAAACAAAAATCTATTATCATTTTAATCCCAATGGGAACTTTTCTATTTCTTAAACATCCTTGGAAAGATGATAAGTAATTTAATCATTCCTTTAAAACGTAAACTTAGTTTTTTATTCATTAAAAAGTCCATCAAGCCGCGCAATCCTCTAAACAGTTTTTCATCATAGGGATGCCACCAAAGATTCTTTTTAATGAAAGGCAAACGGTCTTGAACGATTATCTGCGCCTGAGTCATTTCATTAAAACCGAATTCGCCGTGTGTTCGTCCTATACCGGATTCTTTCATACCGCCCCAAGAAGTGCCGGGTAATCCGTGACTCATTAAATGATCGTTTATCGTAACCACACCCGCTTGAATACGTTCGGCTATTTTTTCCGCCTTGCGCCTGTTTTTTGACCACACCGACCCCGTTAAGCCCAGCATGGAATCGTTGGCCAGATCAAGCGCCTCTTCAACATCCTTTATTTTCATAATACCGACTACAGGCCCGAAAGACTCCTCCTTCATTATCAGCATGGAATGATCAACCTCGCTTAATACAGTAGCCGGAATAAAATTATGCAGCTTGGTATCCAAAGGCACTTCGGATTGAACGAAGATTCTGGCCCCGCGTTTTAAAGCGTCATTTATGTGATGCTTGACGGTATTGATTTGTTTTTCCGTTGTCATACAGCCCATTCCGATACTACAACCCTCCTCATAGCCTACATGCAGCGTTTCAATCTTTTTTTTCAGTTCATCCATAAAGGCGTCGTAAATATTTTCATGTACATAAATTCGTTCCACGCCTCCGCAGGACTGTCCGGCATTGGAGAACCCCGCCCAAAGCGCGCCGGCCGCTGCCCGATACGGATCGGCATCCTCGCAGACCAGCATGGCATCGTTTCCCCCCAATTCCAAATTTACGGGTGTCAACGTTTCCGCCGCTTTGGCCATAAGTTTTTTCCCGACACCCACGGAGCCCGTGAAAAACAATTTGTCGATTCCGTTCTCCAAGAAAGCGTCGCCCGCTATTCTTCCGGGGATATTGATATATTGAAAAACGTTTTCCGGCAATTCTCCGGCTTCAATAACTTTTTTAAGGGCGATTCCGACCATCTGCGTTTCGCTGGCCGCTTTTAAGATTACGCAATTCCCGGCAATCAAGCCCATGATTACTTCGGAGAAAGCAATAGTAAAGGGATAATTCCATGGGGAAATAATTCCGATCACACCGTACGGGATACGACGCGCTTTACTTCTCTTCATTAAATTAAAAATACTTCCGGAAGGCAGCTTGCGATCTTTTAAATAGCGTTTTGATTTTTTTATGTAATAATCGGCGGCCATGGCCGAAGGTAGCGCTTCCGTGGTCAGTGCGTCAATGCGCAATTTTCCGTTATCCTTAGAGATTATGTCTATTAATTCTTCCGCATTATCAACAATATAATCCCTGATGCGTATAATATGCGAAACGCGTTCTTTCAGAGACAACGACGCCCAACTATTTTGGACTGACCTCGCCTTTTTTATCATCTCTTTCAAATCTTCGCCGCTTTGAACGTCAACCGTAGCGATAATTTCATTTGTTGCAGGATTTACACAATCCATCACTTGGGGCATTTTCGATTTCCATTGTTTATATTTATTAATCGAATAACATACAAAGAATTTGATTTTAACTCAAGAATGATTTAAGAAGATATGGATTTAATGTCTCATTTTTCATTTCAATGAATCGTTATTCAGGTTTATTTTAATGCGCTTCGGAACATGGTAATATACATACTAACTTTAACCGCGCAATTTATTCAGAGCCGTGAATTAATTTGCAAAGGAATGGTCTAATAATTAGCTTGATAGTTTATAAAACAAAGAAAACGGAAAGCGTTTTTCTAGGCGGCGATCATGGCAACAACATCAGACCTTCCTTTAAGCTGGGAACGTATCAATTGCGCACGTCCACATTTTCTGACCGTTCCCCTGCGTATCCATAAAACCAACTGGTTTAGTCTGGCAGAAATACCTGAATCTTGGGATTTTGAACCGGCTTTAAATGAAATGAAAAAGCTTTCTCCTGGCGGTATTGTAATTCGCGGCTGCAATAAAGAGATTGCCGGTTTTCTTAAAAACCACGATTTCCAATGTATCCAAATCGCCATGGAAGCGCTGTTGCGGCTAAACGGCGAGCATTTCAAAAAAAAATCGGTAAAGAACCTGATTAAACGCGGTCTTCGACATGGAACGATTAAAGAAATCGAATACAACAGTGAAAATCATGAAAGAATTTTAGCGTTAAAAAAAAAGACCCCTCACGGTAACAAACCGCAGTTGAAATACCTTTTTCGCACTGATTTTGAAGAAACAACGCGTTGTTTTGTTTTTGAACGCCATGCGCAGGAGTGGCTGGGAGCGATTACCATTTCCAAAATAAATTTTGAAAAATACCAAACCGAAATGTTATTGCGTTTTGCCGGCGCCCCCGTGGGCGTAATGGAATCTTTAATTTACAACGTGTTTATTCGCTTAAAAGAAGAGAATTATCGTTTTTGGAGTCTTGGCGAAGTCCCCTTCGTCGGTATCAATAGCCGCGGCGGAAACATGAAAGAGAAATTAATAAAATCGGGCACCCCTCTATTTACCTACGCCTATAATTATAAAACATTATACGCATTTAAGAACAAATTCGCGCCTTTATGGGAAAAAATATATATCTGCGGTTATCCTAAAATAACCTACCGCACTTTATGGGATATTTTCATTAAAAGTAATTTCTTGCACTTAATTCTCTCTCCGCAAGGGAAAAAATCTAAAATTTAAGATTTTGCTTTTAATTCAATTTTATCTATTTTCCTGTTTTCAGCACTCTGACAAAAAAAGCTCTTTAGCCCTTTATTTATAA
>CAYRJN010000147.1:0-9701 GCA_964424545.1 uncultured Calditrichaceae bacterium
CTCGATATTGATCATTTCAAAATATTCAATGACACGTTAGGGCATCAGGCAGGAGACGAAGTGCTTAGATCGCTGGCGCATATTCTCAAAACTACGGTGCGTGATAATGATATTGTAGCGCGATATGGCGGAGAAGAGTTTGCTATTATCCTGCCCAACGTTCCTCCTAAGGGCGCTTCGATCCTTGCGGAACGTATTAGAAAAATTATTAGCGATACGCCTGTTCCTGGAGAAGAGGTGCAGCCGGGCGGCAAACTTACCGTCAGTATAGGGTCGGCTTCCATGCCGCAGGACGCGGAAGATTGGAAGGATTTAATTTATAAAGCCGATACGGCTTTATATACCGCAAAAAGAAGCGGCCGCAATCAGGTTAGGCTGTTTGATAAAAAAATGGTTATGTGATTTTTCATTATCGCAATAGATCGTTTTTCCGCCATTCTGGAGAACAATTATTATTTTATGAAACCGTTAATTATATCTCACCGCGGAAATGGAAATAAATATCCCGAAAACACAATTGCAGCTTGCGAACAGGCTATAAAAGAAGGCGCCGATGCGCTTGAAGTGGACGTTCAGCAAACCTTTAAAGGCGAGTTAGTGGTCTTTCATGATTTCAGCTTAAAGCGCATGGCGGGCAGCAGACGCCTGCTTTTGTGGACGCCGTTGCCTAAACTGCGTTATTACCACCTCGACAACGATCATTACACAATACCTACTTTAAAAGATTTTATTGAACATTTTAAAAATAAAGTTCCCATAAATCTTGACGCCAAATTAATTTGGCCATTAGTTGGCCCATTTGCTCGTGATATCGTGCGGGCTATTGTCGGCTGGAAGGTCGAAGAACAAGTATGGGTTTCGTCTTTTAATCCGATTTTGCTCAGAACTATCAAATTCAATAAAAAACGTATAAAAACAGGATTGTTGTTTAAAAAAAATTCTCGCTTTTATCTATCATTCAATAATCTTTGGCAGAATGACGCCTGGCATCCGGCTTATAATTTATTAAACGATCAACTAATAAACGAAGCAAAAAAATACGGTAAAGAACTGTATGTTTGGACGGTTAATGAGCAAAAGATTTTACGTCGTATAAAAAATATTGATGCATTAAACGGCGTAATTACCGATAATCCCTCTTTGGTAAAATCAATTTTAAAAGGAGAATAGGCGTTAACTATTTTTGCGGAGAAATAGTACGGTGTTCCTAAAAAGAAAATGATTTTTATATTACAGATTGACTGATTTTCTTGAGGGCAATTATTGCGTTCCCCTTTATTTTACCTGCAAAGCACAAATGTTCTAATAATGAAAAAAGTCCATGCCATAAACAGAAAAAACAGGTCTGCTGTCAGTTCGATTCCAAAGGGTAAGCAGAGAAATCTTGAATGTGAAATATTTCCAAAAAGCAGACAATATATGATCTGTTTGTATTTTAAGCGTTTTTCCTGCTTGCACGGCCTTGAAACGACAATCAAAGCCACAATTTCAAGATTGCATCGATTCCTTATCTTTGTCCTGTTTTTTTTATGATATGGTAACCAAATTGTGTTTTAACGAGATTGCTGATTCTGCCGTTTGAAAGGCGGGTAACAGTCTGTTCAAATTCCTTAACCATTTGTCCGGGACCAAACCAGCCCAAATCGCCGCCCTTACTTTTACTGGGGCAAGTAGAATATTCTTTGGCCAGCGCGTTAAAATTAGCGCCCTTTTTTAATTTTTGTAAGATTTGATTGGCAAGATTGCGGTCCTTTACCAAAATATGGCTTGCTCTCCATTCCATTACAGACTCCTTTGATCTATTATGTGAATATTTTGGAATAACAATTTTGAAGTATAGAAAAAAACAGTAAAAATCGGTAATATAAATACAATAATCAACCAATTATCCTGATTAAAAGGCGGGAGAATCTTAACAACAACGGCGACAATCAGGGCAATGAGCTCGAATGTCCCAAAGCGGTACATCCATTTCAATGCGTAAGAACGATTAAGGATAATGAGTATTCCGATTATAAAGAGAAGGAACGTAAAAGGATTTACGGTAATCAGATTTTCATTGTGAAACGTAACTTCATGATCGGTGAAGAAAGACATGAAGGTAAGACCTAATCCCGGAATGCCGAGAAAAAGACCAAGAAGACTATTATAGAGACCGAAGGTAATTCGCGGCCATAAATCCCCGTTATTTTTGTACCAAAAGCCTATAATTAACAGTGGAACAGCGATTAAAATACCGAATAAGAAAGATAGAGGCAGGAGATTGGGAGGCTTTTGGGGTATTTTGTTGTGTTCTCCTTTATTAAGGATAATATGGTCAGTAGCAAAGGGGACGATTTGTCCGTCATTATTTTTAATGTTTAAACTTAAAATATGTTTTTCTAACTCATCCGGTAAAAACATTGTATCCCACACCGGAATAGGTTGATCGATGGTATTATTCATAAGGTACATTAATAACAGATTCATCCAAAAACTGCGCGCCGTATAGCGAACTGTTTCGTCTCTTAAGGTATAGGGGGAAGGCCCTGCTGTGGCTTGGTATAAGCGGCCGTCAATAGCGTCGTTTAACAAATCCCTAATACGTGTGGCGCAGTTATCGTAGTAGTGATGGTAGAGATAGTATTTATTTTCGGGACGGATTGCTTCGACAAGTTTTCGGGCGATTTCCAACCTGCGCTGCGGGGTTAAGTTTACGGTTGTAATGCGTATATCTCTCTTTTGTCCGCGATATATGGCAAGATAGCCGGGAACGGAGGCGTCGCCTCCGGAAAAAATCAGACGTCCCATGGCAAAGTTACGCAGCATTTTATCGCTAATGGAAAAAATACCGAAATTGTAAATGCGTGAACGGTGCAGGCGGAGGTCTTCCACAATAATGCCGTTATGTCCCCACCAAGTAGAAAGGTCTTCGCCTACGCCGAAAGTAACCAGTTTAATACGAATATCTTCTCCTTTGCTACGTCCGTCCGCCCAAGGAACGTCGGCCGCTAAAGAGATATTTCCAATAAAAACGGAGAAAAAAATAAAAAAAAGTAAATTTTTCATTAAAGCCTTTCTAAAGAAAAAGGCAAAATTAGAAGAAAAGGGGATAGATGTCAATTTTTGTTTAGGGAAATATTATAAAAAAACCCGACGGTATGCGCCGTCGGGCTAATGATTATTCGCCGATAATTTTAACAAGAACGCGTTTGCGTCGTCTTCCGTCAAATTCCGCATAATAAATTTGTTCCCAGGGTCCGAAATCGAGACGACCGTCCGTGATGGCGACAACCACTTCGCGTCCCATAATCTGACGTTTAAGATGGGCGTCGCCGTTGTCCTCTCCCGTACGGTTGTGGCGATAATGCGAAAGTGGTTCATGCGGAGCAAGCTTTTCCAACCAATCGTCATAATCCTGAATCAAGCCGCTTTCCGCGTCGTTAATGTAAACGCTAGCTGTGATATGCATGGCGTTAACCAAACATAATCCTTCTTTAACGCCCGAATCGCGCAGACATTCCTCAACATCGCTTGTAATGTTAATATAATCTCTGCGGTGAGGCGTTGAAAACCATAATTCTTTACGATAAGATTTCATAGCTTGTTCTCCGTTTATTATGCATTTTCCGTTGTTTTACGCAAGGCAACCGATCGTTCATAAAATTCATCCAAAGTCATTTCTTTGATAAAGGCAAAACCGCGCGTTGAACGAATTCTGGAGTCCGTATTTTGATAAAAGAAATCGCTGCCCAATAATGTTTTTAGCATTTGATACTGTTCGACCTGAATTTTCTGCGCTAGACCGGAAAAAGGTCCGTCGTATTCATAGCTGGGAAAGGAGGCGTCTCTTTGCGAGCCGAAAGCGTTAAAAAAAGCGTCCTGCAGGATCGCGCGGGAATTTAACGTAACGGGTATAAAATTAGTTACTTCCGTAGGATGAAACCGAAACCAAACATTGCGGTAACCCCATATTTTGATTTTATCGTTGCCTGTTTCTTTTTTGTATATTTTCAGCGCTTCGGCCACGGCTTGCAATACCTTGTAATGCGTATCCGGTCCGCTGCCTTCGGGATCAAAAGCCACGGAAACAACGGTCGGTTTGATTTTTTTTATGGTATTTAAAATCGGCATAACGTCGCGCTCGATAGTCGGTTCTTCGGTAAAGATATCTCCTTTATAGAAACCGAGACGAGAATGAATAACCGATTCGCCGCCATAGCCGAAATAACCCCATAATACGTCGGCTTCCCATTCGCGGGTCATGCCCTTTAAGCGCTGAATATGATGCAAGTCCTTTTTTCCCGGGTACTGGGTTTGAAAATAGTTAATCAATTCGTTTATTCTATTTTGTAGCTGTTCCAGCGAGTCTTCTTCGTAAACTTCAATCAGATTGCTGATAAAACGGCGTACGGACGCTTCTTCTTTGGCGTCTTCATCATTGCCGGCAATGGCGTCGAGATAGTGCAGCACGTCTTCATTGCGCAAAGGAATATTTTGCGGCTCAAAGTAATTTTCAGCGATTAATTGTTTGAAATAGGAGGTTTTCAAATACTTTTGCGTTAATTGTACCAAACTTAACATATATTTATTGGTAACCGCGTTAAATCCCGAAGTAAGATAATTAAAATAGTGAACGCTGCTTGGTTCGCGCATTAATCGCACAAGATAGGGCAGATAGGCCAGCATGATATCGTCATGGTGCGGCGCCGTATGCAGGTAAACCTGATTCTTGGGGATGATCATGGATCGCGAAATATTTTCTTTAAAAGTCTTTACAATACCATGCACATATTTTTTGTATTCGGGGGCGATTTCTTTAAAAACAGCCTGCGCCGAACGTGTGGCGTTAAAATCTTTGGTTGTTAAACTTTCCAGCTTTTTACCTTGCATCAAAGCCAAATCGGTGATGATACGATTTTTATCATTATCGGAAAGCGGTTTTTTAGCAATCAAATCCAAATAGGTGCGCTCGGTTAGCAGTTTGGCCGCTCCTTTGGTGACATAAAAGGCGGCGTTGGGAAGAAGCTGCAATACCGAAGCAGGCACATTGTTGTTGATATCCGATTGAACGGCATCTTTGATGATTTTTGCCTTAGCTTCCCCCGCGGCAATTATTATAGCAGTTGTTTTTGTATTGGAGACGATCGTGTTTAAGCCGATAGTAATCACCAGTCGGTTACGGGATATTTCCATTCCGCCGAGATCGGAAGCCGCCGCCGCTTGCGTTTCGTAATTGGTGGGCATCAGGCGGGTGGTTGAATAGTGATCCGAACCTCGCACATTAAAGCCGATATGTCCGTCGGGGCCGATGCCGCCGAGAAAAAAACCGATCCCGCCCAATTCCCGGATGCGGGTCTCATAATCGGTGCAAAACTGATCAACCGCCTCTAAAACACGTTTTTGTCTCTCTTCAAGGATGTTGTTGGGCTTTTTAGTGCGCAGACCTAAATCCACCGTATGGTTTGGCCAGATATCTTCAAGCGTTTCACCCTCTTTTAAGCCGATAATATTGGGGTTGATCAACAACGCTTTTTTAGGGTCTAATCCGAATCCTTTAATATAGAAGTTGTTCACATAATGATAAAAACTATTGTGTTGGAAGGTGTTTATGGGGTAAAATTCATCAATTTGTATAAAATGAAAACTTTGCATATTGGGTTTTTTTGCCGGATCAATAGACCATTCTTCCAACAGTTTTTTAATTTCCGGACTTTTCCATTCATCAAGGATATGTCTTACCCATTTTATAAAATGTTCCGGCGTTTTTCCGGTCGGTAAAGCAATTGTCCAGCCTTCGTTATCTTGCGCCCATTCCAAAAAGCGCATAGCGGTTAATTTGCCGAGAAGCGGGAAGTTTTCCACTACGATCGTTTTAATTTTCTCAATTGGCGGATAAATAATATCCCGTTTGGCGCGCTTTATGGCAATTCCTTCAACTTTTGAAATTGTATGCGAATCGTTTATTTTATTCATAATTGATATCCGGTTTCTTTGTTCGACTGCAATTGACTAAGCCTATAATGTACTAAGAATATCATTTTTTTGCAATATAAATCTGTTCTTCACACGATAAATACTTTTTCGTCGGAATAGCAAGTTCTAAAACGAAAAAAATATACTGATATTGCTAAAAAATATAGATTTTTTCTTGATTTTGTTAAAAAATCTATGGATATTTAAAGATGCAATTCATTTAAAAAATTACAATTTGCAAATTAAACCAATTAAATTATCAAATTTAGAGGAGAATTCTAATGACTAAACAAGATTTAGTTGCAAAAATGGCCGGTGATGCCGGTATTTCTAAGAAAGCCGCTGAAGATGCGCTTAAATCATTTATAGATGGCGTTAAAGAAAGCCTTAGTAATGGCGAAGGTATCTCTCTTGTCGGTTTCGGTACTTTCGGTGTTTCCGAAAGAAGCGCTCGTCAAGGCCGCAATCCTAAAACGGGTGAAACCATCCAAATCGCCGCTAGAAAAGTTCCTACTTTCAAGGCAGGTAAAGCGCTTAAAGAAGCTGTAAACTAAAAAATAACGGAGGGGTATAATTACCTACCCCTCTTTTTTCTCTTTATATTTTCCTATCTTAAAAACGAACAATTCAAACCGCTAAATTTTTCAATGATTCTTGCTCATTTAAGGCAAAACGATGGTTAGGGCAATCCGTAAACTTTTACTGGTTATTTTTTTGCTGAACTTATTGAGTTGTACGTCAGCGCGCGTAAGCCGCGTTAAGCATTTAACTCCGCAGGAAGAATTAAAGGCCGGCATAGATTATTTAGTAAATGACGCCAATCTACAAAACGCTCATCTCGGTTTGTTTATAGAATCGCTTTCCGAACAAAAAATTTTATATGCCCTTAACGAATATAAACTGTTTATTCCGGCTTCCAATATGAAATTATTTACGACTGCCGCCGCTTTCGACCTTCTCGGAGAAGATTTTCGTTTTAAAACTACTTTTAAAATGACCGGCTGGATATCCGGCGATACGTTAAAAGGCAACTTAATTGTACGCGGCGGCGGAGACCCAACCTTTTCCGGACGTTTTTATAACGGGTGTACCCTGTGTGTTTTTAATGCTTGGTGCGATTCGTTGCGCGAAAGAGGAATTCGGGTAATAGAGGGCGATATCCTTGCGGATAATTCATACTTTGACGGTCCCGCTCTCGGTGAAGGCTGGGATTGGGACGACTTGCCTTACTGGTATGCCGCGGAATCCTCGGCGTTATCCCTAAATGATAATTGTGTCGATCTGATCGTTTCTGCGGCGGATACGACAGGCGTTCCCGTTATAGTTAAGACTGACCCTTGCGTAAAAGGGGTTGAAATTGTTAACAATGCCGTTACCGGAGCAAAGGATTCCGTTGCAAATATTAGAATAAATCGCGATTTAGGCGATAATACAATCATCGTCAGCGGTCAGCTGCCCTTATTCGGCCGACCGATAAGACGATCCGTTACCGTGCATGATCCTGAGCAATTTTTCATTAACGCTCTAACAGAAGTCTTTAAAGATAACCATATCCAAATTTTGGGAAAAGAGCAGGATGTTTTAAAGGACAGCGTTTCATTACTCTTTGACTTCTATTCTCCGCCATTAAGGCAAATTGTTAACGTGGTCAATAAACGCAGCCAAAACTTTTATGCGGAACAGCTTTTACGCGTAATGGGTGCATTCATAGTGCAAGACGGATCGTTTGAAGGCGGCGCGCGTGTCGTGCAAAATTGGGTAAAAACCATTGGTATAGACGATGATGATTTCATTATGGTTGACGGTTCCGGCTTATCACGCAAAAATTTTATAACGCCTAAGACAATTTCCCGGTTGTTGGAGTTTATGAGCGCCCGCCAATATTTTTTACAGTTTTATAATTCATTACCCGTATCCGGTGTTGACGGCACGCTTAAATATCGTATGATTGATACGCCAGCCGCAAATCATGTACATGCTAAAACAGGCAGCATGAGCCATGTAAAAAATTTATCCGGTTATTTGCGTGGTAAAGACGGAAAATTGTATCTCTTTGTTATTCTCACCAATAATTTTTCCGTTCCTTCTTCCTATATCTCCAATTTTCAAGACCGTATTTGCGTGCTTTTGTATCGTTACAGCAACTCTTTTCGATAAGCGCTCGCGAGGAGAAATGTTTGAATCCAAATGAAAGGATCTTTCTCCCGCCCATACGGAACAGAAATAATAATTTAATACATTGGTACGGTTTTTCGAACTTACAATAAAACCATATAAATGCAAGATCATTAAACCTTTTTATAGTTGCTTTCATTTTGCGTATTATGTTGCATATTGTATCTTTTTAAAAAATATTTCATCTATTTTTTTAATTTTGAAACAATTCGTCAAAATATTTAAAGAAAGGATGCCTTATGTTGATGACAAATTTAACACACATCGAAACAGAAGAAGAATTCGATAATATTATGAAGAATAATGAGAATGTGATGATTTGCTGCGGCAGAATGGGGCCGATGTGCGTTCCAGTTTATGAAGCGATGGAAGAATTAGAAAAAGAGGATGCGTACAAGCATGTGAAATTTGCCGATATGGATTTCGATATACCCACGGCGGCTATTATTCGTAATTTACCGCAATGCGCCTCTTTTTACGGATTACCCTTTACGGTATATTATAAAAACGGCGAAGTTGTTAAAGCGACAACCAGTATTCAAAGTAAAGATCAGATTACCGAGATATTGGACGAATATTTTAAAAATTAATTTTATGAATATGAATGATAAGGCCGTGATTACGGAGCTGAAAAATGGAAAATAAATCTTACGATGTCATTGTACTTGGAGGAGGTCCTGCCGGTTTAACCTCTGCCATCTATCTTGCCCGCGGTAAAATGAAGGTTCTTGTGTTGAATGTGGGCACGGTCGGCGGCCAGATGGTTTTGACTCACGAAATTGCCAATTACCCCGGTATCGAATCGATTCCAGGGTTTCAATTATCGCGAAATATGAAAGCACAGGCCGAATCATTCGGCGCCGAAATCAGATCGAATGTTAAAATTACCGCTATGGATTTGGCCGCAGAAAAGAAATTGATAACGGTAAATGACAAAGATTGCTATTCGGCAAAAGCCGTTATTCTTGCACCCGGCGGACGCTCGCGCACCCTGAATGTGCCAGGAGAGGATACTTTTAAAGGGCGGGGTATTTCTTATTGCGCCACATGCGACGGCGATTTTTTCCAGGATAAAAAAGTTGTGGTTGTAGGCGGGGGTAATTCCGCCTTGGAAGAGGCGGTTGCGTTAACAAAATATGCCCGCGAATTGACTATTATTCATCAGTTCGATCATTTTCAGGCTTTTGAACAAGCCGTTGCCGAGGTTAAAAAGAATCCTAAAATAAGCATAATTTTAGAATCCGAAATTACTGAATTTATCGGCGATCAAAAGCTGGAAAAAATAAAGTACGAAAATCAGCGCACCCATGAAATCGATGAAATGGATGTGGACGGCGTTTTTATTTTGATCGGTTATGTTCCCAATACGGAACCCTTTAAAGGTTTAATCGCTGTGAATGAGCGTAATGAAATAATAAGCGACGAACTGATGCAAACCGATTTATCCGGCGTATTCGCCGCAGGCGACGCCAGAGTAAAACGCTATCGGCAAATAACGACTGCTGTCTCGGACGGTACTATTGCCGCTTTGAGCGCCATGGAATTTTTAATTAATTAAATGCGAATTATTT
>CAYRJN010000148.1:0-9690 GCA_964424545.1 uncultured Calditrichaceae bacterium
TTATAAATAAAGGGCTAAAGAGCTTTTTTTGTCAGAGTGCTGAAAACAGGAAAATCACGATTATTAATTTTACGATGCGATATCATAAAGGGAGATTTACCTTTAATCAATTCAACCTGAGGTCTGAGAACTTCCTTAATTTTTATAGGCAGCAACTGCATTTTTTTCCCTTCCTGCGCTAAATCGATAACCGTGGGAAATTGCCGTAGTTTATTCATTGACGATATGATATAAGCATCGTTAAAACCAAATTGCGGAGATGCCTACGCTAAATCGCCGAGAAGAAGCACATAAACGCCGCTTTCGGCAAATCTAACGATTTTATCCGCCGTAGAACGCGATAATACAAACAGCGGAGGAAGCATAAGCAGTGAGAATTGATATTTTCCGATTTTTAACTTGGTTTCGCCATCCTCGGATTTAATAATTTGCGCCTTATCCAAATAGTATTTATCCGCTATTAAATAATCAAGCCAGGATTTGGTTAAGACATTCATGGCCTCTGAGTAGGTATTGTTTATCTCCACCGCTTTCTGCGGCCATTCGTCCCCGCCGGGACTGGTGAAATAGCCCTCCGAAAGCGCCCAGATACTTTCAAGAGGGTTAAATAAAAGAATATCCGTTTGAAGCTGTCCCTGACGATTCACAAAGGAGGCGCGTCTTGCAAAATCGGTCCATAAATGCAGATAACGCCAGTAAGGATTTTCATCATACCAATCCGGCGGATAGGGTATCGTTTCCAGTTTTCTGTTCAGATTAATACCGTGCGGGACGGTATGGGTTACGCCCCACGCCGTTACCGCATTTAAGGTCATTTTCATTTGCGCCGGGGTCATCTGCCAGCCTGCCACACCCATCAATTCGCTCATAAAGGGGCGGTTTTCAAATTCGCAGACCGATTGCGTTTCTTTAAAATCGTGCACATTCTGCGAATACATCATCAGGCAGTCGTTGCCCGGCATGGTGACACGGCGCTGCGCCCGCATAAAATCACCGACTGCTTGCGTTTGCAGCAATAATGACTCCTCCCATAAATTGGAAATATAATACATATTGCGTTTTGCCAACCAATCATTTACCCGTCCTAAAAAGTGGTTAGTATATATATCGGATACCACATCAAACCAATCATAACGCGCCTTCACCCAATAACCTTCCTGATCTTGTTTCGTCAACAGGGGTAGATAAAGACGGATATCTTTACTTTTAAGTTGCCGGTAACGCCGCGGCAGATATTCGGACCAGGCCATTTTAAAACCGTAATCGCCTTCATTGTCCACAAAAACGCCGGGGATAACGCTGCCCATATATTTACCGACATATTTTTGATAGGACTCATGGGCTATGGGAATAAATACATCCATCAATTTCGGATCAAGATAATTTACTTTGGACTCTATGTCCGATTTCCATATTTTATAGGAATAAATTATCCATCGACCCGTTGGGACTTTCCATTTAAACGATTTTCCCTCACCGATTATTTTCAACGTCTTTGACAAAAGCAACCCTTCAGCGGATATTTTTGCAGCAACGGTTACTTTTGACGCCGGCAATTTCAAGATATCACCCCCTTTGGCCATTATTCTATCCCAGACGAGAGAGGTGGCCTCCAATTCCGGAGCCTGCTGTAAAACCCTGCCGTCGGCCCGCCCGCTGGGCCACCAATATTCATCGCAGTATCCAAAAGTCATATCGGCATTTTGAGCGACCTCCACAGCTTTTTCTATTCCCTTAAACCATAAAGGAGACAACCACTGTTCCCGCGGCAAAGCGGGGAAAGCCGAAGCCGGCGCTTCACTGTGACGGGGATGCGCATATCCGGGATTTAGCCGTTGTTTCGTCATTTCGCGCGCCATTTTGGCTATCTGATTGGTATCGATTGCCGTATCCCAGAACCAAAAACTGTGCGGCGCATAAAACATAGGCGGTTGAGTAAACATTTTCCGCATTTGTTTATATTCATATTTTTTCTTCCATTCCGGTTTTGAGTTTGGTAGACCGGCAATAACAATTTGTTGAAAAAATACCGTAATAAGAATGACCGACAATACCCTTTTTAAAATACACATTTTTTTACTCTCATAATTTTGGAATTGTATGCTAAACGGATCCAAATGTCCGGATTTTTCGTGCCTTAAAAACTTATTTTCTGCTCTAACTTATTCAATTTGATTTCCCTACCTTGCCAGCGAAATACGCCGGTCAAATCTGCCGGTAAAATAATCGTTCCGTTAAGTCCGCCTTTGTCTTTTTTTTTCAACTTGACGATTATCTCTCCATTCGGATGCATCATTTTACCCTCGATATATTTTAAATAACCGAAGTGCGGTTCAATTTTTACCGTTTTAAATCCGGGAGAGGCCGGTTCAATTCCGCAAACAAGCGTTAGAAAATGGTAATTGGGGCTGGCGCTCCATGCATGACAATCCGACCTTGTGGGTTCCGGCGTTTCGGCGAAAGTTGTTAAACCGATGGCGATCATATCTTTCCACGGCCCCAATAAATACAGATATTCATCAGCAAATCGGACGGTTTTTAAGGCTTCGGCAAGGTAAAATTTAAAATAGAGAGTCGTTTGAATTAAATCTTTATTTCCGATAATCTTTTGTAATAATTTTAAATTTTCAGACGGATCAAACATCCCGTTGAGTACAGCCAAAATATTAGCATGCTGACTAAAGGAGTTTTTCTGCGGTGTATCGGCAAGTAATCCCTTTTTATCGTCCCAACATAGTTGATCGGTGCGCTCTATCAAAGAACGTGAAAGCCGCGAATAGTTTTCAGCTTGATGTTCATACCCAAAGGCTTTAAAAAGTTCTACGGCCATTGTTAGGGCATGAGCATATTGCAAGGTAATAATCGAAGAATTTCCGTCAATAGCACCTTTTGGCACGCCGCCAAGAGGTTTTTGACTATCCCATGGGCCAAAAGACCAATCCACAAAATTCCACCAGGCCATGGGGCCTAGCATACCGTTTTTATCAATTTGACGTTCATACCAATATAAAACATTGCTAATAGCGTTTAAATATCTTAATACAAAATTTCGGTCATTGCGATACATCCAATAATCATGCACCATCTCAATCCAAATCAAAGAAAACGTCGGTATAACCTGTGGTTCGCTGGAGGGAAAGCGACTTTGAGTCAGCCCCATCGGAAGCTGCGAATCGTGAAACTGTTCGATTGCATTGCGCATCAAGCGGTCATCTCCGCTAACGCAAAGTGAGATCAAAGCCTGTATGCGCGTATCGCCGACATACTGCAACTGTTCATAATAGGGACAATCATAATAAGTTTCTCCGGCGCACAGACGGGCCGTTCGCCAGCCCACATTCCAAATTGCTTTTAACACAGGATCGTCGCTTTCAAAGCATGCCTTCTCCGCAAAGGGATAAGCCGTAAACCAACCGTAAAAATCTTTGATTACTAATGGATTCGTTCCGGTTTCTATTGTCAGCTCCAGATAACGATAGGTACGAAACCACAAAGGTTGAAATCGTCTGTTATCTTTTCCATCGGGATAAAACGTATCAGAAAAAAAATCCACCATGGTCTTAGCGACCGTATCGTTACGATTGCCCTTAACGCCGTTTTTATCAACCAAAGCTTCGGCATATCGCAATTTTATTGTGGACCCCTTTCCGCCACTAATCAATATTTCGGGATAAGCGGTCGTTAAAAAAGTTTGATCCAATAATATTTTAACCTTGCGATGAACAGGAATATGTAACGCCGATTTTCCCGAAAGGAAACTTTTTCGAACCGTAATATTCTCAGTTCTTTCAATCTCCCGAAAGCGTTGAAGCCTGTATTCGCCGAATGGTATATTTCGGGGAACCAAGCCCCAATCCCAAAAAGTGAATTTGCCGCGCGGTATGCCCTGTCCCAATTCTATGGGCGTTTTCCAATTCTTATCATCAAAATCAACTTCTTCCCAGCCGTAGGGGTAACGCGCTCCGTCTACTTCATCACCGGGACCTACTACGGTGCGCGGTGGCCGTTTTGCCGGCGGTATATAGGCCTCATTTTTATATACCAGCCAGCTTTTATCCGTATTTATAACCTGTTCGGCCCTGTTATTTCCCTGTACGATAAAGGCCGTTTTGAGCGATATTTGCGCCAATGGTTTATAACGGCCGAAGTTCCACACAACGGCGGCAAGAACATTTTTTCCGGATTTCAGATACGGGGCAATATCAATGGATTCATACCGCCAGTGAGCCAAGTCTCCGCGGGCAGGCCCTTTACAGACCTCGTTGCCGTTCACAAATAAGCGATAACGATTATCTCCCGAAACATGAATAATAAAGCTATCGGGTTTATTGTGCAATTTAAATGCTTTCCTAAAATGAAATACGCCATAATCCGTCAATGAAATATTGGGATAAGAAATCCATTGCGCTTTCCATTTACCGTTTTTTAATACGGGATTTATTTTAACATTATTCTGAGCATATATGACAAAAGGCAAAACTATCCAGAAAATCAGGCGCGTTATTTTAATTCGCTTTCGCTTCATAGTTTTAATATTCTCGTCTTAAATTTAGTACATATTCATACCGTATAAAGTATGCTTCCTTTTTTGCTCGAGGCAACGCCAATTATTTAGTTGTGCAAAAAGAGCGTTCAAAAAACGACACTTTGAGCGGCAAACGTGTCGAGATGGGGCGTATCAAAAAAAGAATCCATAACGCCCATAGCCTGCCAGTGCTGCTGCTCGGAAAAAATATGCAGGATATTTGGCCTTTCCTGCAATCTGTCAGAACAGGAAATCAACGATAAAACAATTAAAGATACAATTGTAATAGATCGGATTATTACGTCCCAATTGCGGCGTATTTCTTTAAATACTTTTCGATTTAAAGAAACCGTTTTTTGAACGAACAATTATACTCTCCTGCTATTTTAACAATACCATCTTCATGATTTTCAGAACCTGTCCCGTGTCACCGACTGTAATTCGATAATAATAAATTCCGCTGGAAAGATTTTCAGCGTTAAACTTCACTTCATAATTTCCGGGCTTTTGCTTTTTATTTACAAGTATTGCTACTTGACGACCTAACATATCGTAAACATTTAATCTTACCAGCGCGCCACTGTCGCTTCGTTCCTTCCCATCTTGAGAAGAGATTGAGGGGAGAGTTACATTCGTAATGGAATACTTTATTGTCGTACTTGGATTGAATGGATTCGGATAATTCTGCTCCAACTTAAATTCATACGGAAATGCTGCGGATTTTTCTTCAACATCAGATGCGATTGAACTTAATACTTGATACTCATCTACAAATAACCAGGCGCTGCCGGAAGTAACGGTAGTAAACTTAACATACCTTGCATTAACAGGATTAGATAATTCGTAGTAATATTTATGTATACTGGAGGATGTCTCGTTTGGTGTGCTATCTATCATAATTCCAATATTATTAAATGTAATATTATCAGTCGATACAGAAACGGCTACTTTTTCCGGTAAATATACAGCCGGTTGAGGATCAAGAAGATAATTTGTTATAAAAGTTTGTAGCAACGCATTTTGCCCCAAGGCTATTACTACATTCAGCGTATCAATGTTAACAAATCCAACCCAATGAGGATCTGCATAGTACGCTTGAGAAGCCATTTTACCATCCGTTAATTTTTTATGATCGGTATCCGGGTAGTAATCACTATGAGTTTTAGAAACGGTATACGGAGATCCAAGCGATACTTCTTCATAGCTTTTTGTGCTAACTGAAACAGGCGATGTTAAATTTGAGACATTTCCGGCAAAGTCATAGGCTTCAATGCGGTAGGAATAACTCGTGTTTGGATTTACCTTCGCGTCCACAGCGCTTGAAGGCGCCGCAATATCAGTTGTATCATTATTTTTTAATGGAACTTGCTTTTTGATAATCATTTCACCATTACGATATACATTATACCCGCATATACCAATATTATCTGTTGATACATCCCAGTTCAAAACTACACTACCAGGCAAAGATGCCGCACTAACATTAGATGGCGAGGTTGGCGCTAAACTCTCAAGAGAATCATTTTCCAGATAGTCCAAATAGGTATTGTGAAACCCTGTATTTGCTTTATACGGGCTATCATAATATGTGTATTCCCATGAGATGTAATTATTTACATAGGGCTGTTCTATTTTTAATTGTGAAACGATTCGCCCAATGGTTGTGGATATAAAAGAACTGCCATAAAATTCAAAGGTCTCAACGTCAGCCCACATTATAAGACCGGGTATTGTATCAACGGCTCTTTTGAGCGCAGAAAACCAGCTCGCAACTTCATTCAGTTTAGGCCCGCCCGCTCCGACACCATCTTGAGGGCAAAAGATATCTCCTGCTGTTGTGTGTAATTCTGCAAACACATTTTTCCACATCATCTCGTATGCTTCAGGTTCGCCAAGCTCAGAATTCATAAACGGACACCACATAAACGGAAGTTTTTTATTGGTTGCAGTAAGATGATCCAATTGTTTATTCATCGCCTTAATCAATACTCTCTGTTGTTCATCTGTGGTAAAATGTAAGTTTTCAACTTCATAAGCCCAATACCAGCCATAGAAGGCATCTGAATATTTATTCTTGTAATTATCCCACAATTCATCGCATATATTATTATCTAAATCCATCTGACCATAAAGCCAGGTTGAATCATTAGCGTACAAATCCCACCATTTATCGCTAAAGTCAATTCCGAGGAAGACTTTCATACCGGCTGATTCGGCATTTTTCAAACACGCGTCAACTACATCGGGA
Source organism: uncultured Calditrichaceae bacterium (assembly GCA_964424545.1). Classification (GTDB taxonomy): domain Bacteria; phylum Calditrichota; class Calditrichia; order Calditrichales; family Calditrichaceae; genus JAUVIB01. The sequence goes on from CAYRJN010000148.1 coordinate 6,774, forward strand.
TAGGGTATGCCGTTTCCATCCTTTGCCATTTCTGTATTCGGCAGGGATGATGGATAGAGTGTCTTGGTAACCCTTCCCGGATAACTATTAGCAACGGCTTGAATAATAACGTAATGCATGCCGGCATTTTTTAGCGCAGTAAACTCCTGCTGCCATCTTTCATCGTTCCATGATCCGCATAGATCGCCGGTTAAAAAAGAACCGTCTAGAACAGGTTTTTCAGCTTGTGCAAAAGCATTTTCAGATATCAATAAAATTAAAAGTAGTAATATCAATTTAAAATTAAATATTTTTTTTATCATAGTACATTTAGCCTTATTTTAAGAATACTTGTCTTTTTAAACTTTGCTTTAACGCAGCAGAATTATCCTTATTGTCCTAATAAATCCATTTGCTGCCATTCTATCTAAAAAAATTATTCAAATTATGTATTAATTTTTTGATTTAGCTTTAACGCGTAAAATTTATTTTTTCTTTATTTTATGGAATCTCTCGCCTCTATCAATAACATTTTTATCATATTTTATTTGTAAAAACCATAATGGCTTTGCTAATTCTTTCTCCCAACTCCATAGTTTTTTGTACAGCACATTAACAACTTGCGGTTTTTGACTCGCGCGATCATTTACTTCACTAATATCTTCAGCAAGATTATAAAGTTGAGCCGGCTTATCGGGAAAACGAATCAGTTTCCAGTCCCCGTCGCGAACAGCGGCGATTACATACTCCCTCCAGAAAAGCGTTTTATGCGGTCTTTCGACCTTATCGCCAGTGAGATATGGCATCAGATTAACGCCATCGAGTGGCGTCTTTTTCCGCACATCAACATTGGTAACCCCTACTATTGTCGCTAAAATATCGAATGACATAACAGGAAAATCATATACTCTGTTTTTTTGCAAGACAGCCGGCCAGGAAATCATAAACGGAACGCGTATTCCTCCTTCGTAGTGCGTCCCTTTGCAGCCGCTGAGCGGGTAATTATTTGCCGGCGTTACAAAAGACGGCCCGCCATTATCGTTAATGAAAAATATTAATGTGTTTTCTCTTAAGTTCTCTTTCTCAAGATAACTCAAAAGTTTTCCTATATTTTCATCCAAGGATTTTATCATCCCCGCAAATGTTTGATCTTTTTTATCTTTCAGAAAAGAATAATCTTCCATATCCTCTTCTTTAGCTTGCAAAGGCGTATGAATTGCATTATAAGCAAGATAGACAAAAAAGTTTTCTTTTTTATGCCGGCCGATAAAATCAATTGCCGCATCGGTAAAGCCGTCCGTTGTGTAGGTAAAGTCTCGTTGCTTTACGTGATTTCGTCTTACGGAATTATCTTTGCGGTTATAATCTCTAACATCGAAAAAATAATGTCTGGAACCGCCGAGAAATCCATAGAATTCATCAAATCCTCTTTTTAGAGGATGATAACGATCGGCAATACCTAAATGCCATTTCCCAACGGCAATACTTTTGTATCCCGCAATCTTCATATAGTCGGCCATAGTCATCTCGTCAAGCGGCAGCCCCATATCGTCGCCTTGTAGTCCGACCGACTTATCCATAGCTTTGGGAACATTATTCACCTCATAACCGAAACGCTGCTGATATCTTCCGGTCATCAATCCGGCGCGTGATGGGCCGCAAACCGCAGCGGTAACATAGGCGTTGGTAAAACGCACACCGCTTGATGCCAATTTATCTATATTCGGGGTTTTTACTACATCATTACCATAACAACTAAAATCGGCATAGCCGGCGTCGTCGCTGACAATAACAATGATATTCGGTTTCGGCGTATCGGCCTGAACAGCAAAAGCGTAAAAAAAGAATAAAAGAAACTGAATTTTAAAAAATCGTCTCATCTGATTAATCCACTCTTTTAATTTTAATGAATGCTTTTATCTTCCGTACAACTATGGTTATTTCATTTGCGGATACCATTTAAAGGCATTCTCATAATAGAATTCAGTTAATATGTCTTGGGAAGAGATGGCTTGTAGATATTGCATTCATTATTTTATCTTAATATGTAAACATTTCGGATATCAACAGGTTAAAAGCGGAGTGAGCGTTTTCCTATAATAGAGCTAAACATAATTATTCTTCATGTTTAAATATATTAATAACAATCTTGCCCGTACATGACATTTATACCTGTGCATTATGTTTATCCTTTTTGTGAAAAGCCGTTTTTTTATTATTTTACACAATCGATTACATAAACGCAAAAATAAAGGAACGGATTGTATATTTATTGTCCATCTTTGATCAGTTATAGGTATTAATAGAAGTACTGAGAAAGGTCAACGGCTTAATCCTTGGATGATAATGACATGGAGTTTTGACTGTCAACTTAAAGGATATAAACAATATGACGAAAAAACGTATCCATTCGGTGAAGCACATCTTGTTTGAGTAATATTTCTTCTTAAGTTAATAGTATTAATCTTCATATTCAAACTTAGGAGGAAAGATGGAATCAAATAACACTATCCGCAGCAGTCGGGAAGAGATGTTTGCGCTTATTGAAAAATATTTTGACAGTTCACAACCCCAAAAACAATTCTGCATTGATAATACTATCACCCTATCCAAATTTACCTACTGGCTGAAAAAATATCGTAATGATCAAAAAGGAGCGGGATTTATTCCCCTTAATTTTTCTCAGGCACACATTATAGGTGAAACACGTATTGAACTACCCAACGGCATTATCATTACTTTCAATGCTTCGGCCAATACCACTTTCATCGGCGAATTAATTATGAAAGCAACACTTTAAAATGCTGCCCATCAGCACGCAGGCGCGATTTTTCCTGTATAGTGAAGCGGTGGATATGCGCAAAAGCTTTGACGGTCTTCAGGGTATTATCAATAATTCGCTGAAAATGAATCCGCATTCCGGCGATGTGTTTATATT
>CAYRJN010000149.1:0-9667 GCA_964424545.1 uncultured Calditrichaceae bacterium
TGGCAAATTTTCACTTTTTTTTTCTTTTTACACAAAATTACGGACTTAATCTTTTATTTAAAGATTTAAAAAAATCAACATTGTTTCGAAAACTTTAATTTTTAAATATCTAAATTCTTTATTATCTTAAAAAACAAAAAATAATAAACTATTGCCTTTAAAATTGATTTTCTTTGGTTACAATTTCATTTTGCAATTTTAACAACTTTAAGGAGATATTTTCATGGATTCTTTAAACCGACGAGATTTTTTAAAAACAGCTTCCCTTGCAGGCGCAGGCTTAGCCATAGCATCAAGGGCAAAAGCAGACCAACGCGCTACGACGAGAGAACATCCCATAAAATTTAAACGCTATAAAAAAAACGGAAAAGTGAAAATTGCTTTCATCGGCGTCGGCGGACGCGGACGCAGCCATGTTAAAACCGTCTGTCAAAGAGACGATGTCGATATAACCGCAATCTGCGATATTGATCCCGAAGCCATCGCCAAAGCGAAAGAAATTATTAATCAATTTTCTCGCAAGGAACCCGCGGTTTATACGGGCGGCGATTATGCTTTTATGAAAATGCTTGAACGTGACGATATTGACGGCGTCATTATTGCCACCCCTTGGTTATGGCACACTCCTATGGCTGTGGCCGCCATGCGTGCCGGAAAATTCCCCGGCGTTGAAGTAAGCGCTGCCAACACAATTGAAGAGTGCTGGGATTTGGTTAATACTTCGGAAGAGACCGGCGTACCTTGTATGATTCTGGAAAACGTCTGTTATGCGCGCGAATCGCTTGCCGTATTGAAAATGGTGCGCCAGGGTTTGTTCGGCGATATCGTCCATGCCACTTGCGGCTACCAACACGATCTGCGTGGCGTTAAATTTAACCCCGGCGTAGAATTCGGTAAAAACGCCAAAGGCGAAGCGCGCTGGAGAACGCAGCATTCCTTAAAACAAAACGGCGATATTTATCCCACCCATGGCGTCGGCCCTGTAGCCACATGGTTTAACATTAATCGCGGTAATCGTTTTGTATCATTAACCTCTTCCGCCACCAAAGCAACCGGTTTACATGCTTATATCGTAAAACATGCCGGTGAAGATCATCCTAACGCCAAGCTAAAATGGAAACTCGGCGATATCGTCACCACAACCATCAAAACGGCTAACGGCGAAACCATTGTGGTCAGCCATGACACCAATTTGCCCCGTCCCTATTCATGGGGTTTCACGCTGCACGGTAACAAGGGCGTTTGGGGCGGACAATTTGAGGGACGTCGTATTTATATCGAAGACCAGTCCCCTGAACATCAATGGGAAACCGGCGAGGCTTATGATAAATATATGAAAAAATACGACCATAAATTATGGCGCGATGAAGAAGCCAAAGCAAAAAATTCCGGTCACGGTGGTATCGATTATTTTACAATAAAACAGTTTCTGGACAGCGTAAAAAACGAGACACAACCGCCGATCGACGTCTATGACGCCGCTGCTTGGAGCGCTATTACGCCGCTATCGGAAGCCTCTATTGCCAGCAACGGCGCACCGCAATTTTTCCCCGATTTCACCCGCGGGCGCTGGATAAACAATAAACCGATTTTCGGATTGGAAGGATAAAACGAACGATTATAAATAATGATTTAAGCATTGTATAAACATATCAGGGAAGCGATATCATGAAAGTATTTTACTTTTTAGGATTAACGCTTATTTTTATTATGGGATGCGGTAAAACGAAAAATCGTAATAAACCCATAAGCGAAATAGCAATACAAGCCGAAAACGTTTCGATTGTAGATACAATTTTCACTTTTGAAAAAGAGGAAACAGGGAGAATCCCCTCCGGCTGGTCGCCATATTTCACCGGAACAGGCACAAAAACCGATTGGAAAATTGTTGACGACAAGGGTAATAAAGTCTTAGCGCAATTGTCCGAAGAAAACATCGAAGGCCATTTTAACGAGATCGTCTATAACGGATTCGATATTAAAAATGTGGAAATGGAAGTTCGAATTAAAGGTTTTAAGGGAAAAATGGATAAAGGCGGCGGATTTGTCTGGCGTTTTATAGACAAGAATAATCATTATATTTTACGTGAAAATCCGGAAGAAGATAATGTGGTTTTATATAAAATGGAAAAAGGAAAACGGTCGGATTTACCCCTCGTCGGCAAAGGCAGAACATACGGCGTTAAAGTGCCGCCGCTCGGCTTAAACTGGAATACGTTAAAACTTACGGTCAAAGACAGTCTTTTCACCGTTTATTTAAACGGGCAAAGCTTGTTCCAGGTAAAAGACACAACCTTTACAAACAGCGGCAAAATCGGTTTGTGGACAAAAGCGGATGCCGTAAGTTATTTTGATGATTTTAAAGTAAAAGAATTAAAATAAGATTTTCGAAACCTTAATATTTATACAAAAACAGAAAGGATTCCCTAATGAAAAAAACAAAATATCTGTTTATGATTGCGCTTTTTTTGGGATTTGCCTATCAAAATGTCTCTGCCCAGGAAACATTGGCGGATGTAAAACAGGAAGTTGATAACACGGATTACAGTACAGTGCGCATACGAGAAATCCCCATGTCGGTACAATGCTGGACGTTCAGGAAGCTAACATTTTTTGAAACGCTGGAAAAAGTCAACAAACTCGGAGTTAAATATCTTGAAGCTTATCCCGGACAAAAGTTATATAAGAACAGTGATAAAAAGTTCGGCCCCGGCCTAAGCGATGAAGATATGAACAAAATCAAACAAGGTTTGAAAAAATACGGTATAACTCTGCGCGCTTTCGGCGTTACTAATTTTGACAACAATGAAGCCGCGGCAAAAAAGACCTTCGATTTCGCCAAGAAAATGGGTATAAAAGTAATAGTGCTCGAACCAAAATACGATGATTATTCCATTATTGAAAAAATGGTGAAAAAATATAATATTAAAGTAGCCATACACAACCATCCGAAACCGTCAAAGTACTGGAATCCCGAAATTACGATGGATCATATACGAGGTTTGGATAAACGCATCGGTATATGCGGGGATACCGGACACTGGATGAGAAGCGGCATCAACCCCCTTTATGCGCTTCGCCTATGCAAAGGCAGAATCATCAACATGCACCTTAAAGACATGGATCAATTCGGCGTAAAAAAAGCCAAGGACGTCCCTTACGGATCAGGCAAAGCCAATATCCACGATATCCTTGCCGAACTAACGCTGCAAAATTACCGAGGCACAATGTCGGTAGAGCATGAACGCGAAGACGAACAGCCTGATCCCAGCAAATATATCGCCAAAGGCCTGGTCTATATCAAAAGTATTACCTATTATGAAGGCTACGACGAATTAATTCATTGGGGCGGCGACAGTTTTAACAAGCACGGCTGGAATCATTACGGACCCGGATATTTTGTACTTGATAAGCAAAACGGCATTATTACATCAAGCGGCGGTATGGGACTGTTTTGGTACAGCGCAAAAAAATATGCAGATTTTATCCTTGATCTTGAATATAAATGCGACGCGCCCCACACCAACTCCGGCGTTTTTATCAGAGTGCCGGATTTTGTTACCAGCAATGATTACATTCATCACTCTTTTGAAATTCAAATTGACGATGACGCCGACCCCGTTCACCAAACAGGCGCCGTATATGACGCGCATCCGGCCAGCAAAAATACGGCCAAGCCGGTCGGACAATGGAATCATTATAAAATCCAATTTAAAGGCGATAATATTAAAGTATGGTTAAATGAAGAGTTGATTAACGATTGGAACGCTCATCCTGCGGGTAAAATAAAAGATTTTGCCAAAAGCGGATATATCGGTTTGCAAAACCATGATTCCAAATCCAAAATTTCTTTCCGCAATGTATTTGTAAAAGAACTGAAATAATTTTTAATGATATACCGCATTTAAAGCAGAGAATTTTGATCCTATTCTCTGCTTTTTTATTATGATGTCAATAAAGGAGCAACAAAATGATATTAGATAAGTTCAAATTGGACGGAAAAACAGCTTTAGTAACCGGAAGTAAACGCGGCATTGGCAAAGCAATCGCTGTTGCTCTCGCGCAGGCCGGCGCCGATATCATCGGCGTAAGTCAATCGCTTGAAGAACAGGGCAGCGAACTGGAGAAAAAAATATTATCGATAGGCAAATCGTTTAAAGCCTATCGCTGTGATTTTTCCGACAGAAAATCGCTTTACAACTTTATTAAACAGGTCAAAAACGATTTCAATAAAATCGATATTTTAATTAATAATGCCGGTACGATTTTACGCAATCCCATATTAAAGCATTCCGACGAATATTGGGACAAGGTTATTGAAGTCAATTTGAACGCGCAGTTTATTTTGACGCGTGAAATCGGCAAGTTGATGATCGAAGAGGGCGAGGGAAAAATCGTATTCATCGCTTCCTTGCTCTCTTTTCAAGGCGGCATTACCGTACCAGGGTATGCGGCCAGTAAAGGCGCCGTTCGGCAGTTGATACAGGCTTTTTCAAACGAATGGGCAGCAAAAGGCATTAATATTAACGGTATTGCGCCCGGTTATATTGCCACCGACAATACGGCGGCTTTGCAAGCGGATGAAAACAGGAACCGAGCCATTTTAGAACGTATCCCGCAAGGACGCTGGGGAAAAGCCGAAGATTTGGCGGGCGCCGCTTTATTTCTCTCTTCCGCCGCATCTGATTATATGAACGGCAGCATTATCACCGTGGACGGCGGTTGGATGGGACGTTAATCTCATCCCAAAGCGACGTCGAGCAGCATCATAACGGCAAAGCCAAGCATAGCGCCGATAGTGGATAAATCCGTATCATTGCCGCTTTGCGATTCGGGAATCAGCTCTTCGATAACGACAAAAATCATCGCCCCGGCGGCAAAGGATAGCGCGTAGGGCAAAAGCGGTTTGACCGTTAACACGAGATAAGCGCCAATTACGCCTGCAATAGGTTCCACTATTCCGGAAAGCTGGCCGTAATTAAACGCTTTTAAGCGCGAGAATCCTTCCCGTCTTAAAGGAATGGAAACGGCGGCGCCTTCGGGAAAATTTTGCAAACCGATCCCGACGGCAAGAACGATCGCACCGGCCAGCGCGCCCACCGAAGGATCATTGGCCAATGCGCCGAAAGCCACGCCGACGGCTAATCCTTCGGGAATGTTATGCAGCGTAATGGCCAGAACAAGCAGAACGCTCCTCTGCCAGTGCGTTTTAATGCCTTCCGCTTTATCAATGGAAAGTCCCATGTGCAAATGTGGCAGCAATCTATCGACAAGATAGAGAAAAGCGCCGCCCGACAGAAAACCTACAACTGCAGGCAACCAGGAAAGACCGCCGCTCTCTTCCGCCATCTCGATTGCCGGTTTTAGCAGCGACCAAAAACTGGCTGCGATCATTACGCCCGCCGCAAAACCCAACATGGAATTCAACACCTTTTTATTTATACTTTTGAAGAAAAAAACCATTGCCGCGCCAACCGCAGTAATAGCCCAGGTGAATAACGTGGCCAACAAAGCCAACAAAACCGGATTATAGTCGAGAAATTGTTCTATATTCAAAACACCCCCTTTTTTGTATGAGCGTTGATAATAAAGATAACGGCCGAGTTACAAATTTAAGGCATCGGGAAAATGAATCAAGAACTTCGATATAATACTTTCAAAATTCAAAATTCTATTTCCCTACCCTTGCAAATACGCATTTACCGCTTCCGCGGCTTGACGACCGTGATAAATCGCTCTCACAACCAGCGAAGCGCCGGTATTGGCGTCTCCGGCTGTAAATACGCCCTCTTTGCTTGTTTGATAAGCAGCCGGCGTTTCAATATTACCTCGGCTATCGAAGGCCAGTTCCAAATCGTTCAACAGGCGGTTATGCTCCACATGCACAAAGCCCATAGCGAGAAAAACCAGATCAACATCATAAGAGAACGCACTGTTTTTTATCTCATTAAAACTAAAAGCGCCATCCTTACTTTTGTTCCATTCGATTCGAGCTAAATTAACTTTTTTAAGACGTCCGTTTTCACCATCAAAAGATTTCGTTAAAACGCTCCAATCCCGTTTGCAGCCTTCTTCGTGCGATGTGGAGGTGCGTAAAATATTAGGCCAGTCTGGCCAGTCCGGATTCCATGAGTTATTCCATTCGCGCGGTTTTGGTAAAATTTCAATTTGGTATACGTTTTTTGCGCCCTGACGATTGGCCGTACCTACACAATCGGAACCCGTATCGCCGCCGCCGATTACCAATACATTTTTGTCCTTAGCCCAGATAATTCCTTCTTCACTTTTCACGCCGTCGACAAACATATTGGACTGCATCAAATATTCCATAGCAAAATGGACGCCGTCCAACGATCTGCCCGGAACGTCAATGTCGCGCGGCTCTCCGGCGCCTGTGGTAATTAAAATGGCGTCGTAACGTTTTTGTAAATAACGCGCCGAAAGATCTTCGCCTATTTCCACATCCGGTCTGAAATGGACACCCTCTTCCTTCATCTGTTTCAATCGCCGATCAATGATGTGTTTTTCCAATTTAAAATCGGGAATGCCGTAACGCAATAACCCGCCGAGTTTGGACGATTTTTCATAAAGGACCACATAATGTCCCATTCTGCGTAATTGCTGCGCCGCCGCCAATCCAGCCGGTCCCGAACCGATAACCGCTACGCTTTTGCCGCTCTCTTTTTCTGGCGGTTTGGCCTTCACCCAGCCTTCGCGGAAAGCGCGTTCGATTATGGCCAGTTCAATCTGCTTGATGGTTACCGGGCTATCGTTAATGGACAATGTACAGGCGCTCTCACACGGCGCCGGACAAACTCTGCCGGTAAATTCCGGAAAATTATTGGTCATTTCCAAACGCTCATAAGCCTCCTGCCACAAATCGCGATAAACCAGATCGTTCCATTCGGGGATCAAATTCATTACGGGACAACCGAAAGACGAATGGCAAAACGGCGTCCCGCACTCCATACAGCGCGCACCCTGCGTGCTCAACTCATCATAGGTCAGCGCTTGACTAAACTCTTTATAATGCTTAATGCGCTCTTTCGGTGATTCCATATTATAGATAGCGCGTTTATATTCCAGAAATCCTGTCATTTTCCCCATTTAAAACACCTCCTCAGTCATTCCCACCGTACCCGGTACGTTATACTTTTGCTGGGCAATGCGTTCCAGCGCTTTGCGGTAATCAATCGGCATAACTTTTACAAAATAGGGCAACATTTCCACCCAGTTATCTAAAATATATTTAGCCATCGGACTGTCTGTATAATCATAATGTTTTAGGATATATTTTTTTAAAAATTCAATATCGTTTTGTTCGTTTACCGGTTCGATATCGACCATTTCCAGATTGCAACGCGTATCGAAAAGCTGCGTATCATCCAGAACATAAGCGATACCGCCGCTCATACCCGCCGCAAAATTCACACCGGTCGAACCGAGAACAATAACGCGTCCTCCGGTCATATATTCGCAGCCATGATCGCCTACGCCCTCCACAACGGCAATGGCGCCGCTGTTACGCACGCAAAAACGCTCCCCTACGCGCCCATTAATATAAGCCTGTCCCCCGGTTGCGCCGAAAAGATTTACGTTCCCGCTGATTATATTTTTATGGGGTAAAAAGGTCGTTCCCTCCGGTACGCGCACAATCAACTTACCGCCCGATAATCCTTTACCAAGATAATCATTGGCGTCTCCTTTTAAAGTAAACGTAACGCCCGGCGACAGAAACGCCCCAAAACTCTGCCCGGCGCTGCCGCTGAAATTAATTTTCAAGGTATCCTCGGGCAACCCTTTTGAACCGTATTTTTTAGATACTTCCCCGCTTAACGTCGCACCCACCGTTCGATTAAAATTCTTTACGACCATATCGAATTCAACTTTTTCGCCTTTCTTAATCGCAGCCGCCGATTTTTCTATCAACGTTTTATCCAGCGATAGGGAAAAATCATGCTCTTGCGGTCGAACGCAGCGGCTCGGCACGGCGCCGTTTTCATCGGCTTTGTAGAGCACTTTGGAAAAATCAAGCCCCTTATATTTATAGTGATTAATCGCCTCATCCGTCTCAACCATATCCACGCGGCCTACCATCTCATCAAAAGTTCTAAAACCGAGTTCAGCCATATATTCCCTCACTTCCCGAGCGATAAAATACATGAAATTTACTATATGTTCCGGTTTTCCCGCAAAACGTTTCCGTAATCGGGTATCCTGCGTGGCCACGCCTACGGGACAGGTATTAAGATGACATTTTCGCATCATAATACAACCCATCACAACCAGCGCCGTGGTACCGAAACCGAACTCCTCCGCCCCGATTAGCGCGCCGATGACGACATCGCGTCCCGTTTTGATTTGTCCGTCCACCTGAACGCGTATGCGATCACGCAATTTATTCAAGACCAAAACCTGCTGTGTTTCGGCCAGGCCTATCTCCCAAGCCGAACCGGCATGCTTGATGGACGACAAGGGCGATGCCCCCGTTCCGCCGTCGCTTCCGCTGATCAAAACCATATCCGCTTTAGCTTTTGCCACGCCCGCGGCCACCGTACCGACCCCGACTTCCGCAACCAATTTTACGGAAATTCTCGCCTGAGGATTGGCGCTTTTCAAATCAAATATCAATTGCGATAAATCTTCAATGGAATAGATATCGTGGTGAGGCGGCGGCGAAATAAGCATTACGCCCGGCGTCGAATGCCGCACTTTAGCGATCATTTCATCCACTTTAAATCCAGGAAGCTGTCCGCCTTCGCCCGGTTTGGCGCCCTGAGCCATTTTTATTTGCAATTCCTCAGCATTTACAAGATAATCGCTGGTAACGCCGAAACGCGCCGAAGCCACCTGTTTAATTTTACTCTTGGCGGAATCGCCGTTGGGCAACGGTTTATAACGAGATTCATCCTCCCCGCCTTCTCCCGAATTACTTTTGGCGCCGATCCTATTCATAGCGACGGCCATGGTTTCATGCGCCTCTTTACTGATAGAGCCGAAAGACATAGCCGAAGTAACAAAACGACGCACAATGGACTCTATCGGTTCTACCTCCTCAAGGGGAATAGAATCGCCGGATTTTAATTTAAACAAGCTGCGTAATGTACAGAGATAGCGGCTTTTATCGTTCACTTCCCGCGTATATTTTTTAAAGGTTCCATAATCTCCTTCGCGAACGGCCTTTTGCAACAAAGCGATGGCTTCAGGACTGAAAAGATGTTTTTCTCCCCTTCTCCGATAATTGTAAACGCCGCCCGATTCCAAACGTTTGGGACTAATTTGTTTTTTCTTATAGGCCTCGAAATGGCGTTTTAAAATATCGTTTTCCAATTCCCTCACCCCGATACCGCTGATGCGTGTCGCCGTACCGGGAAAATAGGTATCCACAAAACCTTCCGAGAGTCCGATAACTTCATAAGTCTGTGCATGGCGATAACTTCGCAACGTCGAAATGCCCATTTTGGACATCACTTTCAGCAAGCCTTTATTGACCGCCGTGATATAATGTAAAGTGGCGGAAGATTCCGAAATACCGGATTCGATATAACCGCGCTTTTTAAGATCTCGGATAGTTTCGAATACGAGATACGGATTTATTGCGCTGGCTCCGTAAGAGATCAGGGTGGCAAAATGATGAATCTGGCGCGACTCGCCGGTGTCCAATACA
>CAYRJN010000150.1:0-9596 GCA_964424545.1 uncultured Calditrichaceae bacterium
TAATTAATTTATGAAGCTATGCTCTTTAAGCGACAGAATCGGCGAAAGCGCGGCGGCCGAGAGGACACTCGGAGCAGTTAAAATGGCTGCAATAGTTCTCATTAAGATAAAGCAAAGCCTGAAATAGAGCGGGAGCCGGTAAAACTTCTTGATAAAGGCGATACCAAGGCATATTCCGGCTGATAAGACCATATTGTATATCCGCCGGTATCCACAAGTAAAATTGTTTCAAATATGCGACAAAACCATAACTCCCCTCTTTTTCGGCCAAGGCAACAATCAAGGGTAGTATGACGTTAATGATGATTTCCGTAATACGATCAGCCCCCCAATATCCGAGATTTTTTCGATGCTTAAACGGTTTATTCAGAGCAAAATGATCTTTCCAATAACCGGCGGCTTCGATGTCAAAAATATCGAATAAATGATTTTGCAATCGGGGAAAATCGGAACGCTGCCGTAAGATATCTTCAATAATCTGCAACAGAAAATGAGGATGATATTTACGAATTGTTTCTATCCAGGCCGCTAAACGAAAGTGGGGATGATTTTGCGCACGCACAAAATACAGATTCCAGTTATCGGCAGAAACCGGCGCCGCTTGCAGAACGCAGCGGCGACGTTCATATTCGCTTACTAACGCTACGCCGAATTTATCCGTATTGCCATTGGATAAAAAACCGGCCAGACCGAAATAAACCGCCGTCAGCGACATTAAAGAATTTTCGGGGGAATCGAGAAATTGCCGAACCAAAGCAAGCGGCATCTTTTGCGCCAATTGCCGAAAAGGAAAGCGATTACTCGGAAACCCCAGCGCGTCAAAGAATCGGTCATAAAAAACTACTTCCGGAAAACGATACTCAAGAGCCGAACGATAAGCGCTTACTTTAAACTCAAAACGTTGTAAAGCCATGCTAAGGAGAACATCGCGTATTTCAACAATTTTTTTTTCACCGGCCGTGCAGTTTTGTGAACCGTAAAGCCCTACGTTTTTTAGTAATGGAGCGGGTAAAATATAGGTGGGAATAGTGCCGCCGCTTATTTGATGACGCACGGCAGTAGCTTCTCCGTAGGCTATAAGATGCAATAACACGTCGGCATAAACGACATCTAAATGGTGCCCGTGATTGTACCAATCCGCAAGAGTAAGATGAAATTCCACATCGCCTTGATAAACCATACCGTCAAGAATGAATTTGGCGTGACGGATATCCGGGCCGCGTTGTCGGTTCAGACGCCCCGCATTGAGTATTTGCAAACGATGGGCGGCGGAAAGTTTTATCTCTTGACCGCTTTGCGCATAATAGTGCCAATAGCGGTACAAAACTTCTTCTTGCATTTTTTATAACTTTTATATATATTCCATTTGTCATCGATAATTTACGAATGGAATATATAAATTGCAATATTTTCAAGATGATTCCATCGATAATTTGGATGTTATCTGCAAACGCATGGATTCCATACGCCGTTCTCGTAATATGACGCAAAAGCAATTTGCCGAAGCCTTGGAAATCAGCCAGTCGGCTGTCAGTAAATATTTATCGGGACGTATGCCGCCCGCCGACGTTATGCTTAAAATTGCACGACTTGCCCATACCAGCGTAGAATGGATACTTTGCGGCGTAAGCGCCGAAGAAAACAGAATAATAAAAGAAGAAACAAGCGGTTACAAGACAACTGCCGACTTCCTGAAGGATTACAACGCCCTGCCCGCCCCCGTTCGCGCGGGACTCAATATCATTATCAATTACCTCGGCAATCAGCGTAAATAGCGGCGCACGCCTACAATACGCTCTTTATAATAGGATGTATTCAAATCCGAGATAATTACGCCTTTTTGGCGCGTAGCGTGGATAAATTTTCCATCACCAAGATATACGCCTACATGATCTAATTTAGCCGTGCGGTTGCTTTTAAAAAAAATCAGATCTCCGGCTCTGATCCAGCTAATGCGCACAACCTGCCCTTTTTTATACTGCTCTTTAGACGTTCTCGGCAATGAGTAGTGATAGGCTTGTGCATAAATATTTTGGGCGAGAGAAGAGCAATCGATACCGTTGCGATTGTTGCCACCGTAACGATACGGCGTATTCAGCCACGAATAAGCGACGGCCGTAAGACGATCCTCGGATTTGCTCTGCGGAAGTCTGCGATAGGGCGTCGTTGCGCTGCAAGAGATTAACAACGTCGCAGCCAAAAGAAAAAAAATTCCTTTCATTTCCCTCTGTTTTTTATCGTATCGCACAATTCCCTCAAACTATCGTTTGCGGCGTTGTCGGGAAGCTGCCTCAGATAGTTTTGTGCATCGCTGAAATATTTTAAATATATTTCACGCGCCTGCTGCAAAACGCCATAATCGGCCAAAGCCCGTTTAAAATCGGATAAATTCATTTTAAATATTGCACGTTCATCTATTTTCTGTGCCAATAAAATAGTTAAAAGGGTCTGTTTGTGCATCCTTAAATCGCTGCCAACATCTTTACCGAGCGTTTCCTCTTCGGCCGTGATATCAAGCAAATCATCTTGCACTTGAAACCCCATACCGAGCGAACGTCCGAATTTAGACAGCAATTTAATATGCGATGTCTTACCGGAGGCCGTATACCCCCCCAGTTCACAGGAGAGCTCAATTAAAGAGGCTGTTTTACGGTAGATCATATTAAGATATTCATCAAAAACGACCGATTCTTTTTTTTCAAACTCCTTATCCAGCCCCTGCCCTTCACAAATAATAATCATAGCATCGGTAAAACGTTTGGCCATTTTTCGGATGGGGCCTTTCGGCGATTGCAACAGCTTCTGAAAGGCAAAACCCATCAAACCATCGCCGGCAAGGATGGCCGTACTAATATTCCATTTTTTATGAACGGTAGGTTTGCCACGACGGGTATCGTCCTCGTCCATAATATCGTCATGCACCAGCGTAAAATTATGCAGCAACTCAACCGCCGCCGCCGCATCATAGGCGTCCTCTTTTTTACCGTTTAAAGCCATAGAGGAAAGAATTACCAACAGGGGCCGAATTCTTTTTCCTTTCAACGCTAATACATAATGGATGGGATCATAAAATGTCGCTACGGGATAGAAACCCTGAATCTGAGAAATCTCATGTTCAAGTTCTTTAAGAAGAGAATCGAAATTCATGTAATTATTATGATTATGATGAAAACTGATTTATTATTTGATCTATCTGTTCAACCGTTTCAGCCTCTAATAACGCTTTTCGGGTTGAGGCATCTTTTAAATTACGAGAAATCGCCGCCAACGCCTGAATATGCGGGCCTGAAGTGTCGCGAGGCGATAAAACCAAAAATATAAACTGCCCCGGTTTACCGTCCAAAGACTCAAAATCCACACCTTCTTTTTTTATGCCGAAAGCGATCAATAAGCTGCCTACGCCGTCGGTTTTGGCATGAGGAATGGCAATACCATTCTCCAGGCCCGTACTTAAATATCCTTCTCTGGCCAAAACATCCTGCAAGGCCAATTCACGATCCAATAAATTATCGCTATCCTGCAAACAGTCAAGCAACTCTTCGATAACCTGAACTTTTGAGTTTCCGTTAAGATTAATAATGATATGATTTTTGGTAATATATTCACTCAGTTTCATAATGCCTCCTAAATATGTTTTGAATTTATCGATTTGTTCTATTCTTGTCAATTTATATGAAAATTATTTTTTTATTTTGCTAAATCGTGATTTTAGGCTTGTCATTATTTGGAGAATTCTATAAATTAAGCAAATTATTAACGGAGGACTTATGCAATTATCAGATTTCTTAAAAAAAGAATACATTTCAACAAATATCGCCAGTGACGACAGGGATGAGACGATTCGCGAATTAGTCAATCTACTTGACGGTGACGGCGTTTTGAACAACGCTCAACAGACTTTTAACGCCATTTTAGAAAGGGAAAAAATCATGACCACAGGCGTGGGCAACGGAATTGCTATTCCGCATTGTAAAGACAGCGCTTGCCCGAACTTTGCCGTGGCCGTCGGCGTATTAAATAAAAAAATTGATTTTTCATCGATCGATAAAAAAAAGGTGAAGCTGATATTTCTGCTCGTAGGGCCGGAAAACAACCCCGGCATGCATATAAAATTACTAAGCCGAATATCGCGTTTATTAAGCAACGACGAATTGCGTGAGAACCTTTTCAACGCCAAATCGGCTGATAAAATTCTTGAGCTTATCAAAGAAGAAGAAAGTTACTATTTCGATATAGATTAAAGATATTAGTCGTATATCAATTAATGCGCTATCCGTAATTTATCGTGATGAATAAATGAGTACGGTTTGGCGAGGCGTTTAAGCAAATTTTTCATTTTTATATCAAAAAATTTGATTTCTGGTAATTTTTCCGCCGTACTTTAACAGAGAAATAAAATCTCACCTTATTACAATAAAATCGAAAAATTTGAGCTTATTGATTATTATGATACCGTTTACACCGATTTATTTTGTTTATTAAATCATAGTCTTTTATTTTTTACATAAATTACTTAATACAACTAAAACGTACACGCGAAGCGTGCCACCATAAAAGGTTTAGAGGATGCCATAATCGGCATTTTATCACAAAATCTGTAAAAAAACGGAAAGAAAAAACAATGACCCAATACAGACGCATAAAAGGCACACGCGACATTTTACCGCAAGAAAGTCGAAATTGGCTTAATATTGAAAATGAAATTCACCGCACTATGGGTATTTATAATTATGCCCTCATGCGCACGCCCGTATTTGAAAATACGGCGCTTTTTGCCCGCGGGATCGGTCAATTAACCGACATTGTCTCCAAAGAGATGTATACATTTAACGATCGCGGCGGAAAAAGCCTCACACTTAAACCGGAGATGACCGCACCCATCATTCGCGCTTATTTGGAAAACAAGCTCTACGCCGACCGGCCTTTAAATAAGCTCTATTATATTTCACCGCTGTTTCGTCAGGAAAATCCGCAGGCCGGCCGATTGCGCCAATTTCATCAGTTCGGAGCCGAAGCGCTCGGTTCCTCCGATCCGGCCATTGACGCCGAAATTATCCGTCTGGCTCTAACGGTCTATTCCTCTTTAGGGCTAAAGAATCTGGCGTTAAAAATCAATTCCGTAGGCGATGCCGAGTGTCGCGTTCCTTATAAAAAACTATTGCAAGATTTTATCCGTCCGAATCTTAAACAATATTGTCCCGATTGCCAAAAACGATTTAAAGAAAACCCGATGCGCATCCTCGATTGTAAGAACGATACTTGTAAGCGATTAAATGAGGGCGCGCCGAAAATAACTCAACATCTCTGCGATGATTGCAACCGCCATTTCAACCGTTTGCGAGACTATCTCGAGCAACTTGACATTGATTACGAATTGGACAGCAATCTGGTACGCGGACTGGATTATTACACACGCACCGTATTCGAAATTACCAGCAATGATTTGGGCTCGCAAAACGCAATTTGCGGAGGCGGCCGCTATGACTTGCTAGCCGAAGAACTTGGAGGTCAGCCCACGCCTGCCGTTGGTTTTGCTTCAGGTATAGAGCGTTTGTTAATGGTAATGGAAAACCAGGGATTGCTAACGGCCGAAGCGCAACGACTGCATATATTTTTAATCGCTATGGGTAAAGAAGCGCAAAAAATCATCAACCGGTGGCTATATAAACTTCGCGATGAGAAATTTAAAACCGATATGGATTATCTCGGACGCAGCATTAAAGCGCAAATGCGCGAAGCGAATCGCCAACAAGCCCGCTTTGTGATCCTATTAGGCGAAGATGAATTGAAAGATAAAGTATTTTCGGTAAAACTAATGGATAAAAACGAGCAGGTTACCGTTCCATTCGAAAATTTAATTTCCTTTATTAAAAATAATTTCTAATAGAACAATGAGAAAAGCAACCCATAAAGAGCTACAGACTATAGCCAAACTTAAGCAAAAAAAATACAGAGATGAATACGGACTGTTTTTGGCCGGCGGTTATAATACGGTAGAAACCTGCTTAAATGAAGGCAGTGCGAAAAACGCCAGCTTGCTGATTCGGGAAGACAACCTATTTATGCTTGACGAGCTGCCCATTGATGAAACAGCTGATATTTTAATATTAAAACCACAGGATTTTAAGCGTATATCCGATGAAAAAACGCCCCAAGGGATTGCCTTGCTGATGCCTTTTTCCAGACCGAATATCGACCAAAACTTTCCTAATGTTGACACACTTATTTATCTTGATCGCGTTAATGACCCCGGGAATCTCGGCACAATCGTCCGCAGCGCGCTTTGGTTCGGCTTCAATACGTTGCTGCTCAGCCCGCAATCCATCGACCCTTACAACCCCAAAGTGGTCAGAGCGGGCGTCGGCTATACAACTTTAGGTAGAATTTATGATAACGTATCCTATTCGTGTTTACAACAATTAGCCGCCGAAAACCATTATGATATCTGTGTCAGCGTTTTAAACGGCAGACCGTTAATGACGTTCAACCCTTCGAAGCGATCAATTATTATATTCGGCTCCGAAGCACACGGCGTAAGCGGCGAGCTATATAAAATAGCCGATAATAAGTTAACCGTTCCTCGGCAAGGAAAAGGAGAATCGCTTAATCTGGGCGCTGCCGCCGCTATTTTTTTATATCATTGGGTAAATAATTAAGGACGCTTTAATGAAAAATAAACGGTATCCGGAACCGGTGGAAAGTTTACTGCTGATTCTCGGTATTTATTTTGTGATATTCACTTTAACCATGATCGCCGGCAGTCTGCTTGGAACCGCTTTTCTGCCGGGAAACGATACAAAAGGGCTTTACCTATTCTTCATTTTTGCCGGCTCTCTCTACCTGTTTATCCCCGTATTTTACGCCTATTTAAAAAAATACGATATTTATCATCTGTTCCGTTTTAAAAAAATACCGCTTTATGTCATTTTCTTAAGCGTCCTGATTGCGCTCTCTCTCAGCGTCCTAAGCGACGAGCTGAGCCGCCTTCTCGATATGATCATTCCCATGCCGGAATGGCTTAACAAACAAATAAGCG
This sequence comes from uncultured Calditrichaceae bacterium, assembly GCA_964424545.1. Taxonomy (GTDB): domain Bacteria; phylum Calditrichota; class Calditrichia; order Calditrichales; family Calditrichaceae; genus JAUVIB01. Next base: position 7,037 of record CAYRJN010000150.1, read on the forward strand.
ATTCCATGAAAACCGATAACATATTCGATTTCATCTTATTATTCATCGGCGTTGTCTTAGTGGCGGCGATTACGGAAGAGGGGCTTATTCGGGGTTTCCTGCAAACTTCGTTGGAACAAAAAGGCGACGTTACACGGGCGGTACTGCTTTCGGCCATCACCTGGACGTTTATCCATACCAACCCCTGGTGGGCAATTCAGTTTTTTATACTCGGCATCGTCTTCGGCTACCTCGCCTGGCGTACCGATTCCATCTATCCTTCGATGATTGCCCATGGAATCAATAATATGATCGCTTTATTTTTTATAAATTTCGATCTTGAAGAGAAACTAAGTTGGTACAGTTGGGGCGTGCATGTATCGCCGTTGTTATTAATTATATCCGCGGCCGTTATAGTTTGGTCTATTAAACAATTGGATGCTTTTTATCGCTCCGCATAGCTGTTTGTCGCACATTTTCGGTGCAGGCTTCCATAAATACGGAAATAAATCGATCGGCCAGCGATTTGCGCTCATATCGCTCTGTATTATGAAACTTATAATTTTGCCCGTTCTTTATTTTTAATAACGCTGCAGCAATATCTTGGGTTTTTACGCTGCTCACAATTTCTCCGCAATCCGTATCCTTTATAATATCGGCAACTTCGCTCTCCTGCGGCACAACCGCCAATATGGGCTTCTTCAAATAGAGATATTCATACATTTTTCCTCCGATAATATATTTGCTGTCTTTATACCGAGGATGATGAATCTGAAAAAAAGCATTCATGGAAGTAAGAATTTCAAGCGCCTCATTATGTGGACGATACCCCCATAGTGTTACTTGCTCTTCAATTCCATACTTTTCAGCAAGACGTTTTATTGAAACTGCCGAGTGGCCTATGTGGTGGAAACGGATTATTTTATCGGACTTTTTCCCCTGCCTTTTTAAATATTTTATAGCGCGAAAAAGATATTCGGGACTATTAATATCCGCATGGATTGTACCGAGAAAAGCAATATTAAAATCAATTCCGTTAACGTCTTTCGATCCCTTTATCCCGATAAAATCCTCTTTATCATAGCCGTTGGTTATTACGGCCCAGTTATTGCGGTTAAATCCTTGTATACTGATGGCATAATCGTCTAATTGTCGTTTACATACGTGTATTCCTCTTTTTATGGAGGTCATAATCTTATGTTCAAGTTTTTTATTTAACCATTTATGGAAAAAAGTGGGATGTAATTTATAAGGATGAGTCGACCACGGATCGCGCATATCCAAAATTACAGGAATACTCAAATTCTGTTGCAGTTCGAAAGCGAGAATCGTTAAGGAATACGGAGGAGAGGTGATTAATATACAATCATAATCATTCTTCCGCATTTCTCTATCAATACTTTTTTTAACTTCTATGTTCCACGATTTCCTCGAATCGGGAATATGAACAAAAGCGCCTAACCAACGTTTCCAATAGGCGCTTTTATTAAAAAGATTCGTATTTTTTACCAGCCTAAATTTTTGCGCCGGTAAAATTGCTTCGGCTCGTATAATTTTCGTTCCTTGCGGAATCTCGCTCAATAGCGAGCTGTCCCGCGGTTGAAAGTTGCTGCTTTCTTCCGCGGTTATTACGGTAAAACGCCATGCCTTTCGCGAAGCATATTTTATTAGTTTTACAATTCGCTGCACTCCGGCGCCGCCGGTAGGGGGGAAATAATAGGAAACAATTAAACAGTTTCGAGCCATGACTGCTTTTCCATACCGTGAATTAATTGATATATAATTTGCAGATCTTCGCTGTTTTTTTCAAAGTCGCGATACGTTATATCATAAATATAGACATTCATATTATTTTTTTGCGCCCGCTCTATCCAATCGTCATAAGCCTCGTTCAGTGCTTTCAAATAGTCTTCATCAATGTGGGTTTCATAATCCCTTCCCCTTTTACGGATATGATGAACAAGTTTTTCAATAGGCGCTTTAAGATAAATAATTAAATCCGGTTTCCGTAGATAAGATACCATAATGGAAAATAGGTCGCGATAATTACCGTAATCTCGCTCACTCATAAATCCCTGCTTATAGAGCGTTTGGGCAAAAATTTCCACATCTTCATATATACTCCTGTCCTGAATACAGGAACCAGGCCACTCCGTAATCTCTTTTTGATTACGGAACCTGTTCGATAGAAAATAGACCTGAAGATGGAAACTCCAACGGCTCATATCGTTATAGAAATCGGAAAGATAGGGGTTATTAATAACTTTTTCGTAATATGTCTTCCATGAAAGTTTTGCGCTAAGTAAGCGAGTAAGGGTGGTTTTGCCCACGCCGATGTTGCCGGCAATAGCCACATAAAGTTTTTTTTTATCCACAGACCGACCTCTCAATAAATATAAAAAAAGAAAGCGTGCCTTTACGATAGATATTAATACCCTTACGGAATGGTTAAATATTTGCGTAAATCATAATCGCTTTGAGGTAAAGCGAGCTTGAACTTTTCAAGCATCATAAAAACTCGTAAAATAGTTCTACTTAGTCAGTTAAGTTTTGTAGTTTTTTGTATATTCTATATCTCTTT
>CAYRJN010000151.1:0-9569 GCA_964424545.1 uncultured Calditrichaceae bacterium
GGCGGCGATATTGATGTTGAGCTAATAACGGATAAAAAAAATCCTGAATATTTGTTAATTAAAGATGAGTTTGATAAAGCGCTTTCGGAAGCTATATCGGAATTACCCGAAAAACGTCGTGAAATATTTTATATGCATCGCTTTGATCAACTAACCTATGCCGAAATTGCGGCAACGCTTAACTTGTCGATAAAAACCGTTGAAAATCAAATGAGTAGAGCGCTTAAATACCTCCGTGAACGTCTCTCCTTTTTATTAAAATAATTATTCTATCTGCGTTTTGAGAACATAGATTCCCAAAGTGATTAATGAAAAAAGTACGGGTAGAATCGTCAACGTGTCATTCCTTCCAAATAAGGAATCTGAATGTAGACAATAGCAAGATTTAGATTCCCGTCCCGTCAATACGGGATCGGGAATGACAAGGAGGAGGAGAATGTAGAAACGGAAACAAAAAAGTCCGCCATTGTCATTCTCAGATAAATCGGAGAATCTAAAATACTGTCTATGTGAACGATGTATAATTTCAAAATTGAGAATAATACAAAAACAGATGAAAATTTCCGAAATAGGTTATTCCCTGAAATTCCGATACGATAAAATAAAGATGGAAAATGTAATATCCTTTTTTTCATTTAGTCGCCTCTCATCTTTAAGTTTTATTTCCCTTTTAGCACTTCGATATTTTTGATCCGGCGGACATAATTTCAATAAATTAATAAGCGATTACTGCCATAATTTTAAAAAAATAAATTATTTTAATTTTATAATAGGGGTAAAATGCACTTTTTAGGTTCTTATATATAGAAAGTCCGATTTGATCTTTTAAATGGTTATATAATAAAGTTGCTTGTCATTAAATAATGGCGGAAATGACCGTATCCATTTTAATTATATAAAAAACTGAAACCATAAATAAATAGAGAGAAGCGTTAATATTTATGAAAAAAAAATATGATTGGGAAAAGATAACGCGCTATGCGTTAAATGAATCTGACGGAAATGAGAGAATGGAGATTGAAAAGGAAATTCAGAATGATTCAAATCTTGAGAAAACAATTCAAGAGATTCGTCGGATTTCTTCTTTAAAAAAGAAGCCGCTTAAAATTACAAGTGCGGAGGCAAAGTGGGAAGAGGTGAAAAAAGATTTAAACGATTTACAACCTCAAAAACGTGTTGGCAATGAAAAAGAACCGTATTTATCTGACCGTTTGAGAGAAAAAACGTTTAGTATATGGCGATATGCGGCCGTTTTACTTGTTACGCTTATAGCCGCATACTACCTTTCTCAAAAAGTATTATTGGTAAATAATACAGCGCAGCAAGAGCAATTAAACGTACTTGCCGTTAAATATGGAGAAAGGAAAACGGTTGTTTTATATGACGGGACTATAGTTAATCTTGATTCGGGAAGCGAGTTGAGATATCCAAAAAATTTCAATAAAGGGCGTACCGTTTATTTAAAAGGCGAGGCTTTTTTTCAGGTTGCTAAAAATCCTAACAAACCCTTTCGTGTTTTTGTAGATAATGCGCTGATAAAAGTTATTGGAACAAAGTTCAATATTCGTTCGTGGGATGAGGATAAAAAGGGCGTGATCTTAACGGTATCCGAAGGAATTGTAAGTTTGTCTGATAAAGATGCCAGCGAATCCGATAAAGTGATTTTATATAAAAATATGCAAAGCGTTTTGCACAAAGACGGTAAAATATCAAAACCGATTTATGTAGACGCTTCACAGTATACAAGATGGATGTATAATGAAAAACATTTTAAAAATGCCAGTTTAAAAGAGGTTTTAAGTCAATTGGAGAGATGGACGGGTATACAGTTTGAAGGAACAGACAGTTTAATGGAGAAAAAGAATCTTTCCGTCCATATAACCAATACCAATTTGGACGATGTATTGGAGCTTATATCTAAAATTACGGATACAAAAGTAATACACATGGGTAATAAAGTTACTTTTATGAAAAGATAATTGTTGTGGGAGGTTCGGTGAAATGAAAAATACATTAAAATATATATTTATTTCTTTGCTTGTATTATCCGTCTCAAATTCTCAGGACATAATAAATGAAGCGGCTTTAAAAGGAATAGATATTCCACATAATTTTCTGAGTAATATTTCAATAAATCTTAATGACGCTCCTTTGGAACTTGCCCTAATGGAAATCTCTGAAAAAAGCGGGATTAATTTGAATTATAACAGCGATATGATTGCCTTGGATAAAAGAGTTACCATAAGATCCCGCAGTATAAATCCCATTGCCGCTCTTTTGGTAGTGCTGCGTCAAAGCTCTGCAAAATTAAAAATTACCAAAGGCGGCTCTTTGATGGTTTTACCCATGGAAGAAAAAACCGGTCAAATAAGCGGTTATGTTCAGGATGCTAAAACGGGAGAAGCCCTGCCCGGCGCCAATGTTTGGCTTGAAGGAACAACCTATGGAAGCGCGACAAATAGCGAGGGCGGCTTTTTGATTTCAAATATCCCTCCGGGTCGGTATGTTATTATATCGAATTATATCGGTTATGGAAATTATAAAGACAGTATAACGGTTAAGTCCGGTAAAAAAATATTGAGATTAATTAACCTGAAATACAGCGGCGCGGGAGAGAGTGAAACGATTGTCGTAACGGCGCAAGCTAAAGGACAATTAGGGGCGATTAACGAACAGCTTTCAGCTAAAAGCATAAAAAATGTAGTATCATCCGATCGCATTCAGGAGATGCCGGATGCCAATGCGGCGGTATCGGTAGGGCGTATGCCCGGCGTTTCAATTTTAAGAGATGGAGGGGAAGGTAATCAAGTAGTTGTTCGCGGTCTTTCCCCCAAATATAATAAAATTACCGTTGACGGCGTTGAACTTGCCGCAACCGGTAGCGGAAACCGCAGCACGGATATCAGTATGATTTCGCCCTATTCCTTAGAAGGTATAGAAGTTATAAAAGCGGCGACGGCTGACCATGACGCAGATTTTATAGGCGGTACGGTAAATTTTACAATTAAAACGGCTGAAAAAGGTTTGAAATATGATCTTATTATTCAAGATACTTATAATAGCCTAAGAAAAACGTTTGATAATTATATGTTAATCGGCTCTATTAGCGATCGTTTTTTTAATAATAAATTTGGGGTATTTATTCAAGGGAATATTGAAAGGAAGGATAGAGGATCTAATCAAATGGGAGCAAGTTATTGGATGGTTACTCATGATTTGGATCGAGTCAATAAAACAAATCTTGGAAATCTATATTTAACAAACAATTTTAGAGTAAGAAAACGCTATGGGGGAACGCTTACTCTTGATTATAATATTCCTTATGGAAATATCTATTTTAAAAACTTTGTCAGCGTCGGAACAACGGATATGAGTTCCTATTTCGAAGGATACGATGTCAGAGGTCGTGGCCATTATTATTCAACAACCGCTCAACAAAATAAGCTTATGGTTATGAATAATAGTTTAAATTATGAACAAAGATTTGGCGTGTTTGATGTTAATGCATCATTCTCAAGGTCGGCTTCAAAAAACGAAACGCCTGAAGATTTATCTTTTGGCTTTGCGGAACGTTCGCCTGCTTTGCCGGAAGGGATAACGGAATTGCCACCCGATTCTATTCCATATTATGCATATAATAACATAGATGACGCTTATTGGAGCGACGTAGGCGATAACCGGAGTATTAATGAAGAAACACAATATATAGCTAAGGCCGATATGCAGGTAGATTTTGCCTTGTCGCGTCAAATTAACGGAACGCTAAAAATGGGAGGTAAATACCGTAGCAAAAATCGTATGAATGATTTTAATGCAACCGGCGGCACGATGTCTCTTGGCAGCGGTCAAACGGTAAAAAATGCCATTTTAACGGCTTTTCCGTGGATGCAAGAAACAACGCCGCTTGGAAGTACAAGGCTGCCCTATACTCTTTTTATCGATAAAAATTTTGAGCATGGTGAATTTATTGATGGACGCTACACTTTGGGCGAGGTTGCCGATATAAATCTAATGCGGGATGTAATCAAAGTAATGCGCGATACCAAAGGTATGTCGATAGATACGTATAGCGATATGGTTATGAGTTCGATAACAAATGATTATAATGGAGACGAATATTTAAGCGCCGGTTATATGATGGCTGATATGAATTTGACGTCGTTTATTAAATTTATTCCAGGCGTGAGATATGAACATAATCGAACGGAATATACAGGGGTTAGAGGCCGATCGGATTCCGGCTTTCCGGAACGAAATTATCCGCATAATGATACCACAACACAGCGTATAAATGAATATTGGCTGCCGATGATTCATTTACAGATTTTGCCGCTTGATTGGCTGCAATTACGTTTCGCTTATACAAAAACGCTTTCCCGGCCAGATTATGATTTGATTATACCGCGTATGGATAAAGGTCGCGGTGAAATTGTGTATAATAATTATTTATTACGTCCGGAACAATCGGAAAATTTTGATATTTATGCTGCTTTTTCAAATAATTACGTTGGACTGTTTACGGCAGGCGTATTCCAAAAAAATATAAAAGATAAGATATTTTGGTTAGACAGACGGGTAATTATTGACCCTGCCGAATATGGGTTTGACGACAAAGAAAAAGGTAAATTTATTGTTACACAACAAAATATGGATAATTTGGCGAAAGTGCGCGGACTTGAATTGGATTGGCAAACAAACTTTTGGTATTTACCTGCTTTCTTAAAAGGGTTGGTATTTAATATCAACTATACTCATATATTTTCCGAGGCAAAATATCCTAGAACGGTAATTGAAACGGAATATAATTGGACAAAGCCGCCTTTTGGATTGGTTATGCATAATATAGATACTACTTACACGCAACGACTGATAGATCAGCCCGATAATATTTTAAATTTATCTTTAGGATATGATTATAAAAAATTTGCTTTTCGTGTATCCATGTTCTATCAAGCGAATATATTTTCCGGTCCGAACTTCTATCCCGAATTACGGTCAAGTACAGACGATTATTTACGTTGGGATATTTCAATTAAACAAGATCTGCCTTGGGGAGGATTGCAATTATTCTGTAACATAAACAATCTTAATAATGCAAAAGATGTAGTATTGAATGATTTAAAACATACCCCTACTTCAATAGAACATTATGGCATGACTATAGATTTTGGACTGCGGTGGAGATTAAAATAAATTGTTTTAAAAATTGAATTTTGTAAAGATATGAAGATGTATTGGGCGAAAATTGTTAATGACTATAAAAATAGGAAGGAGGTGATTAAAAGGGAACGGTATTATTAGTATGAACTAAAGTTTAATTGACAACTTAAAACATTTAATTCGGAGGTTAGCATGAAAGCAAAGTTATTCGTTTTTTCAATGATTGTTTTTGTAGCAATGGCGAGTGTTCCATCATTTTTAAAAGCTGATGAAGTGTATGTCCCTTCCGGACCGAAAATATATGATTTTATTATGGGCGATACGACAGGTACGGGAGAAAGAGCCCATCCGGGACGTATTTATAAATTAAAAAGAGATTCCATTTATATTTTTACCGACGCTATGCAAGTAAATTTCGATCTTTATCTTATTGGCGATGAAGATAATCCCGATGATCCGACTAGGCCTCCAATGTTAGTACAGGGTATTTTGCCGGACGGTTCTATGGTGGGTAATCTGATCAACCTTGTTGGCGATAATATTAAAGTTGAACTAAAGAATTTAGTATTCCAAGGTTATCCTTTGGATGCTAATTACAGAAATGCTTGGTTTATAGCCTTAGCCGGAGACGGCGCAGAGAATGTTCGTTTAAAAATCAACCAGTGCGTATTTACCGGATGGAATTATGCGGCAATGGATCTCTATGCCTTAAACGGCCTCAAAATGTATATTACGGATTGCGTTTATAGAAATTTAGTTCAACCGGTTCATCCTTTTGGCGGTCAATCTGTCGGCACTTGGTGTGCGCCCGATTCTCTCGTATATGTTAATAATACATTTTTCAATACATCTGCATATATTGTATTGCCCGAAGAAGGCGTTCCATGTAATTATATAAAATTTGATCATAATACAATTTTCACAACAATTATTGATCCGATTCATATACCCTATGTTTACAATGCTGAAATTACTAATAATATTTTTTACGGTATTTTAGCGTTCGGGCAGAGTCATAGAGAAGTCCAAGAGGGCTGGTTTGGTCCCGATGGTAAAGTTGTTGGTATCATAAATCTTGATACAATGGATACCGATTTACAAGATGCTGCCGGTGTAACGGAAGCGGACAGGAAAATAATTTTGCGTAATAACGTTTGGTATAATCCGCAAAAGATCGTTGATTATTGGACGGCTTATAAAGATTCTATCCCTGTCTTAGATGCAAACGGCGATACAACAGGCTGGGATGTAAAACCGTTAGCTGCCACCAAATGGATGAATGAAACAACTCAGGCAATGTTTGACGATAGCGATAACTATCCGTCCCTTGACGATATAAATACGATGGAAGACGATCCCCAATTTGACGCTTCGGTCGCCTCTGTTGTAGACAGCGTTGTCAGTTGGGTTGCCTGGTGGAGAGCCGGTTTAGGTTGGGACGCCGATGAAGGCCCTATCCGTCAATATGATTTCAATCCCGCTCACATGTTTGATATGCCATGGCCTTTGCCGGAAAAACTAACCTATTCAAACCAAACGTTGTTAACCGCTGCAGATAATTCTTTTCCCGTTGGGGATTTAAACTGGTACCCTGATGCGAAAAATGAATGGATAACAACAGATATTGGCGCCGATGAAAACATGAACGTACTAAAAGAATATGCTCTTAATCAAAATTATCCCAATCCCTTTAACCCAACGACAAAGATAAGTTTTGTAATTCCGAAATCGGGAAAAACAACGCTTACCGTATATAACGTGCTCGGGCAAAAAATAGCTACTCTCGTTAACGAAAGATTAAATGCCGGCGAGTATCAGCTTAAGTTTGATGCTAAAGGCCTGTCTTCCGGAATGTACTATTATAAATTAGAGTCGGGAGATTTTGTCAGTTTCAAAAAAATGGTCTTGTTGAAGTAAAACCCCATGGAAGTATCAGGGAAAGGAATACAATTTCTTTCCCTGATTTTTTATTAATTTAACTACTAATTTTCGCCTATCGTCTTTATAATTTTTTTTGATAAATCTGATAAAATAGATATAACGTTCATTTTAAAAACATAGCATGTCAAATTGATTAATGATAAAAGGGATGTCCGTCATTAATGTGACATGGTCCGGTTACGACGAACAACCTAAAATGCTACGGATATGATAAGTATTTATAATTAATGAAACGAAAGAATTAAGTATAACATACCTTCGCAAAGTGGTTAATGAAAAGATTAGCATCTACATTTTTCGATATAAAGGACAATTAAAACGGCTATTTATGATAAAATCATTGATTTTTTACTTTGGTTCAAGTGTGGAAGACTGAACTAACGGACTGCTTATCATAGGTGCAATTTCTACCGGAATCGCCGCGCTTAAGCGGGAAGGCTATGCTTTTATCGCTATGAAGTGGAGAAATCTTAAAACTGCAGTCTTACTAAAAAGCTGATAATTTTAGATGCATTTTGCTTTTAAGATTTCTCGACTTTGCTAACGGAACATCCCGACGACGGGGAAATGACAAAATTACAAAATTAATATTGAAAATGTCATAGAAATGTTAATCTTTTGAAATTCCGATACTATAAAATAGAAAATTTTTTCTCGGGTAAAACCGATGTTGCGACATATTTTTATTACTTTACAGAAGATTCGGGCAAAATTCGTTCTCATTTGGTAGAGATACCTATTTTTAAAGATGGAATTAAGGTAAAGGGAATAATTGATGAATAGGGATATAAATATTGATATTGAAAAATTGCAAAAAATAGAAAAAGTAATTTTAAATACATTAGAACAGTCTCGAGTTGACGAAAATTCGCCGCTTAGAAAAGGTAGTATAAGACTTCCGTATCCCTACCTCTCGATTGCCAAAGGACGAAATCTTATGTTTTATTGGGATACCTATTATACTAACCTTGGTATATTGTATAATAAAAAATATCGTCGATATGCTGTGTGGGCAACCGATAATCTGTTATATCTTGTTAAAAAATTAGGATATATTCCTAATTCCACAGAGCCTTGGGGGCTGAATCGTTCGCAAATTCCATATCTCTCTCAAACGGTTCGGGATTTGTATGAAAGCGCCGCAACGAAGGATAAATCATGGTTGAGGAAAGCATACGATATAATGAAAATTGAATATGAATTTTGGACGAATAGCGATTCAAATCATATTGAAAACCATGAAACAAGTATTAATGGCTTACAACGTTTTTCCCATCATGCCTCGGAAAAGGAAATGCTGACCTATTTTAAAGAAATTTCCATTCGTTTTGATTTTGATGATTTAACGGATAATGAAAAAATCGTTTTGGCCGATCACTGGCTTGCCGAAGCTGAGGCCGGTTTGGATTTTACACCGCGATTTGAAAATAGGTGCGCCGACTTTATTCCTATTTGTTTAAATTCAAATCTATATATGTATGAAAAAAATTTTCAATGGATGGTTGAAGAATTGAATTTGGACAATGAACCGGATTGGGGAACTATGGCGGATAAACGAAAAGGGCGTATTAATAAATATCTTTGGAATGAAAAACGCGGCCTCTATTTGGATTACGATTTTAAAAACAACAGACATTCAAACGTTGCATCGGTTGTTAATTTTTATACGTTGTGGGCGGGTGTGGCTTCACAGGAACAGGCTAAAAAAATTGTGGATAATATGTCCCTATTTGAATATAAATATGGCATTACGGTTTGCGAAAAAAAGAAACATGATCGTGTCTACCAGTGGGACTATCCGGCCGGATGGCCTTCAACGCATTGTTATGTGGTTAAGGCGCTGGATAATTATGGCTATAAGGCGGAGGCTTATCGAATAGCGGAAAAGTATCTTAATTTGGCGGCAAAAAATTTTGAGAATCCTAAACCTCCACATGCCTATGATCCGGAGACAAAACGCATGCTGTATAGAGTTAAAGGTAAACTTTATGAAAAGTACAATGTTGTTACCGGAGGACTTTATGATGCGGAATACGCCTCTAATGAATTTATGGGATGGTCGACGGGAGTATTTTTATATTTAAAAAATTATCTTGTAAATGAAAAAATAATTTAATTGTGATAAGTCCGTTGATTTGTTGTTTACAGAATAAGTAAGAAGGATTCATAAAGAACGCGGCAATCGGGATTAATCTTCATTTAGCCGGCACCGAAAATTTCGTAAATTAATAACCTGTACCGTAAATTTAAATAAAGCTTATACGTATTTGTTTTATTCTATATTTCTTTGAGGAGGAAAATGAAAATATTACTGGCCATTTTACGGTTTAATAAATCTATTTTAATGAAAAATAATTTATTTTTGCGGTTGATATTCGCATTTTTTCTTTTTATCGTACAGCATAGCTGCACAAAAATAAGTGAACTCGTAATTGTCCGTGACGGCGTTTCCCGATATGTAATATATC
>CAYRJN010000152.1:0-9452 GCA_964424545.1 uncultured Calditrichaceae bacterium
ATCTTTCAAAGAAGTAAACAAAAAATATTAATTAATTTGCAAAGCTATGTTCTTAGTCGGAAAAAATGCTCTTTTAAAAAATTGTCATACTTTGCCTATCCGTTAATAAATTTGCGACGCGGCTTTTACGTACGATATTCCACTCGTTCTGTTAAAATTAGTTACGAAATAACAATTTTGTTATTCGTAGCAAATTTGTTAATAAATATCTCTTTTGCAAATATATATATTTATACCGTAAATTCAAAAAAGCGACATTATTGTTCATTTAATCGACTTGCGCAAGCGTGTTCTTGATTTCTCCGGAATATTTAGTGAATATTTTTACATAAATTAATATTTTTTTTATAATGTTTTTCTCTATAAAAAATACGGAATGAATGGAATGAATAATAGGGAAAAAACTACGTTTTTATTTGATTTTGAAAAAATATTAAAGTAGCTTAATCAATTAATAGTTATATTGCGTAATTTACACAATGCTGTTTGCAATTTAAATAGGAGGTATTATGCAGAAAAAGATTCTTCATTCCTTGTTGATGGTGGCAATATCGGTTTATTCCGTATTTGCAAGCGGATTTTCGATTTATGAACAAGGCGCTAAAGCTACCGCTATGGGCGGCGCATTTATAGCTCAGGCTAACGATGCGACCGCTGTTTTTTATAATCCTGCGGGTATTACCGAATTAAGCGGTATTAAACTTGTTCTCGGGACGACGATTATTCAACCGCAGTTCTCTTTTACCGGGCCGCAAAATGTCGACCCTCTTCTTTACAATGAAGCTAAAAGTCAAATTTTCACTCCGATTCACCTTTATACAACCGTTCCTATCGGTGAAAAATTGGCGTTCGGTTTCGGTGTTTTCAATTTGTTCGGGTTGGGTTCGGATTGGGGAGACGACTGGGTAGGCAAGCAACTCGCTACCAACACATCGGTTGAAACATTCTTTTTTAATCCCGTTTTTGCTTATAAAATATTGGATAACTTATCCGTTGCGGCCGGTTTTAACCTTGCATACGGTACGGTAACAATGGAAAAACAGATTTATTTTTCGCCAAGGATGGTTTTCGGCGGCTCTAAATTAGAAGCAAACGCCGTGGGTTACGGCTGGAATTTGGGTATAAAATGGAGCCCTATGGATAAGCTGTCGCTCGGTGCGACATATCGCAGCGAAGTTTTAATGCCCTTTAAAGGCGGCGACGCTACTTTTTCGTTCCCCCCTACGGGAAATCCCATTGCCGACGCTGAAATTGCCGCTTATTTTCCCAACACAAAAGGCAGCGCGGATTTAACCTTACCGGCCGTTATCGGAGCCGGGATTTCATACCGCTTCACCGATCGCCTCACTGCCGAGTTTGATTTTTTGCAAATGAACTGGTCGTCATACGATGAACTGATTATTAAATTCGACGACCCTGTGGCAGGGCAAAAGGAAATTCCTTCCGAAAAAGGATATATTGATTCGTACAGTTTACGATTCGGTCTGGAATATCTGATAAATGATGCATGGGCGGTTCGGGCCGGATATTTGCGCGATAACCATGCCGTACCGGACAAACGCGTTGAACCGTCGCTGCCCGAAGGCGATCGTAATTTGTATTCTCTCGGCGTTGGCTTTCAAACCGGTAGTTTTATGATAGACGCCTATTATATGCTATTGATGCAGGAAGATCGAAATATAATCGATTCGGTCGATGATTTTAACGGTATGTATAAAGGTATCGGCAATCTTTACGGTATTACTATAGGTTATTCCTTTTAATTATAAAAAAACGAAGGAGAGAGATAAATGAAAACAATTAAATATAGTATATTCACTTTACTTTCGGTTGCCCTCATTTTAACCGGATGTAAACTGGAAAATCCTGTTTATGAAAGCTCCCCTTTCTTTACGGGAAATGCTGATTTTACCCGCTATGTCGCTGTTGGCAACAGCTTGACCGCCGGATACCAGTCGGGGGCTTTAACGCAAATTTTTCAGGAAGTAAGTTTTCCCGCTATGATTGCCAAACAGGCGCGGGTAGATACTTTTAGACAGCCATATATGGCCTATCCTGGTGTCGGCGTTTATCTGCCGGACGGTGGTATTTTATATATGAAATATCTTGATAATCCCGAAACACCCAATACGGTAAATCCCGATCCGGTTATCGAACCGGTGCCCACGGCCGATTACGGTTTTGACTGGCAACATCCTTATATTAACAGCGAAGTGGCCGGTTGGCAATACCAGAATCTCGGCATTCCTGGCGCTAAACTAAACGATATAATTGACGTTTCATATAGCATAAGAAACCCCTATTTTAAATTTGTCCTACACAGCAATATTATAAGCGGAAAAACGGCTATGCAGCAGGCTATGGAACAGAAGCCGACCTTCATTACTTGCTGGATCGGCAATAACGACGTCCTCGGCTATGCAACCGACGGTGGCGTCGGCTCTCCGACGTCAACCGAAAACTTCGAAAGAGATTATCAAATTTTAATTGACTCTTTAAGCTCAACGGGCGCCGGCATTGTAACCGCTAATATACCCGACGTAACGGCAATTCCCTTCTTTACGACCATTCCGCCGGTTGTCATCAATCCCGCAACCAATACGCCGGTTGAAGACGCCCAGGGTAATCCTGTTTATCTGCTCGGCGTTAATCCCGCTACGGATCTGGTCTTAATAACTGCCAAAACAGCGCTGGCGGAAGGATACGGGATACCCGAATCGTTCGGTGGCAACGGTCGGGATTTACCCGATGAATATGTTTTGGACGCTTCGGAAATTGCCATAGCGAAACAGGCTGTAGCCGATTTCAACTCGATCATCAGCAGTATCTGCGAGGCAAAAAATATCCCTGTCGTAGATGTTAACAGTTTTATGAATGATGTGGCGGCTAACGGTTTGGAATATAACGGTTTTAAGTTTACCGGTAAACTGGTTACCGGAGGTTTATTTAGTTTTGACGGCGTACACCCCTCAACGGCCGGTTATGCCGTAATTGCCAACCTATGGATTGAAAAAATTAATGAACATTTTGGCGCTTCAATCCCGCTCGTGGATGTTTTGGATTATATGAATGATATACCGGCCCCCTCAGCTGATCATACCGCCGAAAAATTAACTTACGGTATATCGTCAAGCGCCGGATTTAAAACATTAAATCAGCTTTTCGGCGAACAATAGTTTTTTTAAATAGAAACTTCAATAGTTAAAAGGCAGAGCATATTCTCTGCCTTTTTTTGTTTCTGTAACATCATTGCATTTTATGCATCTCTATATTATGTAAATCGATAACTTTTCATATGATGATTGAGTAACGATGTTAATAGAAACCTAGGGTTGCTCACTGACAAAGGAGACGTGTATACCGATAAATAACCGGAAGCGGTCTTAAATAATTTAAAATTTTGCTGTAAAAATATAAGAAGGAGAAAGTCTATGCCAAAAACAAAAGAGAAAGAAAAATTCGAATTTAAAGCGGAAATTAAAGAATTGTTAGATATTTTAGTACACTCACTATATACAAATCGCGAAATATTTTTAAGAGAATTGATATCCAATGCTTCGGACGCTCTCGATAAATTACGTTTTGAACAAACAAGCGGAACAGAAGTGGCAAACGCCGACCTACCTCTGGAAATTTCTATAAACATTAAGGATAAAAAAAATATAATTACAGTATCCGATACGGGCATCGGCATGTCGCATGACGAAGTAATCAATAATATCGGAACGATTGCAAAGTCGGGATCGGCAGATTTTTTAAAACAACTTGCCTCCGACGCTAAAGCCAAGGACGTATCCAATATCATCGGTAAGTTCGGCGTTGGATTTTATTCCGTATTTATGGTCGCTGAAAAAGTCGTTATTACCAGCAAATCCTATCGTGAGGAAGAAAAACCCATACAGTGGACTTCCGACGGCAGCGGTTCTTATGAACTAATCACTCTCGATAAGAAAATTAAACGCGGAACCAGTATTGAGATTCATTTAAAAGAGGACGCCAAAGAGTTCGCTGAAAAATATCGCATTGAATCGATTATAAAAAAGTATTCTAATTTCATCTCTTTCCCCATAAAGGTGAATAAAGAAAAAATCAATACTGTAACCGCCTTATGGAGAGAACCCAAATCAAACATTAAACCCGAACAATATAATGAATTTTATAAATTTTTAACCTATGACAGCGAAGACCCCATGGATACAATTCACGTATCCATCGACGCGCCCGTGCAATTTAACAGTTTAATGTTTATTCCCAAACACAGTTTCGATTTGTACGGTATTACCAAAGAAGATATGGGACTCGATCTTTATGTGCGCGGCGTTTTGATTCAAAATAAAAATCCCGATCTCCTACCGGAATATCTCGGATTTATTAAAGGTATGGTCGATTCTCCCGATATACCTTTGAACGTTTCGCGCGAAACGCTTCAGGAAAATAGAGTCGTTATGAAAATCTCGAGCACTCTAATTAAACAAGCGCTCTCTTATCTGACAAAGAAAGCCAAGGACAAGCCGGAAGAATATAAGGAATTTTGGAAAGAACACGGTAAGCTTTTTAAGCTGTCTTATACCGATTTTGCCAACAAAGAGAAAATTATGGAACTCTTGCGTTTTAATTCCTCCGCCTGCGATAAAGAAGATGAATTGGTTTCTTTTGCCGATTATACGGGACGCATGAAAGAGGGACAAAAAGAGATTTATTATTACAGTGGTCCCGGTAAAGATGCGATGGATAGTGATCCGCATCTTGAAATATTTAAACGAAAGAATATCGAAGTTCTTTATCTTTACGATCCGGTTGACGATTTCTTAATGAGCGGGTTGGCCAAATATAAAGACTATGATCTTGTTTCCGTTGAACATGCCGACCTTTCCAAATTTGATAAATTCGAAGATCAAGGAGATCAAAAGGAAAAAGTTGACGATTTAAGCGAAGGCGAAGAAGCGGTATTCAAAAAATTTCTCGATAAAGTGCGCGATATCCTTGGAGAACGCGTATCGGAAGTACGCGAGTCCAAACGATTAAAAGACAGCCCGACGTGTCTCGTAAATTCCGAAGCGGGTATGACATCGCAAATGCAGAAAATGCTCAATATGATGAATAAAGACATAACTATTCCGAAAATGGCTTTCGAAATCAATAAAGACAGCACCTTAATCAGAAATTTATTAAAAATTTATAAAAACGATCCGAAAGATCCTTTTATTGTAATAACGATTGAACAGTTATATGAATCGGATCTATTAATGGAGGGATACCTGACCGATCCGCATAAGCTGGTAAACAGAACGAAGGAGATACTTTCTTTAAGCAGTGATTTGAAGTTAAAAAAATAAATATTAAATATAGGGCCTGGATAAAAATTCAGGCCCTTTATTTTTTTACAAAAAGGGTTCTTAATGTGGTATAGCGGTCAACATAATGGCGAAGGTTTTTAAGACGAATCGGCTCATGAACAAATTCCACAAGATCATCATAACGAAATTTTTCGTCCTTTTCATTATCGCTGCCGGCAATTAATATGATAGGAATATTGGCGGTCTCCGGATTGGCGCGCAATTTATCTAAAGTGTTTTCGCTGTCGTAGGTTGAAAACTCTTCATTATAAATAATAACCTTCGGCTGATGCTTAGCTACTTCATTCAGCAGATTAGCGCCTTTTTTAACATTTATTATTTTGTATTTGTATACGCTGAGAACATCATGCATCAATTTGGCTTTATAATCGTCTGGCTCACAGATAAATATTTTCAAAACATACCTCCTTTATGAACTTATCCTGATATTTTTATTCACTATTCTTGCTTGAATTGCCGAACTGATTATATCCGGCAGCTCATTAATCAACTCTTCAATATTATTTTTGTAAATGGTGAGTTTGTCGTTTTCCGAAAAGCTGATATTAAGGTTATAGTAGCGCCTCCCTTGTTCATCGTCCACAAAGGAGATATCAAGATTGCTGTTTAAGATTGACTCAATATTCATACCTCTCCTTTTTCCTTTCTATACCAGCAAGATACGTGCCAATACATAACTCATTATTTTATATACTGTTATAGTGTTTTATGTTTTATCTTTAATAATATCAATATGTTAACAAGGATTATTTTTAATATATTGTATTTAATACAACTGTTGGAAAGGCGTTATTGTATTTTTTACAATCTTATTTTAAGCGGGATGTTAAGGTACGGTAATTGATAGCGAGGTACTCGCAGGCAGCCTTTTTATTTTGATTGACATGTTCATAGACCAACTTAACGTAAAGCCGGGTCATTTCGTCCAAGGTAAGTTTGCTGTTTAAAGCGTTTTTAATAATGGGATTTTCCTGTTCCTGCAACTCTTCCGGCAGGTTTTTAACGGAGAGGTTTTTGGGATTAAAAACCAACATACGTATGATCATGTTTTCCAATTGACGAATATTGCCTTTCCATTCCATTTTAGATAAATAGGATACAAACGAAGGCTCTATAACGGGCGCCGGAATTTTATTTTCTTTACAATATCGTTCAACAAAAAAATCAATAAGGGCGGGAATATCGTCGGGACGTTCGCGCAGGGGTGATATATGAATCGGAATTACGTTAATACGATAATACAAATCCTCTCTAAAATTATGTTTTTCAACCTCTCTGCTTAAATCTCGATTGCTGGCGGCAATTAATCGAAAATGAGCTTCGAGTTCCGCAACGCCCCCGAGACGATAGAATTTTTTCTCTTGCAGCACGCGCAGTAATTTAGCCTGCATCATTAAAGGCAGTTCACCGATTTCGTCCAGAAAAAGCGTACCGCCTTCGGCCATTTCGAATAGCCCTTTTTTCAGTTGATCGGCTCCGGTAAATGCGCCCTTTTCATGGCCGAACAACTCGTTTTCAAGCAAGTTCATCGGAAGAGCGGCAACATTTATGGCCACAAAAGGTTTAGAGGCGCGTTTGCTGCGTTGGTGAATGTGCTTGGCAATTACTTCTTTGCCTACGCCTGATTCGCCACTTATCAATACCGGCTCCACAGTGTTTTTGATTGTTTCAATGAGTCTGAGAATTTGCTGCATATCTTTACTAACGGCCACGATATCTTTAAATTTCAAATTCTCGTATAATTCTTTCCTTAAATTTCTATTTTCGCGTTCCAATGCCTGCATATGCGCAGCACGTTTAATTAACAATGGCAGCTCATCTTTAATATCTTCGCTTTTGCTGAAATATGAATAGGCGCCGCGTTTTTGCGCCTCAAGGGCCGTTTTATGATCCTGAGAAGCGGTAATAACTATAATTTTGGCGTCGGTGCGACAGGCTATCATTTTGTCAAGAGTATCCAGACCCTGTTCTATTCTCGGCAAACCGAGATCAAGAAGCACAATATCGGGAAGGAAACGATTAAAGGTTTTTACGGCCATTTCACTATCTTCAGCAAAATCATATCGATGAGTATCGCCGAGCCATTTTTTATAGCTTTTTTGCCAGATTATATTATCTTCGACGATGAGTATTTTTAAGCTTCTGTTTTCCATAAGAACATAGCTTTGCAAATTAATTAACGTTGAATTGCACAAATAGAAAAATAGATTAAAATCGTCCTCTTAAAAAACGTCCAGGGATTGTAAGGTTTTCATTATTCAATAATTCCGATATTTATCACAACCATATACCCCAAATAAAAGGCCGGCAAGCCTTTTTTAAAGGTAGATTTATTTTTTCTGTTTTGCAAAATAGATGGAATAAGCGTAAACTTTTAAATTCCTATACATAACTTAATCTTTATAAATAATTTTCTGAACTTACATCCGAAACCCATTTACTCTCCGAAAAACGCGCAACGGAAGTCTACTGCATCTTAACGGGAATGGTAAACGATACTTCGGTGCCTTCTCCTTTTTGGGATTTGATCTCCATTTCCCCGCCGTGTTTTTCAATAATTTTTTTGGCGTTGCTTAAACCGAAGCCGCTTGCTCCGTTTTCTTTCTTTGTAGTAAAAAACGGCTCAAATACAAGCGGTAAAAAATCATCTCTTATGCCAACCCCGCAATCATTAATAATAAACTTAATATGAGTATAATTTAATTCGGATGCAAATGCGGAATAGGGATAAACGGAAATACTTATCTTTGAAAAATCATTTTTTACGGCTTGTAAAGCATTTAAGACAATCGCATTGAAGGCGCGGGACAGCAGTTCGGCGTCTATTGAAATAGTTGTTATTTTCTCGTCAATATGCGTTTTTATATGGTCTGCCGCAATATTTATCATCTCTAATGACGCCTTAACAAAATCTCCAACCGCCATATCGATAGGATCCAATTGCTGCTCGCGAATATAAAATAATAATTCCTTATTTACTTTTTCCTGATATACTATGCGTTTTTTAAGATCAGCGGAGATTTTATTTTCGGACATTTTAATCAAATTTAGCAACGATTGGATATCATGCAACAGTTGGCTGATCAGATAATTCTGATGCGTATCGGCTGCGGTTTTAGCCTCATTCCAATAATTATCCAATTCCTCAAGCGATGCTTGTTTCATGGCCACCGGATTATTATTATATTGATCCTCAATATAATTAAATCTTTGAATAAATTTATTGTTTGTTTTTCGCAGACTATCTTCGGAATTTATTTTCAAATACCGGCTTAGATTTACCAAACTAAACAGAAGATCGCCGAATTCATTAAAAATCTCGGTTTTATTGTTATTACGATAGGCCTCTTTAAATTCTTTCAATTCTTCTTCTATCTTATCAATTACCTGTTCAATATTATCCCATTCGAATCCAACGGCCGCCGCTTTTTCCTGTAACCGCTGCGCTTGCAAGAGAGCGGGCATAAATTTGGGTATCCCTGAGAGAATAGAGGAACGCTTTTCCGTTGCATGTTTGGTGTGTTCCCAATTGTTTTGCACTTCTTCTGCCGTATGCAATGTTTTATCCCCAAAAACATGGGGATGCCGCTCGATTAATTTTTCCGTAATTAAACGAACAACATCGTTAAAATCAAAATAGCCTTTTTCACTGACCAATTGACTGTGAAAAACAACTTGCAAAAGAAGATCGCCTAATTCGGAAGCCAGTTTATCCCATTCTTTTTTATCTATCGTCTCTAAAACTTCGTAAGCCTCTTCCAAAAGATAGGGTCTTAGCGATTCATGCGTCTGCTTGGCATCCCAAGGGCACTCGTTGCGCAAACGCTGCATAACGTTTAATAATTTATCAATACTCTCTTTACTGCGTTTCATATCTCAAATTACTAAGATCTTAAAATTCGTTCAAATATATTTTTAAATAATTGAATTTCCGAACGGAGCGAATAATGTCGCTTCGGATTTTTTTAACTACAATAACCCTCGTTTATTCCAAATCTTCATCAAAGCTAAAAAATATCGTTTTATGAAAATTTAATTTTTTGGCTCTACTGGGTTTCTTGTGGATTTTTTTGTTAGAGAGATGATTAATAATTA
>CAYRJN010000153.1:0-9378 GCA_964424545.1 uncultured Calditrichaceae bacterium
AATTTCCGGAATTTAAGCTTATTGCAAATACTTTTTAAGGAAACTCTAATTATATGTAGATATTTTTAGAGAAACAGTCTCATAATCCTTATTTGATGCATTCTGAGATGACTTTAATTATACTAAAAGTTCCAATCCAGTAGCTTGGTTATTTTTAAAAATATCAACACGTAAATCTATTCCATAATCATTTTCAGGTGTTTCTGCTACCCAGTCTTCTGGTAAAGAACTGATAAAATATCTTTTCGAAGTTTCTGCAATGTATAATGAATTTGGTCTCTTTGGATATTTTTTATTCATAATATGATATTTTCACATTAGAGCCCAACATTTAAATTATTCCAACCAATTCCTTGTATTAATCAAAACAAATCATCAACGCGGCCGAAGGGAAATTACGGCTTTTACTCTGTCTCGGCTGTTTTCCTTATGGCGATAGTAATCAGAGCCGAATCTTTCCTTATATCATATTTATAATTTAGGCATGGCGGAATCAAACTGCTGCGCCGCGGCGGCATCATTGTCGGTCATCTCGGCTATGAATTTAACCATCTTTGCAGGGAAATACAATAAATATTTACGATTTATCAAGCGTAAGCGTCGTAACTCCATAGCCTTACGAAAAAATATAAAAACCGTTAAAAGGCTTACTGCTTCGCGGGCAAAAACGGGCTTATATATTTGATTTATATGGCAAAATTCCCCATATTTCTTTTATGTATCTTGCAGTATTTTAAACGAACGGAACTTTTTGTTATGAAAACAACATTTAAAATCATCTTCTCTATCATACTATTCGCTTTTACGTTTAACCCGCTTTTTTCCGGCGACGCAAAAATAACCCTGATCGTCAAATCGGCAAAGCCGCCCGTTCAATTTGCCGCCAAGCAATTGAAAAAGGCGCTGATGCAAAAAGGTCTTACGGTAAATTTAACGGATAATTCCGCGGCTGCGCAAAGCCCTGCCGTCATCCTTGGCACAAAAGAAGATTTTAACGACGGCGCCTTAAAAACACTGTCCCCAAAAGCGGAATCGTTTGTTATCAGACGCATCAATAAAAACCGTCTTGCCGTTATCGGCAGCGACGCCGGCGGCGCTATGTACGGCGCGCTTGATATGGCCGAACAAATTCGCTATTCTCAAAAAAATAAATTCTCGATAAAGGATATTAAAGAAAAAAGCGAGCGGCCCTTTATAAAATTGCGGGGCGTCAATCCCTTTTTGCATGTTCAGGCCATGTTGAATACGACTTCCTGGTATTTTTCCGACGCTTTTTGGGAAGATTATCTGAACCGCTTAGCTTTTACGCGCCACAATTTTCTTGATATCCATGCCGCCTATGATCTCGGCAAAACCAATATGCCCAATATTTTTTCTTTCTTTTTTACCGACGCCGAGTATCCCCATATTGAAATCCCCGTCGGGCGCGAGCAGAAAGCAATTATTTTAAGCCCGCAACAAACCAAAAAGATTTTCGAACGCTTTTTAAAGATTGTAAAAACGGCTTCGGCGCGCGGAATCCGGGTGGGACTGATGAACTATAATACCGGCGTAAGGGTTAACGGAAAAGAGTTATCCGGCGAAGAGCTTGTCGCCTATACGCGCCGCAGTGTAAAACGTCTGCTTAAGGCTTGTCCCGAGCTGTGGATGTTCGGTTTCCGCGTAGGCGAAAGCGGTCAATCGGAAGATTTTTTTCAAAAAGCCTATTTAACGCCCATAGAAGAAGTAAATCCCGCAATAAACGTCTATACGCGCACCTGGGGAGCGGACATTGCCAAAATCCGTCCCATGGGCGAACAGTTAAAGGGGCATTTATATGTGGAGCCGAAATATAACGGCGAACAGCTCGGCCTGCCCTATCAAGCGATTACCAGCCCCATTGAAGGTAATCTGCCCACGAGTTACTCTTTTGAAGATTATTGCAGCCAACCCCAACCTTTTAAGATTATCTGGCAGGTGCGGGCCAACGGCACCCATCGCGTCTTCCGCTGGGGCGATCCCGATTTTGTGCGTCGAACGGTAAAAAGCTGTACGCTGGGCAACGCCCAAGGCTATACGGTAGAACCTTTAACCGCTTATTTCCCGCTTAGCGATTTTCTGCATAAAGAGAGTTGTAAACATAAGGGATTTTTTCGGTGGATGCCGCAGCGCAACTGGTTTTGGTACGAATTGTGGGGAAGGCTGGCCTATAATCCTGATATTCTGGACACTTTTTTCCGCGGCCTGTTTGAAAAACATTACGGCAAAAAAGTCGGCTCGGCTCTGTTCGACGCTTTGCGCTTCAACAGCAAAATTGTACCCATGATTTTTGCCTACCACCGTCTCGGGCCCGACCATCGCCAAATGGCGCCGGAATTGGAAGTGGGAAATGATCGTTTTGTCATAAACGGCAAAATGTATCCGGGGACGCTGATTGATTTCTATCTGGCGCCGCCGCTCGATCCCGAACACATGCAAAACATATCGGAATATGTGGACGCTTATCTCAATATCCCCGCCGGAACGCCCTGGCCGGAAGCCGACGTCCACGCCGGCGGAGACTCTCCCGCCGTTCCTCACGAGCTCGATTATCCCACAGCCAAATTCGGACCCCATGATGCGGCGCAATTTTGGCTGCAAGCCGCCGCTCAATCCCTTTCATTTTTGAAAAAAGCGATGGAGGCAAAACCTTCGAAAAACCAAAAGGACTTTGCCTGCGCGGCCATGGATATTCAGGCCGCAGCCCATTTGGGAAAATACTACGCTTATAAAACGCTCGGTGCAACCGATTTGGCCTTCTTCCATCGCAGCGACGATTACGGACGCTTGCAGTCGGCGCGCCGTTGGATTGAGAAAGCGGTCCTGCAATGGGATTCCCTCGCCGCGGTCACCGAGAAGCATTACCGTCCCTTTCCGGAATGGCTGAGAATGAAAACAAACACATTCAGCTGGCGCGAAGAGGGTAAAAAACTGCAGCGCGATTTTATGGATCTTGACCGCGGATATGTGGAAGTGCGCAAAATGAAACCTTTTAAGACCGACCCACCGCGCATCGGCTGGATAATGACGAGAGAAAGCGAATCGGGACAAGATATCCATATTCCTATTTTTATTTTCAGCCGCGAGTCTATACAGGCCAAACTCTTTTATCGCAGTGAGGACGGTGAAGGATTTCTATCCGTTCCCTTTAAACCTTCCGCCAAATCCATGGTATATGAAGCGGTGATACAGCAGACTCATATCAAACCGAACAAGAATATCGATTACTATGTGGAAGTAACGACAACCATGCCTGATTTTCCCGACGTACAGATTATACCAAGACGCTGGGAATTAAATTGGGTGCGTTTTGACCAAAAGGGGGCGCGCAGAACATTTCCCGCCAAAGCGCCACAGCAAACGTATCGCTTGAATATTCATGAAAAAAAGAAAAATTTTAAAATCAAGGTTGAAGAGAATGAGGCGAAATCCGTTTCCGGGCATTTTAAAACGGTCGATTTAAGGATTAAAGCCGCTCATCCCCGCGGCATTGATTGGGTAAAACTCTATTATAAAGACCTGCCCTCTCAATTAACATGGAAAAGCAAAAGCATGACAAAAGAAAAAGGTTTTTATAGCGCCTCGTTACCGGTAAAAAAAGAAGGCGCCATGTATTATATCGAAGTCGCCAACAAAGCCGGGCAAGCGGTGTTCTATCCCGACTTTCTAAAGGAAACGCCTTATTTGGTTATACCGAGTTGGTAAACGTCTTTGTTAATTAACCGCTTCGGCAATTCAGCGGGTTAAGGATAGAACATAGCTTCGCAAATTGATTAATATTGAATTACACAAATAGAAAAATAGATTAAAACCGTCCACCGTACCCTTATGCCATAGGCATTCTGGCATTGCCATCCCTTCGGGACTACGGGGAAAAAGGGGTATAGGGGTTGTCCGGTTTTCATTATTCAATAATTCCGATATTTATCACAACCCCCTTACCCCTTTTTTAAGCGGAGATTTATTTCTTCTGTTTTGCAAAATAGATGGAATAAGCGTAAACTTTGAAATTTCTATACAATAAAATAGTAAGGTCTACCGCGCCAAAACGCAACAGATCCATATCTAAATAATCTTAGTGCCCTTCGTGGTATTATTAACTTTTTTTACACAGATTACGCGGCCCTGCTATTTTATACAAAAAAATTTTTAGGTAAATTTATTCCCATTTCATAAATTAAGATCAGCGAAATAAATGAAGCGGATTAATGGGGAGCGTATTTGAAAAAACTGAAAATTCTGTTCAGAATCGGTTATGCTTATCATAAAGCGGCCTTTGATCCGGTGATTGAATATTTGATGAATGATGATAAATATGACGTTTGGTTCTCCCTCGATATGGAGAAAAAACGGTACGGTCTTATCGATCTGCCCTACCGCGCGCCTATAATCGACGAATGGAAAAAACTGGGCTATCGTTTTACCGAAGAAACCCACGGTTTCGACATTGTTATTTCCGGCGATACGCTGCGCAACGCCAAAGATTACGGCAAAGTGATGATTATCTTTTTAAATCACGGCACCGGAATAAAAAACATCCTTTATCGTAACCTTCGCAAAGTCTCCGACGACAAATACCAAATATTTGTGGAAGGACAGCACCGCGTCGATTCCCTGCATAATTCGCCGTGGCTCGGTAAAAACGAAGTGCATCTAATCGGCCTGCCTAAATTGGATTTCTATTTTCAGGGACGTTATAATAAAAGAGACGCTTTATTAACGAAATGGGGTCTGGATCCGGCAAAGCGGACAATAATGTACGCGCCCACCTACAAACCGACCAGTATGTACAAAATCAAAAACGACATTTTCGAACAAACAAAAGACTATAACCTGATCGTCAAATTACACCCATACAGCTGGATGGGAAAATACGCGCCCCACAAGCAGCACCGTATTTATGAACGACGCGTAAAAAATTACCGTCATGCCGTTTTACTGCCTTTTACGGAATATAATATTGTGCCCTATTATGCCGCGGTTGACGTGGTAATAAGCGAGGCTTCTTCGACCGTTTTTGATTTTTTGGCTTTTAACAAATTCGGCGTCATATTTGACCTCCCCGGCGACCGCTTGAAACATTCCGACGGG
Organism: uncultured Calditrichaceae bacterium; assembly: GCA_964424545.1. GTDB lineage: Bacteria > Calditrichota > Calditrichia > Calditrichales > Calditrichaceae > JAUVIB01. The sequence goes on from CAYRJN010000153.1 coordinate 5,110, forward strand.
CAGCCGCTTCTGGAAATCGATAATCGCGAATTTCTAAAAGGCGCTTTTGTACATATTCAAGACGGCAAACAAATAGACGAAGCCGTCAAACAATGTTTATCCCCGACTCCAGCCATGATAAAAAAGGCCGATGAATACAGACGGCGTTATTTTTATAAACTTGACGGCAAAGCTACGCAAAGATTTGTTGAAAAAATGGAAGCATTATATTACGAGGGCGGCCATGAAAATGATCCTTTCGAAAGCGCTTGACAGGGAATTGAAATGAAAGCGGTTATTATTGCGGCGGGCAAAGGCAATCGACTATGGGAAAAGACGGACAAAAGGCCCAAAACCCTGCTCCCATACGACAACGGGACCATTCTTTCGAGAATTATTACCAATTTGAGCGAAGCGGGAATTAAAGAGATTATATTGGTAATCGGCTATAACGGCCATCATATTGAGAACTATCTAAGCAGCGGGGAATTTGACGGCTATAATATTAGTTGTATAACAAATAATGAATGGGATCGCGGCAACGGATTGTCCGTCCATTTAACGCGCGACAAAACGGACGGCGAACCGTTTATTTTGAGCATGGCCGATCATATTGTACCCGTATCCGCTCTTAAAAGAATCATTGATTCGCCCGAAACGGCCAATTTATTACTGGTAGACCCGAAAGTCGATGTTGTTTTCGATATAGACGACGCCACAAAAATGAAACTTGAAAACGATAAAATTATCGATATCGGTAAAGAGATTGCGGAATACGATCACATTGATTGCGGCGTTTTTCGCTTGACGGAACGTTTTTATCGTGCGATGGAACGGGCTTTGGAAAAAGGCGAAGAATCCATCAGCGCGGCCGTTAATCAATTAATCGCCGGCGATGATATGAAAGGCGTATTTTTGGAAAGCCATGAATCGTGGATTGATATTGACACGCCGGAAGCGTATAGACATGCTTTGGAAAAGTTAAAAACATAAATGTTAATAAATTGGGGGGGATAAATGATCATTAGAAAATTAGCGGAAACAAAAATAATGGATACGGCGCACGGCGTCGACGCCAGAAATCTGTATAATACGGACGAGGCTATGGTTACGGTGATTACGCTGCAACCCGGGCAATCTCTTAAACGCCATATTACGCCCGTTGATGTGGCTTTTTATATGCTTGAAGGCACGGGAATCGTTGAAGTAGGCGATGAAAAAGCGGAAGTCACCAAAGACACGCTGATCGAAAGCCCAAAAGATATTGTGCATTGCTGGTATAATGAGAGCGATAGGCCCATACGGTTTATGGTTATTAAAGCGCCCAAACCGACAAAAAAAACGGTACTGGTAAGCGATTAGATTATTTGCAGCGCCGTCCCCGCGAAAGGCGCTGCTTTAAACAATAAGGATCGGCCAAAAAGGTCATCGTTAAAAATAGGGTTTTTATTGTATTTGATGATTCTACGGTTGTCATCGCTTTTCTTTTTTGAATCTTCTCTTGACTTATCCGCTGCACACGCTTTTTTGTATCATTATGAAATAAATAACATCTCTTGAAATAACCTTTAATAAATATAATTTAACGGAAAGTAAAAAATGACAGATATAAAAACATTCGGGGACCTTGGTCTTTCCGAAAAATCTCTTGAAGCCATCAATAAAAAAGGTTTTGAAGAACCTACGGCTATACAAATAATGACCATTCCGGTTATGCTGCGCAACGATACCAATATTATCGCTCAAGCGCAAACCGGTACCGGCAAAACAGCCGCATTCGGCTTGCCCTTAATTGAAATGATTGATCCCGACTATAAAACCGTGCAAGCGCTTATTCTCGTACCCACAAGAGAGCTGGCCATACAAGTTTCCGATGAAATCAATTCTTTGAAAGGCGCCAGAAAAATCAATGTAATTCCCATTTACGGCGGACAATCCATCGATCAACAATTGCGTCGACTTAGAAAAGGCATTCATATTGTCGTCGGCACGCCGGGCAGAGTAATCGACCATTTAAACCGCAAAACACTCAAACTCAACGATATCGAACATTTGATTTTGGATGAAGCGGACGAAATGCTGAATATGGGCTTTATCGAAGATATGGAAAAAATAATGGCCTTTACGAACGCCGATAAACGGACGCTGCTTTTTTCCGCCACCATGCCGCAAAAAATTAAAGATTTGGCGCGTAAATATATGGAGGATTATGAAGTTCTTAAAGCGAAAAAAGAACCATTGACCACCAACTTGACCGAGCAAATCTATTATGAGGTTAAAGCGTCGGACAAATTCGAAGCGCTTTGCCGCATTATCGATATTGAAGAGGGTTTTTACGGACTGGTATTTTGCCGCACCAAAAGCGACGCGGATTTTGTCGCCAACAAATTAATTGAGCGCGGTTACGACGCCGAAGCCATTCACGGCGACATTAGTCAGGCACAGCGTGAAAAAACGCTTGAAAAATTCAAAAAGAAAAAGGTTCATATCCTTGTGGCAACGGATGTGGCCGCGCGCGGCATCGACGTGAATAACCTGACCCACGTTATCAATTATGCCCTACCGCAGGATCCTGAATCGTATGTGCATCGTATCGGCCGTACGGGAAGGGCGGGAAAAGAAGGCACTGCCATTACCTTCATAACGCCCAGCGAATATAATCAACTGGCGTTTATTCAGCGCGTCGCCAAAACCGATATCAAAAGATCCAGCTTACCAAAAATAAAAGATATTATCAAATCCAAGAAACGTAAAATATATGAAGACCTCAGAACAATTTTAAACGGCGATATCGACGTAAAATATCGGAACTGGGCAAAAAAACTTCTTGACGAAAACGAAGCGGAAGATATTCTTGCCGCGCTGCTCTATTATAATTATGAAGATGAATTGAATCCCGATACATACGGCGATATAAAGGAACCCGAACTCAGAGAACGTAAACAATTGGATGTTCAGGGCAAAACGCGTCTGTTTGTAGCGCTTGGCAAAAAAGATAAAATGAACGCAAAAAAATTGACGGATTTAATCATCCGAAAAGTTCCCATTAAAGCGCGTCAAATTAAAGATATTCAAGTAATGGATAAATTTTCGTTTATCACGGTGCCTTTTGAAAAAGCGGAAAGAATAGTAAGCCGCTTCAGAGAAAAAGGGCAAAGACCCCTGATTACGCACGCCAGAAAATAAAATCCGCAAAATCCGTAAAGAAAGGTTAATTAACCTCGCTTGTTAAAAGCAATAAAGTAGGACGCGGCGATTCCCGCATGATTGCCGTGCTGCCTTTTGTTTTATTCGTCATGTTATGCAATTTATAAATTTAGGCCTCCCGCTCCTCATAATTAGCCAAAATCGGTCTTATGCCTAAAATACTTTTAACAATTTTACCCCGTGAGCGGGGATCACCACCCGGAAATTCTTTTCGTATTGGCCTAAGTCTTTTTGCCGCCAGAGGTCGCGTAATTTAACATTTTCTTTTAAACCGGCCTTTTGGAAGTCCAGCATATATTTTTGTGTTCCTTTACCGATATTGAAAATTCCCACGGCAAACGTTCCGTCCGCCAATTTCTTTTTGTAAACATGAATATTTTTATCTTTAATAACGGGCACGGCTTGAATACCAAGCGCATCTTGATCAATGGCCAGCACTTCATCGTTCGTAATGAGATTGAGCGTAAAATCATCTAAATTCTCCAGATCGCATCCCAATAAAAGCGGAGCGGCCAACAACGACCACAAACTAACATGCGTATATTGTTCATCCGGCGTTAAACTGGTCTGATGAAGATTATTACTCCAACCGAGTCGGCCGATGACCAGCATATCGGGATCGTTCCAATGACCGGGTCCGGCATAAGGTGCCGCTTGTTCCTGATTAAAACCGATGAAATAGAGGCGATCCCAATTATCCCAAATATCGCCGGTTGTGCGCCATAAATTACCACCGACCTTTGCGCCCCATTCCCAAACGTTTCCATTGCCGTATTCGCACAGCGAATAAACAATATCACGATCAATTTTCGACAAAGCATTATTCATTTTTTCATAAGGCGGCGTCAACTCTTTCACATCGTTAGCGTCTTTCATAAAATTACGATAACTGCATAAATCATATTTCAAGTAATCCACGCCCCATCGAGCAAATGTTCGCGCATCCTGATATTCATGGTTATAACTGGCCGTGTAACCGCCGCAGGTTAAGGCGCCTGGTGACGAATATATTCCGAATTTCAAACCCAGCGCATGAATAGCATTTCCCAATTTTTTCATGTCGGGAAATTTTTCATTGGTGCG
>CAYRJN010000154.1:0-121 GCA_964424545.1 uncultured Calditrichaceae bacterium
AAAAAAGAAGAAGCCCTCTTTTTCTTTTTTGGATGAAAATGGGATTCATGGGTTGTTCCTTTCTGATAATAGTGCATTCGTGAGGTAGTATAATGACTTGCAGGGGGCTATGCAAATTGGA
>CAYRJN010000154.1:221-958 GCA_964424545.1 uncultured Calditrichaceae bacterium
TATTGGATATTGGATATTGGATATTGGATATTGGATATTGGATATTGGATATTGGATATTGGTGAAATTTTGCACGATATTTTGGGTTTGTCAAGTTTTTTTTTCATGTTAATTTGTTTTTTTTATCGTTTTTTCGTTATTGCAGAGTTTTCTTTTCGTTTAGCGCGCAAAGGCGGATTTACCTGCGTTGTTTTAATCGTAAATAACCCATAGCCCCTTCCTTATCAACCCCGTGAAAGGGGCTCGGGTTATTATGAGGAATAAGCGATTAAACGGCCAAGGCCAAATCTTCGCCGTATTGCGGCGTTAATAATTCCGACAGCCGGTTTAAGCTAAACGGTTTTTCCAAAAAATAGGCCTCTTTAATGCGGCTCGAATCGGATAAAGGCATCTCTTCGGGGAAAGCCGAAGTGAAAATATAATTGACCTCTTCCAAACGGTTCATCTCTCCGTAAAACCGCACGGCGTTTTCGTCGGTAATGGATACATCGGCAATAATCGTATCGAATGATGTGTTATCCATTAGTTTTTGCGCCTGTGAAACCGTTTCCGCGCTATAGGTTTTGTATCCTTTGCGAATTAGGAATAACGTCAAGGCTTTGCGAATGGCTCTTTCTTTGTCTATAATTAATGCGTTTTTCATCTATATACTCCTTTAAACTATTCAATGGCACGTGAAACGACGTTTCTGGCAAAGGTTATGGACGGCCCCATAAAACTGAAAACGATAAAACCAA
>CAYRJN010000154.1:1058-9334 GCA_964424545.1 uncultured Calditrichaceae bacterium
GGACCGAGAATTTTTTCATATTTTTTTTCATTTTTTTTAACATGATAAGTCTCCTTAAAAAAGCGTTTACGATTAATTTTATAAAGAAACGGCTGCGCTACTCAATGGCACGCGAAACGACGTTTCTGGCAAAGGTTATGGACGGGCCCATAAAACTGAAAACGATAAAGCCAAGGACCGAGAATTTTTTCATATTTTTTTTCATTTTTTTTAACATGATAAGTCTCCTAAATTTTAATTATTTTTTTTAGATTGTTTTGTTAAACGTTTATCACGTTATCCCCTTCATATAGGCGTAAATCTTCTTAACACGGTTCATCCTCCTCTTTTTAGTTCGGTTGTTGGTTGATATCTCCTGAATTATCGATAAAACAGTTGACAATTTCGTAATTTCAAAAAGACGATTATTCATTCTAACGCTTATCAGGTTTTTATTTTTATGCGCCAATTCATCAAAGGCCAACCTGTAAATATCTATGGTGTTACGCTTGTAAGCTATTAGCCGAATCACACGGAAAATATTAGAACATTAGCGACCCGACCTCTTGGATTACAAAAGAAATCCAACGAATAAGATGTTACGACTTATTAACAAGCAAACCGAATCTTTCCTGACGCCGATTCGGGTAATAATTTTGTCAGATCTTTAATGGCGAACGGCTTTTCGAGATAATGACAATTCGCCGTTTTTTTAATTGTTTCGATTTTCGGCCATTCGGGATAAAGCGATGTAAATATAAGCCTTGATGAATCGCTGTTTTTGGCGATTCTCGCAAAATCGGCGGGTGAAATTCCGGATAACTGCATATCATAAATAATAATATCCGGATCAGCCGTTTTTAAAATAGATAGGGCGTTCTCGGCTGTTTTTGCCATAAAAACGAAATCGCCGCGGCTAACAAACAATAGTTCCAGCGCTTTACGAATGGAGCGTTCTCCGTCCGCAATCAGTACAGTCTTCATAATATTCTCCCGATAAATTTACGGTTTATAATCAAAGTTTCTCGTTTTAGATACTTTCGGTATTCTTTTGTAAAATTCTCGATTTAGATTCCTGCTTGGGCAGTAACGATATTTTGACGACTCTCGTTAGACTTTTTTATAAATTAATTTATTTAGCTATGTTCTAAAAAGTAATTTTTTTACTCCGTTTTTGAAAATAGCGTATTTTAAAATTTTTCCGTTCCAATCCGGCGCGGGTGCAGATCCCATTAATTAAGTTTATAGCTTAACTCTTTTCCCGTTCCTTCATTTTCCCTTTTTTTTCTCATTACGCGTTTAATGGTTAAGGCCTCTTCAATTTTAAATAAGAAAATACGTAAGGCCGTCCAAAACTTCATACGATAGGTAATCTTGCCGAGATAATGATCTTTTTTAATCAACCCTTTACTTTTATATTCGTAATAAACGGGACTTCCGCGATAGACTTCTAATTTTTTATTAATGGATATTTTGCATAACGGGCTGTTAAAATATCTGTTTTTTAATTCAAAAAGGAAAATAAATTGTTTGATTAAATCCCAAAATCCGGTATAGGCGTCGGCAAGAATAATAGAAACCGTAACATCGATTTTCATTCGATAGAGCAGGATTAAGGCTTTGAGGTTCTGGCGTTGCGTGATTTTTTTATTGAAGCGTTTTAATTGTTTGGGATCAAACGATTCGATTCCGAGAAATACTTTTTTAAGACCGGCGGATTTTAATATGCTCATTACCGGTCTCGAAACGGTATCCGCGCGGCACATCAATTCAAAATTGATCTTTATGGAACGGTTTTTAAGCTCTCGGGCAAATTCCGATACATATTCAACGGCGTTTTTGCCTTTGGTTAAAAATTGATCGTCGTTAAAAATAAAATAGTTTTGATTAAACGTATACATCAAATATTCAATTTCGTTGACAAGGTGTTTTACGGAACGTCTGCGCCATAGACTGCCGCCGTTTGTTTTATAAAAACCGGAAATATCGCAGAAAGAACATTGTCCCCAGCAGCCGCGCGTGGCGTTAATGCGGATATTAATGCCGCGATTAATCAGTTCAAATGTGTATTTTCTGTCTGCTTCCGGCAGGATATCAAGATTGGATATGAGCGGACGGGGTGCATTTTCGATTATTTCGCCGTTTTCGCGGTAAGAAAGCCCTTTGATATCTTTCAGCTGCTGTTTGGATTTATGAAGGATAACGCCCATCAATTCGGCAAGGGTCAATTCGCCTTCGCCTCTTACGACAAAATTAATGGCTGAAAAATCTTCCAACAATTTTTTGGAAGAGAACGTGGGGAAATACCCTCCGACGATTACGACGCCTCGATATCCTTTTTCTCTTAACGATTTGATTAAAGCCAGACCCGTAGTTTTGGTGTCGTCCAAAAGAGAAAGACCGATCGTCAACGGTTCTATGTTCATGATATGTTCTGCGGCGTCTTCCACGTCAAAGCGTTCGATAGCCATGTCAAGAACATCGGCTGTAAAGCCTTTTTGAATAACGTACGATTTTAGGCCGGCAATTCCGAGATGCTCGGTAATATACAGGCTATCCTTATCTCCGGGATTGATAATTAAAATATCCATATTGTTTTCCATTTTAATTTTTTCTTTATTTTCCAATAGAGCAAAAATCATACCATTTAATGAATAGGTGAGATAACATTATTATAAACAATTTATTATGGAAATATGTTTCTTTCGCATCCTAAAAAAAAGTGTAAACGTTTGTTTACGTTTTTCTGTTAAAATGTAAACGATCGTTTACAGTGTGAAATAATATCCGTTTTTGAAACGATAATAAAATGCATAAAGGAGGCAAAAGCTAACGTATTGAATCGTCAGCCGGGGCGTAAAATATAGGACGCCGGACGGCGTGATTACGCGCCGGCAATCAGTTGATAGATGCGCTCAACGCCTTCTTCGGCGGAGACGGGTAGAGAAATATGCCCCGGCGGCGTTTCGTAGTCGCGGGGATTTATACGAATAAGCGCCGCATCGTAATTTTTGGCAATTTGTTCGGAAGTAAAACGCACGGTGGCTACGGCGGTACCGGCGCCGAGTTCGACGATAACCGCTTTATGACTGTTTTTTAAATTTTCTTTAAGCCAGTTATTAAACCGTTTTTCCTGTGAATCGGTTCTTGCCGATATCCAATTCCAGTCGCCGAACATCAGTACATTCGGGCGGCAAAGAGCGGAGCAATGTTTGCAGCGCGGCAGGGGATCCGCCGCTTCAAAATTGCGTTCGTCAACCTTGATTGTAAGGTCGTCTGCCGGCCAAATATCAGCGCCGCAGGGAAGCGTGCATTGTAAATGGTTTATGGAACCGTGGCACTCTTCAATACGCTCTTCTTCGTAACCTGCTTTTTGAAACTGTCCGTCCACGTTGGAGGTGAAAACGAAATATCCTCCGGCCATAGTTTTTCCCAATTCGAGCAGTCGGTAAAATCCCGCATGCGGCGCGGTAGAACGATAGAGATTAATACGGTGACCGTAAAAGCCCCAGGCTCGTTTCGGATGGTCGAGAAACTGAGCGGGATTGGCCATTTCGGCGAACGTTATGCCCGCTTTACGCAGCGGAGGATAGGCTTTCCAAAATCCTTGGGCGCCCCGGAAATCCGGCAAGCCCGAATCTACCCCCATCCCGACGCCGGCCGTAATCAGTAAGGCGTCCGCCGTATCTATTATTTTAGCCGCTTTATCGAAATTATCCATGGTTTTATTCTTTGTTAGATGGTAAATATCGGCTCTAATTTATTGGATATTTTTATATTAATCAAATTATGCGCCTGTTTTTAGATAAAAGACGAAAGGTATCTTTCGCGTCGATTGATTTTTTTACGTGATATGGCTAACTGAAATTATCCGGCGCTTGCGGATTATCTCATTCCATTTTGTTTTAGTCTCTTTTGTACTTAAATTCTTGCTATATTGATGAGTATAGCATGGCAATGTAATTAATGTTAAAGATTAATATCTACATTTTTCGATATAATCGGATAATTAAAAAGGTTCTTTTATGGTAAAATCATTGATTTTATACATGGTTTAGGCGCTCACAACTGAAAAAACGGAACGCTTATCTCAACTGTTATTTCGACCGTAATTTCGATACCGCTAAATAAGAGTTTAATAATTTATGAATAGTAAAACTATTTTTGAAATCATATATCGCACGGCGCGTGAATTGGATTATGACGTATATGTCGTCGGCGGATACGTGCGTGATAAAATTCTCGGTATTAAAGATAAAGACCTTGATTTTGTAATTATAGGCGACGCCTTGACTTTTGCGGAATTACTTAAAAAACGTATGCATTTGCGTAAAATCGTTGTCTATCCCCGTTTCGGTACATTTATGGCCAATTATTACGGCTATACGCTGGAATTTGTCAATGCCCGTGAAGAGTCCTATTCGAGCGATTCGCGCAAGCCGCAAACCAAACGGTCCGATTTACCGGCCGATCTGTCGCGGCGCGATTTTACAATCAATACCCTTGCCATGGATATTTCGCCGCATAATTTCGGCAAGATTATTGATGTGTATGACGGTCAAGGCGATCTAAAACGCGGCATCATCCGTACGCCGCTTGAACCCATTCAAACATTCTCCGACGATCCGCTTAGAATGATGCGCGCGGTGCGCTTTGCCACGCGGTTAAATTTTAAAATTGAAGAGAATACCTACAAAGCTATAAAAAGTTCGGCGTATCGGCTCAAGATTGTTTCGCAGGAGCGCATAACCGATGAATTTAATCGGATTATTATGGGTAAAAATCCCGACAAGGGCATTATGATGCTGGACGATGTCGGTTTGCTGCAAGAATTTTTACCCGAACTGGTCAAGGCAAAAGGGATTGAGCAACGACGGGATTTTCATCATAAAGACGTATTTTATCACACTTTGGAAGTGCTGCATAATACAGCCGAAAAAAGCCGTAAACTGGGCCTTAGGCTGGCCGCCTTATTTCATGATATCGGTAAGCCGAAAACCAAAAAATTTATCGAGAGCAGCGGCTGGACTTTTCACGGTCACGAAGTGGTAGGCGAGCGTATGACGGGCGGCATTATGCGTCGTATGAAATATCCGGCAAATACAATTGAATATGTTAAAAAACTCGTCCGTTTACATTTGCGTCCTATGGCCATGGTAAGCGATATTGTCAGCGATTCGGCAATCCGCCGTTTGCTTTTTCTTGCCGGAGACGACGTAGACGATCTGATGATATTATGCCGCGCCGATATTACCTCTAAAAACCGCCGCCGCGTTAAAGAGTATCTTAATAATTACGATCATGTGGTTAAACGCATGAAGGAGGTGGAAGAGCGCGACCGCATACGCAACTTTCAGCCGCCTGTGGACGGGCGGGAAATTATGGAAAAATTCGGCATCAAACCCGGGCCGCAAATCGGCAAAATCAAAAAGTTTGTCGAAGAGGCCATTTTGAACGGCGAGGCGCCCAATGAACACGACGCTTGCTTGAATTTAATCATTGAACATAAAGAGGAGCTTGGAATAAAATGAGAGCGTTATTTTGGTTTATGGAAGAATTTAAATATCATACGGCCGTAAAAAATCTGGAAAATGTCGACGATATTAATGAGGAAAAAATGATCAACGACGCGGTTGTCGCTTTTATTCACGGCGAAGAGGCGGATGAAGAGAATGCAGCTAAAGTGGAAACGAAATTGGTTAAAAATATTAAATGGCTCGGTGGAAAATTAAACTGCAAACGCGTCGTGCTGCACTCTTTTGCCCATTTGAGCGATTCCAAGTGCAGCCCCGATTTTCTTAAAAATTTGTTCGATAATGCGGAAAAACGTTTAAAAGCCGTGGGCTACGAAACCTATCAAACGCCTTACGGTTATTTCCTTGATATAGAAATGAAGGCTCCGGGAAAGTCGTTAGCGAGAGTTTATAAAGAGTTTTGAACCTTATAACAGCTCTTTTACGCCTTTAACCGGCTTTGCTTCCAATTGGTGCAAATCAAATATAATTATTTCGTTTTTTCCTTTTATCAACCATGATGCAGGACAATATAGGCTATGCTGCGGGCCGATATCCCAATATCTTCCTAAATTATGACCGTTTACCCAGACTACTCCCTTTTGATAGTTTGACATATCGATATAGGTATCGGCCGCTTTATCCAGCGTAAATTCTCCTTTGAAAAAAAGTCCTTGTTTGTTTATTGTTTTGGAAGGGTTTATTCCTGTAATAAATTTGGAATCCATCGGCAAGCGGTAAACCTGCCAATTCATTAAAGTCATCCCGTTTAACGTTACGCGTCGGGTAATGCCTTTGCGATCGATTAGTTCTTGTCCGAAATTGATACGTCCCATACCTTCTACAAAAATTTCCAGTATAGGATTTTTGCTTTTTCCCGCCGGTAATTCAATGGAATTTTCCCCTTTTGCGCGGTCGATTGCGCCGATGTATTTTCCATCTATAAATATCGTCGCATAATCGTGAAGTTCGGTAATCACAAGTTTTCCTTTTTTTCGGCCGATTAATTTTGTTTTGTATAATGCATAACCGTAAAAAAGATTGTAATATTCGAACGGTTTCGGTTGAACGGATTCAATGGCGGTTGGTAAATTATCCCAGACGGAGCCAAAAGATTTCATTCTTATTGCGGGTATCTCCATAACGGGAATCGGAGCGGGCGGCGCGGGTATGGAAGAGGGGTTGGCGCTGTATTCTGTAATCAGCTTTTTGAGCGCATAATATTTTGGCGCGGCTCGTCCCTGTTCGTTTATGGGCGCGTCGTAATCATAACTGGTTACGTCGGGTTGATAGCCCTTGCCGCCGGAATTGGCCCCGGCATAATATCCGAAATTTGTCCCGCCGTGCAACATATAAAAATTTAACGACCGTTTATTTTTTAATAAAAACCGTACTTCGTCCAATAATTCCGTCGTGTTCGGTTTGGCCCATTTTTCGCCCCAGTGCGTAAGCCAGCCGGGATAGGTTTCGCTGCTGAATACGGGAACGCCGGGATTTATTTTTTCGGCAAGCTCAAATGCTTTTTGATTATATCCCGGATCTAATCCGACGGCGGCGCCCGGCAGCGTTCCCGCTTCCAGCATATAGGTTGTGGCGCCGTCAGCGGTATAAAACGGTATGTCGACGCCATTTTCTTCCCACAGCTCTTTTATTCTTTTCATATAATTCCTATCGTTTCCGTAACTGCCGTATTCATTCTCGATTTGCAGCATAATGATCGGTCCGTTATCGGTGATTAGGTAGGGCCTTATGATGCTTGCCAATTTTTTGATATACCTTTCCACAGCCTGCATATAGCGTTTATCGCCGCATCGCAATTTGATATCGGGAATGCTTAACAGATAGGGCGGTATGCCTCCCATATCCCATTCCCCGCAGGAGTATGGACCCGGCCGAAAGATAAGCAGCATATCTTCCTCTTTTACCAGCTGAATAAACTTTGTTACATCGCGGTTCTGCGATTTAAAATCGAAGCGTCCTTTTTGCGTTTCGTGATAATTCCAAAAAACATAGGTGGCAATCGTGTTGCAACCCATGGCTTTGGCCATTTTAATTCGATGTCTCCAATATTTTTTCGGTATTCTGGAATAATGCATTTCTCCGGAGATTATTTGAAAGGGCTTCCCGTTAAGTAAAAAATTATGAGAATCCATGGTAAAAGATTGATTGCTTTTTGCCTTTTGTTCTTTGCCGTGCAGTAGGTTTGGAAAAATAATTGCCGAAATTAAAACGGAAACGATAAGCGGCTTTATTTTGGTATTCATCATTAATCCTTTATTTTTTTGTATAAGAATTTCAAAAACCAACCTATTTGGAATATTTACAATATTATTTTTAGAATATTTTTTGCATACGTACAATTTTAGGTTTTGCGCTTAAATAAAAGAATGACAATGGCGGACTTTTTTGTTGCCGTTCCAATATTATTTCCCCCCATTTGTCTTACTTCGATAAGTCGAAGAATCAAAATCTTGCCATTTGCTGCCTTCGGATTCCTTCTTTCGAAGGAATGATATTTTGACGACTCCTGCTACGCTTTCTTCAAAAATTAATTTACGAAACTCTAAGAATCGGAAGCCGGAATATGTATGTAAAAAGACGGATTAATTAAGCCTATTCCAATGATTCTACAAACGCCAAATAAGAGTCGTAGCGAGACGGATGAATTTTACCTTTTTTAACGGCCTCTTTCACGGCGCACTCTTTCTCGTGTATATGCGTGCAATCCCTAAATTTACATTCATCGGCAAAGTTCAAAAATTCGCGAAAATATAAACGCGCTTC
>CAYRJN010000155.1:0-9230 GCA_964424545.1 uncultured Calditrichaceae bacterium
AACACAGGGGGGGCAATACTATGAAATTAACGGATGATAGGTTAACCCGCGTCATTTTGGATTCACTCGGAGAAGGTCTGTTTACGGTTGACAAATACTTTAAAATAAACAGCCTAAACAAAGCGGGCGAAAGGGTTCTCGGCTTGAATCGCGCAGAAGTTATAGGCGATTTTTGTAAAAACGTTTTCAAAACAACCCGCTGCTTTAGCGACTGCCCTATCGAAAGAGTGCTGGAAAGCGGCGAATGGGTCAATGATCTTGAAAGCGAATTTGAAACCTTAGACGGCAAAACAATCCCCGTACGATTAAACGCTTCCGTTTTAAAAGACGAAAACGATACGCCTATAGGCGGCGTAGTTTCTTTTCGCGACCTCTCTTACCTTGAAAATCTTCAAAAAAATCTAAACCGTTCTTCGCAATTTTACGGCATTGTCGGTCAGCATAAATCCATGGTGGAAATATTCAACTTGATTGAGGAAGTAGCCGATTCCGAATCGAGCATCTTAATCACCGGAGAGTCGGGAACGGGAAAAGAAATGATCGCCGACGCCATCCGGAAATCCAGCCGCGTTTCATCCGGGCCCTATGTCAAAGTTAATTGCTCCGTTTTGCCTCCCAATTTACTGGCCAGCGAATTATTCGGACATGTTAAAGGCTCCTTCACCGACGCCTATCGCGATAGAACCGGTCGATTTGAAATGGCCGACAAGGGCACTATTTTTTTGGATGAAATCGCCGAGATGCCTTTGCAAATGCAAGTGCAGCTTTTACGGGTTTTGCAGGAGGGTACATTTGAACGAATCGGCGAATCTAAAACACGGAAAGTAAAAGTGCGCGTTATCGCCGCCACAAATAAGAACCTGCAGGAAGAAATGAAAGAAGGACGTTTTCGGGAAGATTTATTTTACCGCCTAAACGTCATTCCCATACATCTGCCTCCTTTGCGCGAACGGCGTTGTGATATCGCTCATCTTGTTCAGCATTTTATTAATAAATTTTCTTTAATCTCAGGTAAAAATATTAAAGAAGCCGATGACGAAGCCATGGACATCCTCATCAGCTATGATTGGCCGGGCAATGTACGGGAACTTGAAAATACCATTGAATATGCTTTTGCCAGAACCAAAGATAACATCATTCATGCTTCCAAGCTGCCTCCGAATGTAAGACTTAAAGCGGAATGTATGGGTAATAGCAAACGCGAAATTCCCCGTTTTAGAGAAGACAATGAATTTGATAAAATCCGCACTCTATTGGAACGTTATCAATGGAACCGCTCAAAAGTAGCCAAAGAACTGGGAATCGGCCGCACAACGCTTTGGCGCAAAATGAAAGTTTTGGGCTTGGAGAATTAATCACTTGTTGTTTCAGTAAGAACAAATTGTTTCTTATATGTTCATTTACATAAATAATATAAATACATATAGTTGACTAAACTAATGTTTCAACCCTGAAACACTAATGCAAACAGATTTTAAAAGATATATTCTATTTATTATAGGGAATAATGAAAATATTCATAAATATTTTTCCTTATTATCTATTTTGAGCCTTTATCTGTAAAGGACTTCCGAAAAATTCATTATTAAAAAGATGATGATATTACCAGTATATAAAAAATTTGGTGCGATATTTGCTATACCAAGCGCTGAGGTAGACTATGTCAGAAATGTTAGGAAACCGCTATTTTATAGCGAGACAATATCATAAAGCAGCCGAACAATTGGAAGAGGCGTTAAATAATTCCGCTGAACCGTTAAAGCTAAAGAAAAAACTGATAATTTGCTACATAGAAACGGGACAAGTGGAAAAAGCGCTGCGTCTGTTTAGCAATTTATTAACCGTCGACCCGACTATCATCATCAATACGGATCCGTACCATGAAGACTGTCCTTGCCCCGAATTAGTTATCGGCTGGGAGAAAACGAGCGACGAAGAAAAAATGACTGCAAATGAACTGGAGAGTCTTGCTATGCTGTATCTTTACTGTGATATTGAAAAATCATTATATTATTTCAAAAAAGCGCTT
The DNA here is from genome assembly GCA_964424545.1 of uncultured Calditrichaceae bacterium. Taxonomy (GTDB): domain Bacteria; phylum Calditrichota; class Calditrichia; order Calditrichales; family Calditrichaceae; genus JAUVIB01. The sequence continues at coordinate 2,030 of CAYRJN010000155.1, forward strand.
CCAAAAACAAAGGACAAAGCTATTATCTCTTCCATCATTAAAAAGATATCTTCCTTGCAGACTGTATAACCAATTTGCCCCCTAACGCCCTCCCAATAGCACAAGATTTAAGCGTCGGAATAGTACATTTATACCTATAAACACTGTAAACTTTGGATTATATCCGATTTTTTTGGTTTTTATGAACATCACTGTTAATTTGTATGAAACGTTAATATAAAAACGCTTTAAGGGATAGATTATATGAACTCATCCGATATAAAAGAGATAATTGCCATAATTAAAAACGCCTTAGAAGAAGATATTGGTAAAGGCGATATCACGACGGAAAGCATTGTGCCAGAAAATGAGAGATATAGCGGCTATTTCATTGCCAAAGAAGCCGGAATTGTAGCCGGATTATCCGTAGCCGAATATACTTTCAGAGAACTGTCGGATAATATCATATTCAAGTCTTTTATTAGCGACGGCAGTAAAGTTTCTACCGGCGATAAGATTGCCTCTATAGACGGGTCTGGTCGGACAATATTAAAAGCCGAACGCGTGGCGTTAAATTTCCTTCAACGTATGTCGGGAATCGCTACGTTAACGCGAAAATTTGTAGACAAAACAGAGGGAACAAAAGCCGTTATTCTCGATACGCGGAAAACAATGCCAGGGCTTCGGGTTCTCGATAAATATGCGGTAAAAATCGGCGGAGGACAGAATCACCGTTTCGGCCTTTATGATATGATAATGATCAAAGATAATCATATTGCGGCTGCCGGAAGCATAACCGGCGCCGTGGTTATGGCACGCGCACAGCATGGCACAAAATACGCTATTGAAGTGGAAGTAAAAAATCTTAAAGAATTACGCGAAACGCTGGAACTTCAGGTCGATCGTATCATGCTTGACAATATGGATATTGAAGAGATTAAAAAAGCGGTGGAAATCACCGATAAAAGAGCGGCCTTGGAAATTTCAGGCAATGTTAATTTAGATACGGTAGAAGCATACGCCAAAACAGGCGTCGATTTTATTTCTGTGGGCATGTTGACGCACTCGGTAAAAGCGCTGGATATCAGTTTATTGATTGAATAAATAATCTTTTCTATAACGGTTAAATTTTAACATCACCTAAATTGAACGATTATATGTTTATTATCGCCCGAGTTGTCGGAGTCTGTTATGGAAAGCGTAAACGCACCCGATAAAAAGAATCGGGATAAATTATACGATTTTCAAAAAAATCCGGCAACGCTAAAGCGCGTGAATCGCTCAATTTAACGATCAATTTTAAAACTATACTATGGAGGTATCGTGTTAAACGGTAAAAAATATGAAGAGGCCTACAAGCATCTCGGCAAAATAGTTCCCGGTGTGGAACTTGATATGAAATTAGCGCTCGTTGATGAAATCGAGCGCCTGAAAAAAGAAAAAAATGCGGTGATTCTCGGCCACAACTATATGGAACCGGTACTGTTTTATACCATTCCCGATATAAAAGGAGATTCCTTAGAGCTAGCGCGTAAAGCGGCCGAAACAGATAAAGATATTATTGTATTTTGCGGCGTCAAATTTATGGCTGAAACGGCAAAAATTTTAAATCCCCAAAAAACCGTTTTGTTACCCGCCGAAAAAGCGGGCTGTTCTCTCGCCGAAAGTATTACGGCCGATGATGTCAGAGCGCTTAAAAAGAAGTTTCCGGGTGTTCCGGTTATTACCTATATTAACACTTACGCCGACGTTAAAGCGGAATGCGACATTTGCTGCACTTCGGGTAACGCCGCCGCTGTCGTGGAATCGTTTAAAAGCGATACGATTATTTTTCTACCCGATGAATTTCTCGCCGGCAATGTCGCCCGAGAAACGGGAAAACATATTATTTTCCCAAAAAGCGGGCTGGATTTTTCACAGAAAGACCTTGATCTTGATTACCAAATGATCGGCTGGAAAGGCCGCTGCGAAGTACACGAACAATTTACGGTGCAAGATATTGAAAATGTAAGGAAGCAGTTTAATGATGTGGTTATTCTTGCCCATCCGGAATGTAAACCCGAGGTGGCTTCGGCCGCTGATTTTTCGGGAAGCACATCGGCTATGATCAGATACGTTAAGGAATCCGAAGCGCCGCATTATTTACTATTAACGGAATGCTCCATGGGCGATAATATCGCCGCCGCAAATCCCGATAAAGAAATGCTGCGATTATGCAGCGTTCGTTGCCCGCATATGAATGAGATTACCATGGAAGACACGCTTAAAGCTTTAAAATTTAATCAATATGAAATAAGCGTAGATGAAGATATACGGATTCGCGCTTTACAGTCAGTTCAAAGAATGCTTGAGATTGGATAGACCTGATGGAATGTATAGAAACCGATGTGTTGGTTCTCGGTAATGGGATTGCCGGAGGCGTTGCCGCTATTTTATTAGCCGAACAAGGCATTGACGTTACGCTGGTAACAAAAAGTTTGAATTCCCACGAATCAAACACGTATTATGCACAGGGCGGTATAATTTATAAAGGGAAGAATGATTCGCCTGAGCTCTTGGCTGAAGATATCAAACGCGCAGGCGACGGGCTGTGTAACCCTCGGGCAGTGGAAATATTAAGCAACAACGGCGCCGCTCTTGTAAAAAAGATCTTAATCGAAAAATTAGAGGTTCAGTTTGATAAAGAAGAAAACGGCAGTCTCTCTCTTGTTGCGGAAGGAGGCCATACGGTCTCCCGTATTATCCACGCTACGGACGCTACCGGACGTTCTATTCAAACCGCTATCAATAATTATATAAAAAAATTGAATAATATACGTTGTTTAAAAGGTTATACGGCAGTCGATTTGTTGGCGCCGCATCACCACTCTTTAGACCGTTTACAAGTTTACGAGCCTCGTTCCTGTATCGGCGCCTATATCTTTAATCAGAAGAAAAGAACGGTAATGCGCTGCCTCGCAAAAAAAACCATTCTGGCCACCGGCGGATTGGGACAGATATATCTGCGCACAACCAACCCCGACGGCGCCCGCGGAGACGGCGTCGCTATGGCTTATCGGATGGGCGCAAGGGTAATAAATAATCAATTCATTCAATTTCACCCGACTACTTTTTTTCACCCCCAGGCCCATCATTTTTTGATTTCGGAAGCGGTTCGCGGAGCCGGCGCCAGACTGGTTAATGCAAACGGCGAACCCTTTATGCAGCGTTACGCCCCTAAGTGGAAAGATCTGGCTCCGAGAGATATTGTTTCGCGCAGCATCCATGAAGAGATTTTAAAACAAGGCACCACACACGTCTATCTTGATCTCTCCTCTTATTTGCCCGCGTCCAAAATAAAAATGGAATTCCCCAATATTTATAAAAAATGTTTGGAATACGGCGTTGATATTACCAATGAATTAATACCGGTTGTCCCTGCGGCTCATTATGCTTGCGGCGGCGTATGGGTTAACGACCAAGGCTTGACAACTATCAACTCGCTTTACGCCATCGGCGAAGTTTCCTGCACCGGCCTCCACGGCGCTAATCGACTGGCAAGCACTTCCCTTTTGGAAGGGCTGGTTTGGGCCCACCGCGCCGCTCAAAATATCATTTTAACGCTGAAAGATACGCCGCGCCCGAAGAAAGAGAATATCCCGCTATGGCAGGATGAAGGCATTGACGATCCGGACCCGGCTTTGATTAATCAAGATATGAGCTCCATTAAAAATATTATGTGGAATTATGTGGGCCTGGTACGCAACCACCGCCGTTTACAGCGCGCTATTAGAGAGCTGCGCAATCTTGAAAACGAAATCGAAAAATTTTACCGCAAAGCCAATATCACGGACGCTTTAATAGGACTTAGAAACGCCGTGCGCACTTCTATTATTATCGCCAATTCGGCATGGGAAGACCGCCAGAGCCGCGGCTGCCATTATAGGGAAAGTTAGTTGTAACGATCAGCTTACTTCTCATATTCTTATATAGCTACACAACGCTTAATAATACTTGTGTTATTCGTCACATTTTAATAAGCTTAAATTTATTATATATCATATAACATTTATAAAACAGAACGTATTCGTCCGTTAAGCCGGAATATTAGATTACCCCACGGATTCCAACCTTAATTGACGACGCTTATAAAACTTGTTTTAAGCAGTCGCTTTTTTAAAGACTACCTAACACAGGCTAAATTAAATTCATCCTATCAAAAGGAGGAACCATGTTTAAGCAATCACTAATTATTCTTGGCCTGTTAATTCTTTTCGCTGCAAGAGGCTTTGCCCAAGTTCCCGAACGCTATGTAAAATCTTTATTTGAATTGGACACGCTCGCAATCAACCTCAACTACGGAACGGCGCCCGCCCTAACATCGCCCTATAACGGTGAAAATTCGACACAGCCCTTTGTTCTTAATATGGATATTTATGGTCCGAAAGACGATACTTTGAGACTTCACCCTGTATTGATCGTTGCTCATGGCGGCGGCTTTATCGAAGGGGAAAAAGAGCATGACGATATGCTGGCTTTTTGCGATACCTTTGCCCGAAAAGGTTATTATACCGCAACCATTCAGTATCGTCAGGGAATGAATCCGAGTAGTGAAATAAGCGCTACGCGCGCCGTTTACCGCGGACTACAGGATTGCCGAGCCGCCATAAGATTTATAAGAAATAGTGCAGAAGAAGGTATTGATACGAACAGAGTTTATTTTCTCGGCAGCAGCGCCGGCGGTTTTATGGCTCTGCACAATCTTTATATGAATGAAGAGAGCGAACGACCCGCCGCCACTTACGAAACAAGCGGTGTGCCTCCCTTATATTTAGACGCCGGTCCTGATTTGGGAAGATTGGATGCAACGGGAAACGCTTACGAACACAATGCGCACCCCAACGCTATTATCTCCTTGTGGGGCGCTTTGGGAAATACAGGGCTAATCAAAGACGGCGACCCGCACAGTCCGGTGTTTTTAATTCACGGTACGGCAGATGATTACGTATATTTTAATGTAGGGCATCCTTTTGGCATTTCAACTATTCCCGAGACTTATGGCAGCAACCCCATATCACAAAAACTGGACGAAATGGGCATTGAACATGAAACTTATTTTGTCGGGGGCGAAGGGCATGAATTTTACGGCGTTACCAATGGTATGTGGAACGATGACGGCCCGAATGCCTATTGGGATACCGTTATTACCAAAGTTACACAATTTTTATATAAGCAGCATAAACCGACCGCCGATTTTGACGAAACCATTGATAACAAAACCGTTTCTTTTAGGGATAATAGTGTCGGCGCGTCTAAATGGTATTGGGATTTTGGCGATAATACGACTTCTAACGAGCAAAACCCTGTTCATACCTATGGTACCTATGGCCGCTATCGCGTATCTTTTGCCGTTCAAAACGAAATCGACAGTTGGGATACCTTAAGTCAGATTATAGAAATCAAATCACCATCAATGAAAGATTCTCTTGCATTAGTCGCTTTATATAACAACACAGACGGCGACTCATGGGCGCAGAATATAAATTGGTTATCATCCGATTCCTCTTTCTCCACTTGGTTCGGCGTTAACGAAATAGGCGGCCGCGTAAGAGGCATAAATTTTTCAATAACGGGCTTGCTGGAACGATTCCGAAAGAACTAAGCGAGCTCGATAATATACAATACCTCTATCTTAGCGATAATCCTAAGCTCAACGGTAAAGTACCGCTTGAGCTGGGTAAGCTTGGTAATTTGCAATATTTTTATCTTCATAATGATAATCTCAGTGAATTGCCCGATTTTAAAGGAAGCGCCTTAGACAGCTCTCTCCTCAAACTTAAAGTGGAAGGAAACCGGCTTGATTTCGGCGATATTGAACCCAATATCGGCATAGCGGATATATTTACCTATTCCCCTCAGGATAGCGTGGGTTCTTTAATTGATACAATCGTTGTCAGCGGTTCCGAATTCAATATGTCCGTTTCTGTTGGCGGAACAGCCAATAAATACCAATGGATGAAAGATAATATCGATATTGAAGGAGCCGTTGACGCCGAATATAATCTTTCTTCCGTTTCGCTTGCCGATTCCGGTTTTTACGTCTGTAGAATTACCAATACAATAGCTACGGAATTGACTTTGTACAGCCGCGCAATAAAATTGAATGTGCGCGTCGGCACGGATATAAACGATAGAGACTTGACATCGCCGCCTAAAAACTATGTTTTGAAACAAAATTATCCCAACCCCTTTAATCCCACAACAACGATCGCTTACGCCCTACCGCGGGAAAGCGATGTGCAGATTACCATTTACAATATGCTGGGCGAACAGATAGCGGAACTGGTAAACGGTTATAAGCCGGCCGGGCGCTACCGTGTAAGCTTTGATGCGGCGCGATTTGCCAGCGGCGTTTACTATTACAAGATAAAAGCGGGTAGTTTCAGCGCGATTAAAAAGATGTTGTTGATAAAATAGCGTTATTATCCCCTCAAGATTAACCGATCTTGAGGGGATAATTTTTTTAACGCAACACAACTAAGAGCGCCCGATTTTCGACGCAAATCGGATTAAAGATTTCTTCCCGCAAAGACAGGATTGAAATAGCGGTAAAAAAATCAATAATTTTACTATGAAAATATTTTTCGTGTCGGCAAATTTTTCATTTAGCCATTTACAAAGCAAAAGAATCGTTTAACTTAATATTTTAAGTGAATATTTAATCATTATAATATTTTTTTGCACTTTTATGTAATAAAGCGCTTATTTTATTCGGTGACAGCAATCACATACATATTTTTTAGTTTTTCTAAATTTACTGCATTAAACTTGATTAAGTTTTTCCTGTTTTAAATATTTTTTACTTCTATTCGAACAATTCTATTAAATTGTTTTTTTAAATGATTAGTACATATTGATTTGCCCTCACATGTATTAATCTGCATATTTTTATTTTAATACGTTTTGTTTATATAGAAAATCTCATTTTAACCAAAATCAAGGGAGGATCAAGAAATGACCGGATTTTATTAATTTAGACTCAAGCTAATTAATAGCCATTTAATTTTAAAGAAAGCACATAATAATCATTATTTTAGAAGGAGCTAATCACTATGAAAAAGTTACAAATCGTCACACTGTTTTTAATATCGCTGTTTTTATGGAATTCAAACGGACACGCAAAAGTGTTGGAATCCGATTCGTTGGCTCTGGTTCATTTATACAAAAGCGCCGGTGGCGAAAA